>CAKTMK010000022.1 GCA_934574045.1 uncultured Oscillibacter sp. | reverse complement strand
ATTGGGCGCGGCCGGCGGCGTGATGGCCGACCAGTGGAAGGAATATTTTTACTGCGAGGCCATGCCCGCGGACGTTCTGGCGGAAAAGGGCCGCAAGCGGGTCTCCGGGCGCTCCAGCAACACCAAGGGCAGCGACAACATCATTACCAACGGCTCCGTCATCGCCGTGGCGGACGGCCAGTGCATGCTGATCGTGGAGCAGGGCAAGGTGGTGGACGTGTGCGCTGAGCCGGGCGAGTACACCTATGACACGGCCACGGAGCCGAGCATCTTCTCCGGCAGTCTGGGCGAGGGCATCAAGAACGTCTTTTCCAGCATCGGCAAGCGCTTCACCTTCGGCGGCGAGGCCCCCAAGGACCAGCGCGTCTACTACTTCAACACCCGGGAGCTGACCGGCAACAAGTACGGCACGGCGTCTCCCGTCCCGTTCCGCGTGGTAGACCCGCGGGCGGGCATCGACATCGACATCGGCATCCGCTGCTTCGGCGAGTACAGCATCCGGCTGAAAAACCCCCTGCTGTTCTACACCAACGTCTGCGGCAACGTGGCCGACCAGTACCGCACCGAGGAGATCATGGGGCAGATGAAGTCCGAGCTGCTCACCGCCCTCCAGCCCGCCTTCGCCAAGATCAGCGAAATGGGCATCCGCTATTCTGCCCTCCCCGGCCACACCGCCGAGCTGGCCGACGCGCTCAACGAGCAGCTCTCCGCCAAGTGGCGGGACCTGCGGGGCATGGAGATCGTCTCCTTCGGCGTTTCCAGCGTGAAGGCCAATGAGGAAGACGAACAGATGATTAAGGAGCTTCAGCGCAACGCGGCCTTCATGGACCCCACCCGGGCGGCGGCCCACCTTGTGGGCGCGCAGGCCAGCGCCATGCAGGCGGCAGCCGCCAACACCGGCGCAGGTCCCGCCATGGCGTTCATGGGCATGAACATGGCCGGTCAGGCCGGCGGCATGAACGCCCAGAGCCTGTTCCAGATGGGCCAGCAGCAGGCCGCCCAGCAGGCGCAGGCCGCGCCCGCGGCCCAGGGCTGGACGTGCTCCTGCGGTCAGAGCGGAAACACCGGAAAATTCTGCGCGGGCTGCGGCAAGCCCAAGCCCGACGCGGACGGCTGGAAGTGCTCCTGCGGCGCGACGGCCACCGGAAAGTTCTGCCCCGAGTGCGGCAAGCCCCGTCCGGCGGCGGACGGCTGGACCTGCGCCTGCGGCGCGGTGAACAAGGGCAAGTTCTGCGCCCAGTGCGGCAAGCCCAAGCCCGACGGCGTGCCCCAGTACAAGTGCGACAAGTGCGGCTGGGAGCCGAAGGACCCCGCGCACCCGCCCAAGTTCTGCCCCGAGTGCGGCGACCCCTTTGACGACGGCGACCTCGTCTGACGGAACGGCGAATGATCGCCGCCGCGCCGAAAGCGCGGAGTAAAAAAGCAGAGTGTCCGCCCGCGTCTCCGGAATGGGGCGCGGGCGGCGCAGAGAGGAGAAAACGCGATGCCAGCACAGGTGACCAACTACAAGTGTCCCAGCTGCACCGGCCCGCTCCACTTCGTGGGCGCGTCCGGCAAGCTGGAGTGCGAATACTGCGGCTCGTCCTACGACGTGGCCGAGATCGAGGCGCTGTACGCCGAAAAGGAGAAGTCTGCGGCCGAGGCACAGCAGCAGGCGGAGGAAAAGGCCGCGAAAGAAGCAGAGGCCGTGAAGGATGAGGGGGACTGGGACGTTTCCGGCCTGAGCGAGGACTGGGGCGCGGACGGAAAGGGCATGAAGACCTATTCCTGCCCCAGCTGCGGCGCGGAGCTGATCTGCGACGAGTCCACCGCCGCCACCTCCTGCCCCTACTGCGACAGTCCCACGGTGGTGCCGGGGCAGTTCTCCGGCGCGCTGAAGCCGGATCTCATCATCCCCTTCAAGCTCAGTAAAAAGGACGCCGTGGCCGCTCTGAAAAGCCACTACAAGGGCAAGCCCTTCCTGCCCAGCAGCTTCTCCGGCGGGAACCGGGTGGAGGAGGTCAAGGGCATTTACGTCCCCTTCTGGATGTTCGACGGAACGGCCCGGGGCAGCGCCCGGTATGAGGCCACCCGCTCCCGCACGTACCGCCGGGGGAACGAGGAGGTCACCGAGACGGACCACTACGACGTGTTCCGCGCGGGCCATCTGTCCTTTGAGAAAGTCCCGGTGGACGCCTCCAGCAAAATGCCGGACGATTACATGGACTCCATCGAGCCGTTTGACTACGCGGAGCTGAAATCCTTCTCCACCGCGTTCCTCCCCGGCTTTCTGGCGGATAAGTACGACGTGACGGTGGAGCAGAGCCGGGACCGGGCGGACGAGCGCTGCAAGCACACGCTCAGCGCCGCCCTGCAGGACAGCGTGACCGGATACGAAACCTGCGTCCCCCTGAACGAGGATCTGGGGCTGGAGCGCGGAAAGGTGCATTACGCCCTGATGCCCGTGTGGATGCTGAACACGAAGTGGAACGGGAAGGACTACCTCTTCGCCATGAACGGCCAGACCGGGCGGCTGGTGGGCGACCTGCCCATGAGCTGGGGAAAGTTCTGGGCCACGTTCGCCGCCATCGCCGTGCCGCTGAGCATCCTCGGCACGTTCATCGCCACACATCTGCTGTAAGGAGGGACGAAGCATGAAAAAAAGAATTGCGGCGCTGATCTCCGCCGTTTTTGTGCTGCTGGCCCTCTGCATCCCCGCGGCGGCGGACGGCGCGTCCTATATCTTCGACGTGTCCGGCGCGCTGAGCGCGGAGGACTGGGCGGCGCTGGAGGCGCAGGCGCAGGACCTGTCGGACCGGTACGGCTGCGGCGTTTACGCCGCCATCGTGGACGACAGCGATGAGTACGGCAGCGACGTCTCCGACGCGTCGGAGCGGATCTACGCGGACAACGGCTTCGGTCTGGGCGAGGCGCACAACGGCATCTTCCTCCTGCTGAGCCTTTCCGACCGGAATTACGCCCTGCACGTGGACGGCCACGACGCCATGACGGCCTTCTCCAGCGCGGCGCAGGACATGGTGGAGGAGTCGTTCCTCCCCGCCCTCGGCGACGACGACTGGGCCGGCGGTCTGGCGGACTATCTGACCGCCTGCGGCGAGTGTCTGGAGCGGGCGGCCAGCGGCGACCCCATCCGGGAAAGCCCGGTGAAAGCCATTCTGATCGCCATCGGCGCCTCCTGCGCCGTCGCGCTGGTCGTGTGCCTGATCCTGAAGGCCAAGATGAATTCCGTCCATAAGGGGACCAGCGCGCTGGAGTACGTGGTCGATGACGGGCTGACGCTGACGGAGCAATACGATCACTACACCCACACCACTGAGACCGTCCGCGTCATCGAGTCGGATTCCGATTCGTCCAGCGACAGCAGTACCCGAAGCGGATCGTTCTGAGACGGGAAGTATCCCGCGGCGGTCCGGCGGCGGCGTTCGTTCCTGCATTATATATTTATATATAATGTAGGGAGCAAAGCAGAAAAGCAAAAGCGGTGCGCGGCCCCAGCTGGGGCCGCGCACCTTTTTCGTCTCCGGAAGTATTCCATACATTATATATAATGTATAGCGCCGCCAACACCGCGCCGGAGCAATGCACATTCTGCCGTCGGCCTCGCGCCGGAGCTGGCCCGCACCGGAGCGGAGCAGGAGCATAGACCGGGCTTGTACTCGCCGTCCTCCACGGCCCAGCGCACCGGAGCAAAAAGACCGCCCGCCTTTTGGTACCGGCTTCCGGCCTTGCGGCAAAGCACAAAGACCACCTTCGGCGGCAGCCCCGGCATCGCGCCCAGCACACCGCACCACGAAAAACCGCCCGGAGGGAATTTCCCTCCGGGCGGCTCGCATCATGCATCAGGGATGGAGCTGCTCCCGGTAGCCAAGCGCCGTGGAGATCTGCGCCGCCGCGCCCCGGGTCAGCTCGATGTCCCGGGCAAAGTCCGGCGACCGGGCGTTATCGAACATCCCCACGATCCCCACCGCGTACCGCACCGCGAAAAACCGCCCGGAGGAGAATCCCTCCGGGCGGTCCGCGCGTATCAGGGATGGAGCTGCTCCCGGTAGCCCAGCGCCGTGGAGATCTGCGCCGCCGC
The DNA here is from genome assembly GCA_934574045.1 of uncultured Oscillibacter sp. Classification (GTDB taxonomy): domain Bacteria; phylum Bacillota; class Clostridia; order Oscillospirales; family Oscillospiraceae; genus Oscillibacter. Next base: position 33,886 of record CAKTMK010000022.1, on the reverse strand, counting down.
GCCCCGGGTCAGCTCGATGTCCCGGGCAAAGTCCGGCGACCGCGCATTGTCGAACATCCCCACGATCCCCACCGCGTACCGAACCGCGCCGGAGCTGTCCCGCACCGGAGCGGAGCAGGAACACAGGCCGAACTTATACTCGCCATCCTCCACGGCCCAGCCCTGCCGCCGCACCGCGCCCAGCGCCTGCATGATGGCCTCCTGCGTGACCATGGTGTTGGGGGTATACGGTTCCAGCGTCCGCCGGGAGAGCACCCGCCGCACCACCGCGTCCGACATGGCGGCGAGGAACACCTTCCCCTGAGAGGTGCAGTGCAGCGGCAGGCGCGTCCCCACCTCGGACACCACCCGCAGTCCCGCACGGGACTGCACCTGTTCGATGGTGATGGCCTCCGTCCGGTCCAGCACAGAGAGAAACACTGACTCGCCCGTCACGTTGGCCAAATGCTGCAAATGGGGCTTGGCAAGGTCGGAGACGCTCCACCCGGAGCTGACGGCGCAGCCGTATTCAAACAGCCGCACCCCCAGCCCGTACCGCCCGTCGCCGTGCTGCTCCACCACGGAGCTTTCCCGCAGCGTGGAGATTAGTCCGTGGACCGTGCTCTTGGGCCAGCCCGTCATCTCGCTGAGGGTAGTGATGGAGAGGGGCTGGCGGGCCTCCATCATCAGGTCCAGCAGGCGCAGTGCCTTGGCCACGGACTGCACCAGCTTATTTTCCTGCGGCATAAAAAACGCCTCCCGTTCCAGAAACTGGCCGCGCATACAGATCGCAGACCTGCACATTTTAATATAGTATAGCAGAATCCGTCAGATTTTGCGAGAGGGCGCGTCATTTTTTCCGCCGCGCTCCGGCGAACAGACATCGCGCCGCCGTCCGTCTTTTCCCGGGAAAAGCGGCCCGCCGGACCGGCGGCAGGGGAGGGGCGGCGCCCGCCCGGCCCGCTCCGGCAGGCGGCCGCACCGCCTGGATAAGGCGTTTTTCTGCCCGCGCCCCGTATTTTCCCCGAAAACAGCGATCTTTCGTCAAAACCGCCCCGTCCGTCCGCCGATTTTTTCGGGGACCGGCGGTCCGGCGGGGGAGCAGTTCCGGAGCTGTGCCCGCGGTGGACACGGTGGGCGGCGGCGTTTCTGTCCCGTCATTCCCGCCCAGCATTTTGACATTTTTTCATATTTTTCAAGTGCTGTAAAGTATTTTTACGACACAGATATTTTGTTAAAAAATCTTCCGCACCTTTCTGTAAAGTAAAATAGCTTTCCCAAACCGCGTATCAATTTTAAAAAATTTTTAAGAAACTGTTGCACGTTTGCGTGCAATATCTTCTTTACTTCGCCCTATATTTGTGAGATAATACATTGAAATCATCTCATAATCAGGTGGTGAAAGGACATGGCGCTGCAATTCAAGACGATCTTTACCAGCTACAAGGATCTCGCCAACGAGATCACCCGGATGATCGACCTCTATCAGGTGAGCATGGCGACCGAGAAGGACCTTCAGGAAGCCATCGCCGCATGGAGGGAGAGCGCCGCGGACTATCTGCTGGCGCAGGACGGAAAGACGCTTGCCCCGACGCTGGCCCGCTATATCGGCAAACGCCGGGCCGCGGTCATCACAACGGTCCTGAACCGGTAAGCAGCCGTTCAGGGCAGGAAGGGGGGTGTAGAGAATCGGTATGGAAAAACAGGATATGACGCTGCCGGACCGGCTGAGGCTGGAGGGCGTGAACTGTCTGGGCTACGGCGTGGTCCCCAAGTACGCCATGCTGGACCGGGATCTGTCCATCACGGCCAAGGCCATTTACGCGTACTTCTGCTCCATGAGCGGCAGCGGGCAGACCTCGTTCCCGGGCAAGGAGACGATCCAGGCCCACCTGAAGCTGGGGAACGAGGCGTACTACAAGCACCGGGAGCAGCTGGTGGAGCAGGGCTACCTGCGCATCGACCGCCAGCGGCTGAATGGCCGGGAGTTCTCCCAGAATCTCTACACCCTGGTATCCAACCCGAAGAAATTCGAGGACAAGCCCCCGGACGGGAAGTGGGAGAGCGCGGTATACGGACTGATCGCCGCCGGCGGGATCAAGGCCGCGGGATACGGACAGATCCCCCGGGCGGTGATGTGCGACGGGCGGCTGGACGCCAAGGCCAAGGCGGTGTACGCCTACTTCGCGTCCTACGCCGGGGCCGGGCGCTCGGCCTTCCCCTCGGTGCCGAAGCTGCTGGAGGATCTGGGCGTTTCCCGGGGTACATATCAGAAGGCCATGAAGGCGCTTCAGGAGTGCGGACTGATCGAGGTGCGCCAGCGCAACGGCCAGTCGGCGGGGAAGCGGGGCTTCTCGGTGAACGACTATTACCTGCTGGATTCTCCGCAGTACAAAAATCCGCACACCATAAATCCGCAAACTAAGAAGCCGAAGCCCATAAAGCCGCAGGCCAAGAAACCGCAGACCACAAATCCGGCCGATATTAAAAACACGTTCCTGACTAAAAACACGTCTTTGACTAACATCCATCCATCGCCGCCGGCGGATGGGATAGACGCACCGCTGAAAAAAGAGGACTATGAGGCCCTGATCCGGGAGAGCGTCTTTTTCGAGGACATTCCGCTCCTGTCCCCCCGGACGGACATGAAGCTGGTGGAGCAGCTCGTCAGTCTGATGGCCTCCGCCTGCGTGGGGGAGGGGACCGTGCGGATCGGCGGCGAGGACATCCCAAAAGAAACGGTCCGCGGCGTGTTCACCCGGCTGGAGGCCGAACAGCTCCTGTACGCCATCGAGTGCGTCCAGCGGCAGAAAACCGGCATCCGCAACATCCGGGCATATTACCTGACGGCGCTGTTTCGCGCGCCGGAGACCTGCGAGGCGTATTACGACAGCCTTGTCAGTCAGGATCTCAGCTCCCCGTAGGAGGGGATCTTCTTTATGCGTCTCAACACGAGATATCGTACAGGGACGCGACGAAAGCTCGTACCGCCGAAAAACGGTACGAGATCCCGTCAAAAGCCTTGACGCATCCTTGGAATCGCGCAAAAACGGCAGAAAATCTCTGCTGTGCCGCTGTACGAGGTTTCGTACAGCAATACGAACTTACGACAGGAGGAGATCCTATGGAACAGGCTTCCGTTGCAAAAACGCTTTCCGCCCTGCTGGAGCAGAAAAAGCTCTCCGTCGCGGAGCTGAGCGAGCGGACGGGCATCCCCCGCACCACGCTGTATTCCATGTCCAAAAAATCCACGAATCAGGTGGATCTGGGCCATTTAAAGCGCCTTGCGGACTTTTTCGGTGAGAACATTTCCATCTTCTGCGGGCTGGAGGACTATGAGCCGCCCCTGCGCCTTTCGGACGAGGAGCGGCTGGTTTTGACGATCTACCGCTCCCTCAACGCCGCTGGGAAAAAGCGCCTTTCAGACTACGCCGAGGAGCTGGGCGGCAACCCGAATATGCGCAGAAAGTGACCGCCGGGACGCTTTTTGACTGCTGATCGCCCTCGTCTGACCGGCGTTCAACCGCCGGTGAAGCGCCGCTCCGCGCCCCGGCTGGGGCGGTTTCTGACCGCTGACCGGGTGTGTTGTGCGTCCTGCCGGAGCGTTTCCCGGATGCAGGCTGGGGGGCGTTTTGCCCCTGTCGGAGCGGCTTTCCGGGGGTATCTGCGCGGGCAAAGCCTGTGCGGGCTTTGGAATGATCCGGTTTGCCGGACCGTTTTCCCCGGCTGGCAGTACCCGGCGGGAGCCGCTTCGCAGCCTCCCGCGCCCTCCAACCGCCGTTTTCCCGCCTGACGGGCCGTATTTGCATCCGGCTGGAGGATACGGGGTCTGCTTCTGCCCAGCGGCCCTTCGGCGGCGCAGAGCGCCGGGAAAGGGCCGCTGGAGGGGTCTGGCGCGCGTTTCAGCGCGAATGCCTCCATATCCTCTCCCGGCCCGCGCCCGGGAAATGCACGTCCGCGTGCAACGGCGGGCAAAAAAGCGCGGAGCGGGCCGCTGGCCTGCACCTCTGGCCGCGCGGGCGGGCTGCTTCCCGCGTCGGCTCTCCCGCGTTGGAACGGCGGTTCACTGGTTCTGCCGGCCTACGCGCCAGCCGAGCGGGTGGGGAGCCGGCGCGGGACCCGGAAGGGCGTGCTGGCGGACCGTCAGAGCCGCCAGACCGTGCGGGAGCGTTCCTTTGCTCAAAGGAGCGCACGGGATATCCCGCCCCGCATACGCATCCCTGCCGCGCTCGACCAGCTGCCCGGCCCCCGTGCCCTCGCGCGGGGACCAAAGAGCCAGACCCCGCCGCTGAGGGGCTTGAAACGGGCCTTGCGCTTCGCGCCGCCGCGCGGCATCTGACGGCGGCGCGGAATGGCGGATGCGTGCTTCTGCGCTGCCCTCGCCGCTGACGCCGGGACTGAAATCGGTACGAGAGCGCCTGAGCCTGTGCGGGCAGCCGCCTGTTTCTCCGCCCGCCTGCCCGCCGCTTTCCATTGGAGCGCGGCGCTTTTTTTGACACCGGAGTACCTTCCGGCAGAGCGGGGGCGCTCCGCGCGGGACGCGGCTGCACAGACCGCGGCAGTTTGCGCGTCTGCGGCTGTCAAACCTGCTGATTTTGCGCTGTTCTAATATGTGTAAAGCTTAAATGCTTCGCAGGAATTTTGCGGGCGATGGACGGAGATCCGACCGGAAACGCGCGGGAGAAAAGCAGATGCACTTTACAGATTGGAAGCGGATATGAGGGCCTTGTCCCGCCGCGGAAAGCGCGCCCCGGCCATCTTCCGTCCCGGGGGCGGCTGCTTCCGCCTGCGGTCCATATCATACTTTGGAACGATTTACATTTTTCCGCGGCTGTGTTAATAATGGTATAAGGTGACGATGGGCGCGCCCATCGTCCCGCAGGGAAGCCCTGCGGGACGATGCCGCTCTGTTCCGGCAGGGGCCGGGAACGCCGGGATCATCCCGAGCCTCCGCATTTGAAAATTACGCTCAGAATCAAAATTGCAAGCACATGATTTCAGGGAGGAATTTATGAAAAAGCGGATAGGAAGCCTGCTGATAGCGTCCGCGCTGTGTCTGGGTCTGCTGTCGACGGCGGCGCTGGCCGACGAGACAACCACCCCCTGCACGGACGGCCAGCATACTTGGTACTACGGCAATCCGGACTGCACGACCTGCGGCGCGCCGCTTCGGGCAGCGGTTTCGTGGGATCACAGCAGTGTGGGCGGACGTTACACCGATGTAAAAAATGCCTTTGAGGACGCGAAGCTGCATACGGATAGCGGCGTGGTCCCCTACACCATTACGCTGCTGGCGGACGCCGAGCTGGACGGAAGCGTGGAGATTGGGCACAGCAAGATCCAGCTGTACCTTGACGGCTACACGCTGACCCTTGTGCCGGGCGGCGATGCGCAAAGCGCCATCCGCGTTCCTGCCGGCAGAGAGCTGGTGGTCCGGGAAGGAAGCCCGAGCGGCGGGAAGATCGTGGTGGCCCCGGCGGAGAGCGATGCGGACTGGGTCGCCGGCATTGAGCTTGCCGGCGGCAAGGCCACGTTTGAGGGCGGAGAGTTTTCCGTCACGGATCCGTACAGCGGCAGCGCCGAATGCAGCGTTGTGCGCATGACCGGCAGCGTGGGGAATGTGTTTGATATGAACTGGGCCTCCGTTCTCTCCGGAGCGGGGAGCTACGCCGTGGTCGCGGACGGCTCCGGGCCTGAGGTGACTTTCAGGGTCGAATCTGAAAAGAATTACGGCAGGATCAAGATCACCAAAAACTACCCCGGCTCCGTGCAGCTCTACGGCGGAACGTTTGCCAGTCTTGAGCTGGAGCCGGACGGGAAGTATCAGAGCCTCGACCAGCTGCTCATGAGCTACCGGGACTATCAGGACGTTGACAGCGGCGCGGTCTTGGACGGCAGCGGCTTAAAGCTGGAGAACGTCAGGATCGTCCATACCCATGCCTACGATGAGGAGGGACGCTGCAAGTCCGGGGACTTTGCATATGCCCATGCAAGGATCGTCAACAGTCCCAACGCGGAGGCCAACCGTTTTTACGAGGAGTTTGAAGATGCGCTGTCCGCCGCGCTGCTGCCAGAGAATGCGGGCTGCACGCTGGAGCTTTGGTGGGAAAACCCAAATGCCAACGAGAAAAACGGCGGCGTGGGCTATCTCATAAACGACGGAAAATTTACGCTGGACCTGCGTGACCGGGGCATGGATCACGATTTTGTAAATGACGCGCCGGAATATGTGCTGAAGCATACCGGCGGCGAGCTGACGCTGACCGCAAGCGGCGGGTACGAATTGGGATATCTGCGTGCGTATGGACCGGTGAAGGCGCTGGGCGTTGCCGGCGGTCATGTACGGATCGACGATGGCTGCTATCTGTGGATATGGCACAAGGACTACGACAACGACAACAACAGCGGCTGCATCGTCGAGCTGCTCTCCGGTGAGCTGGAGATCAACGGCGGCACATTCAGCAGCGAGTTCAAAGACGAGACGCCGGATGAAGATACCAAAGATCCAAGGATCCGCGTTATCGGCGGGAGCCTGACCGTCACGGGCGAGCCGGTCTTTGACGCCGCGATGGAGGTCGCTTCGGACTTCACCGCGAACGGCGGGAAGATCGCGCTCTCCGGCGGAACGTTTTCCAAGCTCGTCTCCAAGGATGCGGCGCTGACCGTTGCCGGTATGCTTGCGCCGGGCTATGTCTGCCAAAATGCGGACGGCGCTCGGCTGAGCCTTGCGGACCTGCGCGCGGCGGAGCTGGAGGATTTCTCCGTCGTAAAGTGCGGGCACGCGCTGAGCGAGAGCGGCGGAAAGTCCGTCTGCCCCTACTGCGAACAGGAGCTTACGGTGTCCGCGGCACAGCTCCCGGGCGGCCAGCCCCGTTACTATACGGACCTCGCGTCCGCGCTGGAGGATTCGGCGGATCTGAGCGGCCAGGTGCTGCTCACGATGCTGGCGGACGCCGAGATCGGCCGGCAGGTCCGCGTGACCGGCGGCAGCTATACGCTGGACCTGAACGGCCGGACGCTTACCTGCAAGGTGAGCGGCGGCGATATCGCTGACGCGGGCGCCATCCTCGTCACCGGCGGCGAGCTGACGGTAAAGGACGGGACGGGCAGCGGCAGGGTCGGCGTCTCCGCCGATGGAGGCGTGGGCCTCTGCGCCGTCGGCGGCACGCTGACCGTTGAGAGCGGGACCTATACCGCCGACGGGGCTTCTTCCATTGCCATCGCCCTCGGCGGCGGCGCGGGGGAGACGGGCACGAACGGCGCCGTGATCCTCACCGGCGGCACGATCCAGCCGAACGGCGCGGGCAGCGAGGGAGTCCGCGCCGGAAACGGCGGAAAGGCTCTGACCGTGTCCGGGCCTGTGACCGTCAAGAGCACGGCGAATATGGCCTACGGCGTCCGCATCGCCAGCGGCTATCAGGGCACGGTGTCGATATCCGCGGGCACCTTCTCCAAGATCGACATCGAGGCCGAGGGCATGACCGCTGCGGACCTGCTGGCGGAGGGCTTCCAGTTCCGGAACTCAAGCAAACGTTGGATCACGGACCTGTCGGTCACCCAGCTTACGAAGACGAGCGTCGCCGCGATACCGATCCGGCTGGGCCGGATGGAGAGCAGCTATGACGTCGTGTACAAGGCGGATGGAAAGAACGTCATCACGCTGGAGGTCTTTGCGCCGGAGGGCGGAGCCGGTTTTGAGGAGTACGACCTCTTCCTCGAGTTTGAATGTGAGGACGAAAACGGGAACCGGGGGAACGGCTCCACCGGATGGGCGGACATCGACCCCGACAAGCAGCGCGCCGTATTCACGCTTGACGGTTTCCTGAGGGACAAGGCCGTCGGGACGTACCGCTTCACGGTGACGAGCGTGAAATACCATTCCAGCCAGACGGACGCATACACCCTCCCCGGCGAGAGCTTCATCGTGAACGTGCGCAGGTCCGGCACGGAGGCGGCGGTGGAGACCGGGATCTCCGATAGCTGGTTTGATAAAAAGGATACCTTTATTTATGGACAGCGCATCACCGTGCGCGCCATGTTCGACGCCACCGGCGAGCTGCCCGCAATGCTCGCCATGACGCCCCCGGGTGAGGACCAGTGCGCGGTCTTTAACGCCGCCGGGGAGCAGATCAGCGAGGCGGAGGATGCGCAGAGCAGCGGCACGTGGTGGCTCGACATTCCGGGCACGGCTCTTGACGTCGGGACGCACGCGCTGACGGTGAAGTACGTCGGCGGCAGGAATCAGACGGGTATGTCCGTCCCGTTCACGGTGACGGTGGAGCCGCGCCCGATCACGGCGCTTGTGCAGGATGAAGCGCCGCTGGTCTACAACGGCACGCCGCTGACAAGAGCGGTCGCGTCCGTTGAAGCGGACGGATTGGCGCTGACGGCGGCGGATTACAGCGTGAGCGGAAACACCCGGACCGCGGCGGGTACCTATGAGCTGACGGTGACGGGCAGGGGGAACTATACCGGCACGCTGACCGGGAGCTACACCATCGCCAAGGCGTCCGCTCCCGCCGCGCAGGACGGCGTTGTGACCGTTGCGAACCAGCGTGAGGCGGTCTACACGGCCGATCTTACCGCGCTGCTGCCGGGGCTGGCCGATCCGATGGAATACGGCGCGGTGACGTATGCGCTGGGCGCGGCTCAGATCGACGGCGGCTATTACACGCCGGACACGGCGGCGGTCGAGAGCGGGGTCCTGAAGCTGCCGATCCATGCGGTGGACTCCAGCACGGAGAACGAGATCGGCACAGTGACCGTGACGGTAAGCTCCGCGAACGTTGATGATTTTGACCTGACGCTCAAGGTCCATACCACAAACAAGATCGTCCCCGACGGTACGCCGGCGCTGAGCAGGACTACGCTTACCTACGGCGAGAAGCTCTCTGCCGTCACGCTCTCCGGCGTGATGAAGGACGGCGATACGGCGGTCAGGGGGACGTTCGCGTGGACGGAGCCAAATACAATGCCTGAGGCGGGCGTCTGTCAGGCGGCGTGGCGCTTTACCCCGGCGGACGGCGATACCTACCTCGAAGTCCTTGGCACGGCGGAGGTCACGGTCCGAAAGGCCGCGCCCTCCGGCGCGCCGAAGTATACTCCCATCAAGGCAGGCGGCAAGACCCTCGCGGACGCCGCGCTGGCCGTCAACGACGGCTGGCCCGCGGGCGAGGTGAACTGGGTGGACGGGAACGGCAATGTTCTGCCCGCGGACACCGAGGTGAAAGCCAACACCGCCTACCGCTGGGTCTTTACCCCCGATGATACGGCCAACTATGCCCAGGTCTCCGGAAGCGTCCGGCTCTACTCCGCCGGTTCCTCCGGCGGCGGCGGCGGAGACGGCGGCGCGTCCGCCCCCACTTATCCGGTCTCCGCGCCCGGCGGCGCGTCCGGCGGAACCTCCGTGGGCGCGTCTGACGGCGGCAGCATCAGCGTCAGCACGAAAAACGCCGAGGCGGGCGACACCGTGACCATCACCGTTTCTCCCGAGACGGGCTACCGGCTGGAGAAGCTGACCGTCGTGGACAAGAACGGCAAGGAGATTTCCGTGACGGAGAAGAACGGGAAGTACACCTTTACCATGCCCGCGTCTCAAGTGGAGATCAAGCCCGTGTTTGAGAAGATCCCCGCCGAGATGGTGTTCCCGGACGTGCCCAGCAACGCTTACTATGCCGATGCGGTGAAGTGGGCCGCGGAAAACGGCGTCACCGGAGGCACCAAGGACGGCGGCTTCGCCCCCAGCGACGCCTGCACCCGGGCGCAGATCGTCACATTCCTGTGGCGGGCGGCGGGCTGCCCGGAGCCGACCGGGACCCACGCCGCACCCGGCGACATTTCCGAGGAGGCGTATTACGCCAAGGCCGTCCTCTGGGCGCTGGAAAACGGCGTGACCAACGGCAGGTCGAACGGCGGCTTTGACCCCAGCGCGCCCTGCACCCGCGCGCAGGCGGTCACGTTCCTGGCCCGCGCGCTGAATGCGGACGGCAATGGCTCCGCCGCGTTCCACGACGTTCCGGCGGACAGCTACTACGCCGCCGCGGTGGCGTGGGCCGTGGAGAACGGCGTGACCAACGGCAGGTCGGACGGCAGCTTTGCCCCCAACGCCGCCTGCACCCGCGCGCAGATCGTCACGTTCCTGTTCCGGGCCTATCAGGGCAGATAACCGCCACAGGCAGACAAAAGCGGAGCCGCGATCAGCGGCTCCGCTTTTTTTGCTAGAGGGAAAGGAGCTTCCGCTCCGGGGTCTGACCGCGGCGGCTCCCGAACGGCGGCCCCGGCGCTGTCTCCGCTCCGCTGCCGCTGGCGGCTTCGGCTGGCCGCGCCCCGCTGGAAAAAACCCGCCCTTGACAAATGTCCGAAATCGTACTAGAATCCACAAGTACGATTTCGGACATTTCTTTTTTATCAAAGGAGCAATTTCCCATGAATATCCAGTTATCCGAGCATTTTACGTATCGCAAGCTGCTGCGCTTCACGCTGCCGTCCATGGTGATGATGGTCTTTACCTCGATCTACGGCGTGGTGGACGGCGTGTTCGTTTCCAACTTCGTCGGCTCCGCGTCCTTCGCGGCGGTGAACCTCATCATGCCGTTTCTGATGATCCTGGGCGCGGTGGGCTTCATGCTGGGTGCGGGCGGCAGCGCGCTGGTGGCCTTCACCCTGGGGACCGGGGACGAGAAGCGGGCCAATGAAATTTTCTCCCTGCTGATCTACGTGCTCATCGGGCTGGGCGCGGTGTTCACCGTGGGCGGCATCCTCTTTATGGAGCCGATGGCCCGCTTTCTGGGCGCGGACGAGACGATGCTGCCCGTCTGCGTGCAGTACGGCCGGGTGGTGCTGACGGCGCTGGTGCCCTTCATGCTGCAAAACACCTTCCAGAGCTTTCTGGTCACGGCGGAGCGCCCCCACTTCGGCCTGTACATCACCATCGCGGCGGGCGTTTCCAACATGGCGCTGGACGCGCTGTTCATCGCCGGGTTCCACTGGGGCGTGACGGGCGCGGCGCTGGCCACGGCCATCAGCCAGTTCATCGGCGGCGTCATCCCGCTGGTGTACTTCGCGCTGCCCAACAAGAGCCGCCTGCGCCTGTGCCGCGCGGGGTGGGACGGCCGCGCGCTGGCCCGGGCCTGTACCAACGGCTCGTCCGAGTTCATGACCAACATCTCCATGTCCGTGGTGAATATGCTCTACAACTGGCAGCTCATGCGCCTGATGGGGGCGGACGGCGTGGCGGTGTTCGGCGTCATTATGTACGTGAACTTCATCTTCGTGTCCATCTTTCTGGGCTACTCCATGGGCAGCGCGCCGGTGGTGGGGTATCACTTCGGTGCGGGGGACCGGGAGGAGCTTCAGGGCCTGCTGCGCCGGAGCCTGCGGCTGGTCGGCGTCATGGGCGCGGTGCTGACGGCGCTGGCGCTGCTGCTGGCAAGGCCCCTGTCCATGATCTTCGTGTCCTACGACGCGGCGCTTCTGGCCGTGACCGTCCGGGCGTTCTCCATTTACGCGCTGTCGTTCCTGCTGGTGGGCTTCAATATTTTCTCCTCCGCATTTTTCACCGCGTTGAACGACGGCTTCACCTCCGCTCTGATCTCCTTCGCCCGGACGCTGGTGTTTGAGGCGGCGGCGGTGCTGGTTCTGCCGCTGATCGTTGGGATCGACGGCGTGTGGGCCGCGGTCATCGCGGCGGAGACGCTGGCGCTGATTCTGTCCGCAGCCTGCCTCGTGCGGAACCGGAAGAAGTACGGCTACGCCTGAGCGGGGAGGGACGATATGGACAACACGCTTCAGGAGTTCAACCGGCTCCAGCGGCTCGTCGACGGCGCGTATCACGAGGCGGCGGTGCGGCTGGGCCTGTCCGACAGCGAGCTTTGGCTGATCTATACCCTGTCCTCCTGCGCCGGGGGCTGTCCGCAGGCGGAGCTGTGCCGGGCCACGGCCATGACCAAGACCACCGTCAACTCCGCGCTGAAAAAGCTGGAGCGGCAGGGGATCGTGCGCCTGACGCCGGACGGCGGCCGGAGCACCCGCGTCCTGTTCACGGAGGAGGGCGCGGCGCTGGCGGCGCGGACGGCGGGCCGCCTGATGGAGCTGGAGAGCGGCATTTACGAGAGCTGGACGCCGGAGGAGCGGGCGCTGCTGCTGCGGCTGAACCGGGACTTTGCGGAAAAGCTTTCCCGGCGGGTCCGCTCGCTCTGAGCCGAACGGACCTTTCCGGCCCGCCGCGCGGGTACGCCGCCGCGGGCCGCGCTTCAGTCATCCGCTGTGAACGAATGCCGCGCCGCCTGCTCCGCGCATCCGCGCCGGGAGACCGCTCCCGCGGTGTTCGCGTCCGGCTGCGTCCACGGGGGGCTTCACGTTTCGGCGTCTCGATCCCGCCGCGTTTGACCGCCCGCTCTGAGCGAAACGGTCCGGCGTTTGCTTCGCGCCAAGCGCGCTTGGCGCGTCCGGTCAGCTGCGCCGCCTGAAAAATACGGTCTGCGCAAAACGGCCCGCAGGGGACATTGAAGTGACCCCCAAAAGTTAGACAAATAATTTTAACAAAAATAGTTTAAGCAGCCAAAAGGGCTTGCTGTCTGTGAATCGCAGGCGGCAGGCCCTTCAGCTTTGCCTTGATCCTGCGGTTGTTGTAGTAATCCAGATATTCAACGAGTTCCCGCTTGAAGTGCTCCATGGATCGAAATTTCTGCAAATACAGCAGTTCACTCTTGAGCAGGCCGAAAAAGTTTTCAATTACAGCATTGTCCAGACAGTTTCCCTTTCGGCTCATGCTCTGCCGGACGCCCTTTTCGCGAAGCATCCGCTGATACTGCTTATGCTGGTACTGCCAGCCCTGACGGAATCAAGCCCAGACGCTGGAGGCGGAGCTTCCGACATTGGAAACAGCAGTGGCGGCACCTAACTGGGAGAAGATGTTCTGTTGGCTGGACGAGCCGATCCGCTGCGGGTATCTGGCGTCGGATTGCACGGTAATAACTGATCCCGCTGTCGAAAGCGAGAAAATTGGGTTCCGCCCCATGTTTTCCGGTGATCCCAGTATCCCGGATGGCGAACGGATTTCCGTTGCTACCCTCTACCTCTCCGGCACTCCTGTAAAGGTTCCGGAGCAGCCTGATTACGAAGGGGATATCCCTGTATTTCGGACCGGGGATAAGATCGAGTTCCGGAAGCCTTTGGACGACCCGGAGTACCAGATTACCGCGACGGCGGTGGGCGGCAAGCTGATCGCAGACTACTGCGTGCTGCGAAACATCTCGTGGAATGAGCTGAAAGCTCAGGGCTTCTAAGCGCAAAGATAAGCCAGTCTCCATAATGGAGACTGGCTCTTTTGCCGTTTCAGAACAAATCACTGTGAGACCCGGTTCGGATCAGTTTTAATACCAAGGTTTTGTGTACGATTTGATAAATCAATAACCAATCCGACTGGATGTGACATGCTCGCAGATTATTGTAGTCCTTAGAATTGACAAGTGCATGATCGCGATGAACCTCCGGCAAAGGTTGCTCTTCACACAATAAAGAAACAACTGCCTCTAATTTTTGGGGATCACATCCGCGTTTGATCGCCGACTTATAGTCCCGTTTGAATTGTCCGGAGAACTCTGCTTTAAGCATTCAAAGCCTCCATCATATCCTTAACATTGTCAAAAGGACCATACATGTCATCGCCTTTTTCTGCCGCAGCTATTGCAGCATAGGTAATCTTGTTCGGTTCATCTAATTTTACTTCAAAAGGCAGTCCATTGCAGCGCAGCGCTTGGCGATAAAACAGCCCAGTTGCAGTGCTTAAATCTAACCCAAGAGCCTTAAATAGACTTGCGGCTTGCGCCTTCAGTTCTGGCTCCACACGAAGAGTCACGTTGTTTTTGTTTGCCATGTGTTTTCACCCCTTTATATGCTTTTTTATATTATATGCACATTTCTATTTGCGTTGCAAGTAAATTGGGAAAATAGTTTTTACTTTATGTCTTCCCGCGCCCGCAGGCGCAATGGACATGTATGTCCAAATTTTTTGCATATAACAGAGAGCCAATCTTTATAAGGAGGACAAACTCACATGAAGCGTAAATTTTTGGCTATGTGTGCCGCGTTTCTTCTGGCGGCACAGATGGCGGTCCCGGCTTTTGCAGAAGAATTCAGTGCGACCATGCCATTGACGGTCACGGCGCCCACATTCAGTGTGGCGCTGCCTACCAGTATCCCCATCTCGGTGACGACTGAGGGCAAGGTGATCACGCCGGACAACCTGTCTATCGTGAACAACTCTGGCGGCCCAGTGGAGGTAACTTCCATCTCCGTGGAGAGCGGCTCCGCCTGGACGCTGACAGATTACAACAACGGTGATCCCAGCAACTTTTTGAAGCAGGGCATCGACAAGCATTTGTTTGCGTTCGGACTCACCGTCAACGAGGATACTGCGGCAACGACAGGCGCCGGTTCTCAGAGCCTTTCCTTCGATAAGGATAAGTGGGCGCTGAACCCGAAGGAGACGGCTTCTATCATCTGCGGCGCCATTGCCAGCGCGTCTACCGCGGCGTCCAGTGGGGAAGCTGACAAGCTGGTGTTCACCGTGAACTGGCGGGAGTGGCAGGACCCGACTGTTCATAACGGGGTTATTCCGGAAGGCGGCACGTATAAGCAGGGGACGACGACTTACAGTGCCGGGGAAGAATTTCCTGCCATTGCAGATAAGGATACGTATATCTTTGGAAATTACAAGTATACGTATGAGGCTTCCAATAATGGCTGGAAAGTAAAGGCTTTGGATAAGACTAAAACAGAGTATGGAGCTATTTTATCGGAGATCAATGGATGTAGTGTAACGAATATGTGGAGCACTTTTCAGAACTGCACTTCTCTGACTACTGCCCCTGCAATTCCGGATAGCGTAACGGATATGCAGAGCACTTTTAATGGTTGCCACTCTTTAACTGCCGCCCCTGTAATTCCGGCTAGTGTAACAAATATGAAGAGCACTTTTAACGAAACCTCTTTGACTGCTGCTCCTGAAATTCCTACTGGGAGAAGGTGGTCCAGAAGGCCAATCGCGGCTATGACCACGAGAAGTATGAGTCGTTCGAGGAATATCGAGAGAATTTCTCGATGGATGATCAGATTTTCGCCCTGAATGACGAGGAGCTTCAGTGCGGCGACGAGTGGACGTTGGCGGTAAAATACAAAATTTCGTGAGAAAAATGTATGGATCCGAGTAAGGAGGAAAATCATGGTGGGGCAATATGTCCACGGTGCGGAATTGGCAGCGTAAGAGTAAAAATTACAGAACGAGAATAAATTCGTTGACAATTGTGCAACACTATAGGCATAATATAAGCGGAAGGAGTGATCGTATGAACTTCTATACTGTACGGGATTTGAGAACCACGCCTAAGAGCATCTGGGAAAATCTTTCCGCTGACGGAGAGGTTATCATCACCAACAACGGTAGACCGACGGCGATTCTCTTTGATATTGCGGACGGCAGCTTCGAGGAAACGGTGAGGGCCGTCCGGCAGGCAAAGGCCACAATCGCCTTTAATTCCATGAGGGCAAAGGCAGCTGCCAGCGGATACATGAGCAACGAAGATATTGAAGCTGAGATTATCGCAGCTCGCCGGGGAGAATGATCGCTTATGCTGGTGGTGATAGGCACAAATATTCTGGCGTCGGCGCTCTGGTCGAGAAACGGAGCGCCTGCCAGAGTAGTCAGCATGGTGCTGACAGGCGATATTATTCCCTGCTATGACTACCGTATCCTGTGCGAGTATCGGGAAGTGTTGCAGCGGCCAAAGTTCGGCTTTTCAAAGAGCGAGGTCAATTCCTTGCTGGACTGTTTTGAGGCATATGGTCGGTCTGTACTGACGGAGCCGCTTGAAGATGTGTTTGTCGATGAGGCGGACAAGAAGTTTTACGAAGTGGCGAAATTCTGCGGGGCGGTGCTGGTGACTGGAAATCTGAAACACTTTCCGGAAGATCCTTTGGTCATGAGCGTTGCGGATTTTCTGGAAAAAAGAAAAAGCTGAGTAGAAGCAAAATCGCGTCAATTGCATCAGCTCTGCCTGCGGGCAGGGAAAACATAACTCATCTTCATAACTAAAGCAAGCAGAAACTGATTACTACATGTTACAGCGCCTCTCCTACTATCGGGAGAGGCGCTGTTTGGCAATATTGTTGTTTTAAAGCAATATATTTTTGTGGGTTACTAGACGTAAAATATCACTTTCAAAGTTGCGGGCACTTACACATTGTTGCGTTACGTTGGGCCAATTTTCACTAACAACTTGAGCAAGGTCTGCAAAAGTCCGCTGATTTTTACTACTGCTCCTAACCCGAATGTTGTGGTAACTTTTCTTCTTGCAAATAATGTTTTCCCATGGATTGGAGATCATTTCCACGTTGTCTAATTCGTCAAATGCAGCTACAATCCATGTCTCAATGCTGTCACATGGAATCATGATACAAACATTTTTAGGATCTGTTTTGCCGTTGCTGATAAGATGCGTCAGATGATTTATGTATCCTCCAATTGGCCTACCATGATCCAGACATGGCAGTTGGATGGGACACATATCACGACTTTCCGGAGTTTTATCACAGTCTAACGGATCTGCGGTTTGCTTTAAAGTGCAATAAAAAGAAGATGTGCATCCACAATGAGCAGATTTTTCTTTTCGCGATACATCTCCGTCCATATGGATAATGAGAAAATCAATTTCTGGTTGAATTTCGTGCATTAGTTTTTCGTACCCATCCAAATTATCGCGACACCACTTTAGAACGCCCTTCCAACCATTTCCGTTTTTGCCTGCCAGCGTTTCTTCCGGCTGAAGTCGGTAATATCGGTTCTCCTCGCCAGTCAGTTTATTGATGATGCTTCTAATGACAATTTGATCAGTTGGTCCTTCGCATACAATTCCAATTGTATTCATAAAAGCGTGGGTACACCTCCAAGTCTGCCATTGATCCAAAGTCTGGACAAGGATTGCCCCTGTGCAAGAAGTTCCGGTGAAACGGTTATTCTTGTAATCTGCGAGTGCCCCTTGGAATCACGATCAACGGCAAACAAACGAATTTCATCGTTTGTAATATCCAGCCCATCCAAAACCAGTGGACTGTGTGTTGTCAGAAAAGCTGTCTTCCCATTCTTAATGATTTCCTGACAAAATACCTCAGTCATCTTCTTTGCCAAATGCGGATTTAATGCATGGTCAAAGCTATCTACCGCAAAAATAGCGGGCCCTTGCGGGTGCATGGCGAGCGCCAGCATAAAAAGAACATACAAAGCCCCCTCGCTGGCATCGTACCCGGTAAATTGTACAGAATTTTTCATATATCGGTCTGCAAATTCAATGACTTGCCGTGTAGTGGGAATGTTGGCGTTAATATTATTTCTCTTGGGAGCGCTAACGGAGATATTGGATGCCCAATCAATCATTTCAAGAACATCGTCCATAAAAATATCGCCAAACATTACATTATCATCAATCGTGAACAATAATTCCTTGATTGCTTCGGCAAGCCGTCCTCCATTTAATCCTAGCGGAGCAGACTGGCTGGGATCAGGGATCATTCCTCGAAGTGTCATAGTATTTGGCTGAAAAATTCCATAATTGGATAATGCCTTTGCAGTTTTACGGCCACTTTCCAAGTCCTTGTCATCGTCGATCAGAAAAAACCCAATATAGTTGTTGCTTTGTTGACGAGAAGCATTGCTGCGACCCCATTTTTGAATTCCATCTTGATAAAATGCTTCAGAATGATATTTCCAATAGTCAGTATTTGTGGGAGGGGTCAGATGCACATTATACTTAAAACTATGTGACACATCATTATCATCCCACTCTAATGATAATAGAATTGTTGGATTTCTTCGCTCGATATCTTTGAAATTCGATTTATAAAGCGTGGGTACACTGAGTCGCACCCCTTTTCGCTGCAAACTCGCATCATCTACACGGTCGGTCATTGCTGCGCTCAAAAGACCAATAGATTCTAACACTGTTGTTTTCCCAGAACCATTTGCTCCAATAAACACATTGATTTTACCGGGCTTAAAAGAGACATCATATAGCGATTTAAAATGCTTGATGTAAATTTGTTTTAGATTCATTACTGACCCCTCCCCACTTTGCTATTATAGTATAGCACAATTCTCAAAATAAATATACATGATTTTTAAAAAAATCCCATATCTAATTTAGCCTGTTTCTGAGAAACACAACAGCCAAAAATCTTGGAGAATCAGCGCCACCCGGAACGTTTCTTCTACATTAACACACCAATCGAGATCTCGGATCATAGCAGCGATCCGGAAGGAGCGCTGGTTGAGTACCAAAACGCTTAACCAATCTATCCCAAAATCAAAATCTCTACAATTAAATTGCACGATTTCTGCCTGCGGGCAGGGGAGGACATAAAGCGGAAACTAGCGTTTCCGCTGTTTTTGTATAGAAATAGAGAAGACCCTCCCGGTGGGGAGGGCCTTCTGCTATATTTCAGGTTAGACAGTGGGGAGCTTAATGACGCCCCAGAGGCCGTCATATTCAACCCACGCATAGCCGTTGGAGAACGCTTCGGCCCGATCAAAAATAGCCGGAATAACCATATTTCCGTATTTGTCCATGAATCCGACTTTTGCAGACTGGCCTTTGCCGGTATTGTTGTATTCTGCAGAGTTTTCTTCCGTAGAAGCGACGAACAGCCCCTGACCATATGCCGTCAACGCATTTCCAATACCGCGGAAACTTACTCCATAAAGATCCGAAATCTTTTTGGTATTTCCATAGGTAAACAGCAGCTTCCCGGAAGTCCCGTCGTAGATGTCATGGATCCAATCGCCCACAATGGAAACCTGATGATCCATAACAATACAATCGTCGCAAACGTCACGAGTATCATAACTGCCGTGCAGCGGATCAGACCCATAATAGTCAGTCAACGGAGTGGGGCGAAGGATTACCCGTCCATTCTTATCGCAAATGCCATAGTAAGGACGCCGGAATCCTCCATTGCCAAGCAATTTGGAATAAGCCAAAAGACCGCCATTGGTCGGCATACCGCTATCCGTTTCACCATCGACCGTAAAATCAACGTAGGATCGCTTATTATTTGCGGAATCTGTTGCGGACAGATCAACTTCATTAACCCTATTGAGGATTTCGTTAATAATATTGAAGTTGTGGTCAAAAATTGTCCATTCACCGTTCCGCATGACCGAACAAGAAAGGACCTTGGAGCCATCATTGTAGCAAGTATAATCAAACCCAGAAGCATCATCATACTCCGGCGCTACGACCCACCGGCCAGACATGTCGATAATGCCATACTTTCCGGTCGAAATCTTTTCCGCCGCCGCATATCCGAAGCGGAAGCCTTCCAGATAATTGACTCGGGTATCAGCATACTGATAAGTTTTACCCTTGACATCGACGAATACGGGATTGGGATCATTGTCTTTTACGGAATAAGATGCTACTCCATCACGAGAAAACTTGGAAAACTGAGAATTGATCGCAGTTCCCTTATAGTCAATCTTGATGCTGGGCTTAATGACCCATTCGACGCCCTGAATTTCCGGGGCGCCAGTGGTATCCGTCGAAATGCTTCCATTCCCACCGGAACTATTCACAAACTGAGCCGGATCGGAGATAGTACCCACTGTGCCGAGGAACCGGCTGATCATGGCTGCAGCCGTGCCACGGTTAATACTGGCGTTGGGCTTAAAAGAGCCATCTTTATAACCACTGATGATACCCAGTTCAACCGCCTTGGCAACCAGCGGCGCGTCGCCGGCAGAAATGCTGCCCGCATCCGTAAAATCGAGCGTCGCAGAACCAGCCAGCTTCTCCTGCGGGTGGGCGTACAGGTAGATGCGGGTCAGCAGCTTCGCCGTCTCCAGACGGGTCATATCCTTGCTGGCCTCATACTTATAGCCAAACTCGGAGGGGAGCAGGTTCCCGGTATTCGCCAGCATCGCGGCGTAGCCTTCTGCCCAGTTGCCCTTCATGTCGGAGAAGGGATCGTTCTCTGCGGATTCCTTCAGAGAAGAGCCGGCAGCCTGCATCGTAAGGAATGCCATCTTGGCAATGGCGCCGCGGCTCACGGGAGCGGTGGGGCGATACGTGCCGTCGGAATAACCGCCAACGATCCCCTTGTCCATCAGGTTGGACACGTAGTCCTTGCACCAAGAGCTGGACACGTCACCCGGCAAAGAAGCCGCCTGCACCGGGATCATCGCAAGGACCATGGACAGCGCAAGAACCATGGTAATCAGTCTCTTTTTCATTTCTCAACTCTCCTTTGTTGTGTTTTGGAACACATGGAGAATTATACCATGCGTCTCCGAGAAAAGGAAGAAAACATAAAGCAAAAACTGGCGTTTTCGCGGGTTTTTGTATAGAAAAGGACCCTCCCGGCAGGGAGGGCCTTCTGCTGTATTTCAGGTTAGACAGTGGGGAGCTTAATGACGCCCCAGAGGCCGTTGTATTCGACCCATGCATAGCCGTTGGAGAAGGGGACCGCCTGATCAAAAACGGAGGGAATAATCATGTGACCGGATCTATCCATGAATCCATACTTGGAGGACTCTCCGTGTCCACGAGCATCTTCCTGATCCGCGGCCACGAAAAGGCCCTGTCCGTATCGGACATAAACATTTCCGATACCACGATAGGCTACCCCGTAGAGGTCCGCGATCTTCTGCGTATTGCCGTAGGTAAACAGCAGCTTCCCGGTGGTTCCATCGTAAATGTCGTGAATCCAATCGCCAACAATAGAAACCTGATGATCAAGCACGATGCAGTCATCGAAAACAGCATGAGTGTCATAGCTGCCATGTACCGGATCGGAACCATAATAATCCGTCAGCGGAGTAGGACGAAGGATTACACGTCCATTTTGGCCGCAAATACCGTAGTATGCGTATGGAAGTTACTCCGAGGGCGTGCGTCCCATCACTCTGCGGAACGCTGCGGTGAATTTGCTGGGGCTTTCATAGCCCACCTGCGCGGCCGCGTCGGCGATGCTCAGGCTCCGGTCCGCCAGCAGAAGCTCGGCGGCCCGGTCCATGCGGCAGCGCGTCAGCCAGCTCCCGATGGATTGGCCGTACACGGCCCGGAAGCAGGACTTCATGGGCGTCAGCGCGATGCCGAAGCGGCGGGAGAGCGCCTCCTGCGTGTGGCGCTGCGCCGGATGCTCCGCCAGAAACGCCCGGATGGCCCGGGCCTTTTCCACCTGCGTCCGGCAGAAGTAGGGCGCGCGGCCATCGTCCTCCGGCGGCTCCATGGCGTCCAGAAACAGCAGCAGCTCCAGCACCTTGAGCCGGAAAAGGGGCAGGCGGAGCTTCTGCGGGGCCTGATAAAGCTCGCCGAAAATGTGCTCGATCCGCTCCGCGTTGTGAAATACCCGGGGATACTCCCCCAGCCGGAACTTCTCGATCAGCGCCCGGGGATCCGCCGGAAAGTCCCGGAACGCCTCCGGCAGCGACCGGGCCGCCAGCTCCGCGTCCAGCGCCGCCGTCAGGCCGTGATAGTGGGAGGTGGGGAAGGAGAAGCGCCCCGTGTGGCGCTTTCTGCGGTCCAGCTTCAGGTCCCCCGCCTGCTGATAGGCCAGCGCGTCCCGGCCCGCGCAGTATTCCATCCGGCCCTCCCTGCAGTGGTCGATGACCAGCAGCTCCCGCCCCGCGGAGAAGTCACAGTCGTAATACCCCATGTGCAGGTCGTTGAAGCTGAGCATCACGCCGGGGAACACCTCGCAGGCGGTGATGGTCCCCTCGCCGCTCTTGTTGCGCAGCTGCCAGACGGCGCACCCGCCGTCCCGCGCCAGCAGCGCCGCGCCCTGCGCCTGAAATTCTGTTTCGCTCCATGGAAGCTCCGCCATACAGGCCCTCCTGTCCGCCGCTCCGGAGCGTAGTTAGATTAGACTAACCGCTGGATAGTATACCGGCTTTTTCCCCGCTTGTCTACTCCGTTTCGCCGCGCCTCGCCCGTTTGGACGCAGAATGTCCGGACGGGGGCGGGGGAAGAACCGGGCCGCCTGACGGACCGGATGCGAAGCCGGCAGCCGCCCCCGCCGCTCCCAACGGCAGAAAAGCGCCCCCGGCGGACCATCCGCCGGGGGCGACTGCCTGTACAGTGAGATACCTTTTCACGTATTGCAGGATAGGAGAATTACTTACTTTTTCTTTCCGCAGCCCGCGCAGTGGGCGCAGTCTCCGCCGCACCCGCCCCCGCAGCCGCATCCGCCGCTGCGGAGCGCCCTGCGCCAAACGCGCCACGCCTGCGCCGCCGCAAGGCCCACGGCTCCGAGGAGCAGCCAGTCCAGCAGGCCCATCAGACCAGCCCTCCCAGCAGGGTGTAGGCCGCCAGCGCCGCGACCCACGCCACGGCGCACTGCATGACCACCACGCCCAGCGTCTTGAGCCGGGAGCCGAACTCCCGCCGGATGGTGGCGATGGCCGCCACGCAGGGGGTATAGAGCAATGTAAAGACCAGAAAACTGGCGGCGGACCGGGCCGTGAACAGGGAGGAGATGCCCGCGCCGCCCAGCAGCACGCCCAGCGTGCTGACCACGGACTCCTTTGCGATCAGGCCGGAGATCAGGGACGTGGCGCAGCGCCAGTCCGCAAAGCCCAGCGGGGCGAACACCGGCGCGATCCACCGGCCGATCAGCGCCAGCAGGCTGGCGGACGGGTCGGCCACCACGTTGAGCCGGGTGTCAAAGCTCTGCAGGAACCAGATGATGATGGCGGCGAGGAAGATGACGGTGAACGCCCGCTGCAAAAAGTCCCGCGCTTTTTCCCACAGCAGCAGCGCCACGCTCTTGGCCCCCGGCATCCGGTAGTTGGGCAGCTCCATCACAAAGGGGACGGGCTTGCCGCGGAAGGCCGTCCGGCTCATGACCAGCGCGGCCAGCACGCCCACCAGCACGCCCAGCACATAGAGCGCGAGCATCACCAGCGCCCGGTGCTTCTGAAAGAAGGCGGCGGTGAAGAACGCGTAAATGGAGATCTTGGCCGAGCAGCTCATGTACGGCGTGAGCAGAATGGTCATTTTCCGGTCCCGGTCGGAGGAGACGGTCCGGGTGGCCATGATGGCGGGGACCGAGCAGCCGAAGCCGATCAGCAGCGGCACGATGCTCCGCCCGGACAGGCCGATGCGCCGCAGCGGCCTGTCCATCACAAAGGCGACGCGGGCCATGTACCCGGTGTCCTCCAGAATGGAGAGGAAGAAAAACAGCGTCACGATCACGGGCAGGAATACCAGCACGCCGCCCACGCCCGCAAACACGCCGTCGATGATAAGACTGTGCACCACGGGGTTGATGCCGTAGGCCGTCAGCGCCCCGTCCACCCACGCCGTCACCACGCCGATGCCCGCGTCCAGCAGGTCGGACAGCCGCTGGCCGATCACGTCGAAGGTGAGGTAAAACGTCAGCAGCATCACGCCCAGAAACGCCGGAACGGCGGTGTACCGCCCAGTGAGAAAGCGGTCGATGCGCACGGAGCGGGCGTGCTCCCGGCTCTCGCGGCACTTGACCACCGACGTGGCCACCACGCCCTCGATGAACGTGTAGCGCATATCCGCCAGCGCCGCGTTGCGGTCCAGCCCCGTCTCCGTCTCCATCTGGACGATGCAGTGCTCCAGAAGCTCCTGCTCGTTCTGATCCAGCTTCAACTCCTGAGCCAGATCGTCGCCGCCCTCGATGAGCTTGGCGGCGCAGAAGCGGGCGGGCACGCCCAGATGGTCCGCGTGGTCGGAGATGAGATGGACCACGGCATGGATGCAGCGGTGGACGGCGGAATCGTCCGAACAGAAGTCCGTTACCTTGGGCAGCACCCGGCCCCGGGCGGCGGCCACCGCCTGATCCACCAGCTCGGACACGCCCTCGCCCTTCGCTGCGGAGATGGGCACCACCGGGATGCCCAGCGCCTGACTCATTTTCTGCACGTCGATGGACCCGCCGTTGGCCCGCACCTCGTCCATCATGTTCAGCGCCAGCACCATCGGCACCCGCAGCTCCAGAAGCTGCAAGGTGAGGTAGAGGTTGCGCTCGATGTTGGTGGCGTCCACGATGTTGATAATGCCGTCCGGCTTCTGCCGGAGGATGAAGTCCCGGGTGACGATCTCCTCCTGCGTGTAGGGGCGCAGGGAGTAGATCCCCGGCAGATCCACCACGGAGCAGTCCTTTTCGCCCCGGATGGCCCCGGACTTCTGGTCCACGGTGACGCCGGGGAAATTGCCCACGTGCTGGTTGGAGCCGGTGAGGGCGTTGAACAGGGTGGTTTTGCCGCAGTTCTGGTTTCCGGCCAGTGCAAAGATCATTTCGGCTCGCCCTCCACTTCGATCTTTTTTGCCTCCTCCACCCGCAGCGTCAGCTCATAGCCGCGGACGCGGATCTCGATGGGGTCGCCCATGGGGGCGGTCTTCTGGAGCGTGACCCGGGTGCGGGGGATCAGCCCCATGTCCAGCAGGCGGCAGCGCAGCGCGCCGTCTCCGCCCACCGCCGTGATGACTCCGCTGGAGCCGACGGGCAGCTTGTCAAGCGTCATAATGTTCTCCCTCTCAAAAGTTAACTTTGTCTAACTACCGATTGTAAATTAGCACAGACTAACTTTCTTGTCAAGCATTTTTCGCCAAAAACCGGCGCTGTTGGACAAATTCCGCCGCGCCCGGACGGCGGCTCCGGCGGGGGAGGGCGCGGACGGGGGCCGCAAAAGCGTCCCGCCGATTTCGGAACACCCGCTTTCCCGTCTGTTTTTGCCGTCGGAGGGCGGCTTCCGCGCGGTTTTTTGTGTGAGAAAGCGGTGTTTTTGCTCTGTTTTTGGAGGGTCGTCTGCCCCACGGCGGAAGGAAGGGAACGCCGCCTTCTGCGAGCGGTTTGTCCTGCGCTTGTCTGCTCCGTTTTGCCGCGTTCCGCCCGTTTGAACGCGGAATGTCCGGGCGGGCCGAGAGGGAAAGTCCGGGCCTCCTAACCGATCTGCAGGAGCATCCGGGGTGATGCCGCCCTCGATGTTCCCGGCGGATACTTTGCCGGGGCGCTTGCCTGTATAGTGAGATTCCTTTTCACAGGTTGCGGCATAATAAGATCGCTTACTTTTTCCTCCCAAAGTCCGCGCAGTAGGCACAGGCTCTGCCGCACCCGCTTTCACAGCCGCATCCGACGCGCTGGAGCGCCCATCGCCGCGGCAAGACCTGCGGCTGCCGGAAGCGGCTGCTTCAGCGCACTGGGATGCGCTCCTGCTTGTGCTGCCGGGCCGCCGGATATAGCTAAATATCCTCCTGATGTGCTTCCGAGCTGCCGCACGCAAATGCCCTCCGCGTGGGTATCGGCCCGCGGGAGGAGGAAGCTCCCAATGGTTGTTTTCAGGGGTGCGGCGCGGAGCGCCGTTGTTTTGTAGTTGTAATTTGATTAAAATGCTGATATACTCACTTTAGCCGCTATCAGAAAGAGAAAACGAACGGGAGCTGTGACCAACATGAGACCGACCGACCGCAAACCTCCCGGCGCCGCGCCGCCGGAGCGGATACCGCACAGCGCAGCCCAGCTGCCGCCCGCCGCAGCTCAAGATGCCGTACAGCAGAACTGCACAGCCCCGGATCTTCACATCCCACAGGCAGAAGCATTCGGAGAGCAGGCTTCCGGCCCGCAGAACACACCCACGCCGTCCGCCGCCGGCACGTCCCCTAATGCGCCGAAGCAGCCGCCTGAAGTGATTGCATCCGCCCCGGCGCTCTCTGCGCCGCAGGCGGACGCGACGCCCAGCACCGCAGAGCAGGGCGTCGCTCATAACATGGATGTCCCGCAAGATGCGCTTGGCACACCGACAGCCATTCCACAGAGCATACCCGGCCAGCCCGCCGTCCGCGACATACATGTCCCACCGGCAGACACGCCCAGTGAGCGGACCTCCGCCCCACGGCCGGGCACATTCGGAGAGCAGACTCCCGCCCCGCAGGCCGCGCTCAAGCTCATTGCCGTCCACGCGGCCCCGAGCGTGCCGAGATCGCCGTTTGAAAGCGCTCCGGCCCCTTCGCCGCGCTCCGCGGAACCGAACAGCGCCGCCCGTCCGTCCGGCGCGGCGGCGCAGCCGGACGCCCTCTTCCGCATCGCCCCGCCGGGGAAGGACCGCTCCGCCGACGCGGTGGCCGGGGAGATCCTGTCCCTCTGCCGGGGGGACTTCTCCCTGACGCTGACGCAGCTGTGCCGCCTGTTCTGCTGCGAGCGCCAGTGGGCCGCGGAGACCTTTCTCCCCGCCGTCCGTCACATTACGCTCACCAGCTTTTTCCATCGGTACATTCTGGAGCGCCCGTGGCTCACGGCCGGGGACCGGGCGCTGATGGCGCAGGGGCTGTACTTTTTCTCCCGGGCCGATCTGGCCCGCTTCTGGGCCGAGAACGCCGCCGCCAAGCGAAAGACCGCCGTGATCGACCTCGCGCCCTACGTCCGGGACGGTATTCCCCCCGCCGTGCTGTCCGCCGCCGGGGGACGGAAGCAGGCGCTTCTGCCCCTGCTGACGGAGGAGGGCCGCCGCATCGCCGCCGCGCCGCCGGAGTGGCGGCCCGCGGCCCTGCCGCCGTGGGACGCGGGGTACGTCTCCGCCGCGCAGATCCAGCGCCGGCAGGACCTGCGCAGCAACACTGCCGCCTACCGCTATCTCTTTGACCGGGGCGCGATCCACGTCCAGCTCCGGGGAAAAGTCCTCTGGCACATCCCGGACGCGTTCTGCCGGGTGCCCTTTGCCGCCGCCTGTCCGCCGGTGTGACCGGCGGAAGGAGCGCCGCGCCTGCGGGCAGAATCGGAAGCGGCGGGGCCGGATCTCCCGTCTGCTATAAGCTATAATATATAGGAGGTATTTCCCATGAAATTCATCAAAAACATCGACCACGAGACGGTGGTGAAGCTGACCGACCTGGTATCCGTCCAGCCGGGGCAGGTGGTCAGCAAGACGCTGGCCCAGAACAAGGCGGTCAGCGTCACGCTCTTCGCCTTCGATCAGGGAGAAGAGATCGGCACCCACGATTCCACCGGCGACGCCATGGTCACCGTGCTGGAGGGGACGGGCCGGTTCACCGTGGGCGGCACGCCCCACCTCGTCAAGGCGGGGGAAACGCTGGTCATGCCCGCCGGAGTTCCCCACGCCGTTTACGGCGAGGAGGCGTTCAAGTGGCTCCTGACCGTAGTATTTCCCGACGGGTTTGAAAGCTGATTTGCATTTTTCATCAAAGGGTGTAAAATAGCAGGTACCGGCTCCCGCGCCGCCAACGGCTCAAAGGCGGAGACCCGGGGAAAGGCTGAAATTTATGAAAATCGCCATCGCAACTGATACCAACAGCGGCGTCCGGCCGGAGGCGCTGACCGCGCCGGGGCTGTACCTGCTGCCCATGCCTGTGCTGGTGGACGAGCAGGTGTACGCCGAGGGGCTGGACATCCGCAATCCGCAGCTCTACGACGCCATGAAACAGCACAAGCGCATTTCCACCTCCCAGCCCGCGCCGGGGCAGGTGCTGGACCTGTGGGACCGCATCCTCGCGGATGGGTACGACCAGCTCGTCTATATCCCCATGTCCAGCGGCCTGAGCGGCTCCTGCGTCACTGCCGCCCAGCTTGCGGAGGACTATGACGGGCGGGTGCAGGTGGTGGACAACCACCGCATCTCCGTCACGCAGGAGGAATCCTTCTTCAGCGCGTACCGTCTGGCGCAGCAGGGGCTCTCCGCTGCGGAGATCAAGGCGTATCTGGAGGAGCGTGCCTACGACGCCAGCATTTACATCACAGTGGACTCGCTGGAATATCTGAAAAAGGGCGGGCGCATCACGCCGGCGGTGGCCGCCTTCGCAGCGGTGCTGAACCTCAAGCCCATCCTTCAGATCCAGGGCGACAAGCTGGACACGTTCGCCAAGGCCCGGGGGATGCGCCTTGCGGAGGCCCGGATGATCGAGGCCGTCAAGGCCGATCGGGAGACGCGCTTTGCCGACACGCCGGACGGTGCGCTCATCATCGCTGCGGCTGGCAGCTTTGAGGACCCGGAGCAGGCGGAGCGCTGGCGCACGCTGGTACAGGCGGAGTTCCCGGCGCTGGACGTGCCTTACGCGGGCCTGCCGTGCAGCATCGCCTGCCACGTGGGCATGAACGCCGTGGGCATCGCCGTCATGAAGCGGGAAGCGCCGTAAAAAGACCAGAAGGAGCGTTTTTACATGTTCACACTGTTTATTCTGGGCATCGTGCTGTTCGTGTTCAAGCTGGTGCTCTTTGCCGTCCGCGCCGCATGGGGCATCACCAAGGTGCTGGTGTTTATCATCGGCATCCCGCTGATGCTGCTGGCGCTGTTCCTCACCGGACTGGTCACGCTGGCCGTGCCGCTGCTGGTGATCTCTCTGCTGGCCGCGTTCATCGGCCCGGCATTGAAGGGGAAGTAAGGTCGTCCGGCCGCAAAACACAAAGCCGCAGACACAAGCCCGCCCCGGCGCTTTCGCGCCGGGGCGGGCTTTGCTCTATCAATCATGTATAGATGCGCGTCAGCCGCCCGGTCAGCAAACCGCTGCGGCAGTCCGGGCCGCGCCCGGGCCGGTTTCATCAGAACACGGAGAACCGCTCCTCCGCCGCGGCCCGTCTCCGGGACCGCTCACTCCTTTACGCCCATGAGGACCAGAAACTTCTTGTCGGACTGAATGCCTTGCGTCAGAAATTTTCCGTCCCGGAACAGCGCGTAGGTCGTGACCGGCGCGGGAACGCGCTGGGCCTCCTCCCGGCTGGTGACGTGAATCACCTTGAGGGGAATGCCGTGCTCCCGCGCGGCCTCCTGCACCCGCGGCACCCAATAGCAGGTAAAGGGGCACTGGTCGGTGTAGTAGAGAACCGCTCCGTCCTCATCGGCCCGCGGGTGCTTCGCGCAGTCCCGGAAGCAGGGCCGCTCGGCGTCCGGCGCAAGCGGCAGATACATAAGGCTGATCCCGCACTCCGACACGTCCGCCGGGGAAAAGCCCTTGTGCGCCAAAAACTTCGGATCGGACAGGAACTCCCGCTTCCGTCCCTCGGCCGAGAGGATGCAAAGCCCCTTCCGCCCCTGCGCCCTCGCGTCCCGGATGCACTCGTCCAGCAGGTCGTTGGCGTATCCGTGGCCCTTCATGGAGCCGGAGATCCACAGGCAGTCGATGTAAAGATAGCCGTCCGCCTGAATGGGGACCCATGCGTTTTCCGCCGGGATGTACTCGATGAAGCACTTGCCCCGCTCCTCGCTGCGGTAAAAGGCGAGCCCCTCGTCAAGCCGCTGCTTGAGCCACTCCTTTTTCAAAAGGCTCTGCTTGCCAGACATGGCGCAGCAAATATGCTCCCGGTCGATATTCTCCTTCGTGATCCGAATGTAATTCATGGAGACCTCCTCCCGTCACAAGCCCAGCCCATCCCAGTCGCCGCCGGAGCGATCGCTGATCTCCAGCCTTCCGGCGATCTCCGTCAGCGCGGCGGCGATGCGGGGCAGCCGCCGTCCGCACTTGGAAATAAAGCCCACCTGAAACTCGATGGAGGGCGACAGCTCCCGTGTGATAAGGCCCATCCGGTGGAGGTGCTGCTCGATGTAGGGATCGGAGCTGTTGAGAAAGCCGATGAAATTTCCCAGCTTCACCGCGTTGAGCATACAGAAGATCTGCTCGTGGGAGGAGCGGATCTTCGGCACGCTGCCCGTCCGCCGGAACTCCGCCATCACCTGCGCGCGGATCAGGGAGTTCTCGTCCAGCATCACCACCTCCGCGCCGTCCAGATCGCCCATGGAGAGTACGCCCCGGTTGGCCATGGGGTGGTCGGGGCGGAGGATGGCGGAGATCCGGGCGCTGGTCACCGGGGTCAGCTCCAGCCCCGCCGCGTCCGCCGGAGAAGGCAGGCCGTTATAGCTCAGATCCAGCACATCCTGCCGCAGCTTGCCGATCTGGCTGCTCATAGCCCCCTCCTCAATGTAAATGGCGGCCTTGGGATACATCTGCTGGAATTTCTCCGACTGGATGAAGTTGAGAAAGCGGATGCCCAGCGTGGGGGAGACCCCCAGATGGAGAATGGAATTCTTCGTCTCGGACAGCTCCGCCATCTCCCGCTCCGTGTTCTCGCAGTCCAGCAGGATGCGGCGGGCGTGGAGCACCAGCTGCTCGCCCTCATAGGTAAAGGCCACGTTCTGGGGCGAGCGGACGATCAGCTTCACGCCCAGCTCCTCCTCCAGCGACTTGATGGACATGGAGATGGCCGACTGAGATACGAACAGCTCCTCGCTGGCCCGGGTGAAGCTGCGGTGGCGGTACACCGCCTCCAGATACTGCAGCTTTTTGATATCCAGCATCGCGCGCCTCCTGTTCCGCCCGGAAAAATCCGATGGCATCATCAATGAAATTGATCTTACTTTCGGAATTATAGCTTTTTCACAGAGAGAGGTCAATATGAAATCGTCAGATCTGCTATTTTCCATAAACCGCCCTGTGAAAAAGTACTCAAAGCGCCGCGCCGGAGCCGTCCGGCCCATCAAAAAAGCTGATGACAAGAGAAGCGCGTTCGATTTCACAAACCCGGCCCCGCCCGATATACTGATGCCAACGCAAGGGAGGCAGGGAAGCCCCGGGCGCAAAAATTCAATGAGATCGGAGAGAGTGCCATGTCAGTCCCCATCAAGAAGTTCCTGGACAAGATCCCAGGCGGGATCATCATCGTGCCGCTGTTTCTTGGCTGCATCATCAACACGTTCTGGCCGGCGGCGCTGCAGATCGGCAGCTTTACCACCGGCATCGTCAACGGCACCAGCGCGCTGGTGGGCCTGTTCTTCGTGTGCATGGGCGCGCAGCTCGATCTCAAGTGCGCACCGCAGGCCATGAAGACCGGCTTCACCATCACCATCGTCAAGTTCGCCGTCAGCGCGGCCATCGGCCTTGCCGCCGCCCGCTTCTTCAACGACAGCCTGTTCGGCCTGAGCGCGCTGGCCATCATCGCCGCCGCCTCCAACTCCAACGGCGCCCTGTTCGGCGCACTGACCAAGACCTACGGCTCCGAGGGCGATCAGGGCGCGGTGGCCATCATCTCCCTGAACGACGGCCCCTTCCTGACCATGGTGGCCATGGGCACCGCGGGCCTTGCCAACATTCCGTACATGATGCTGGTGGCCTCCGTGATCCCGCTGCTGCTGGGCATCCTGCTGGGCAATCTGGACCCCAATATGCGCAAGTGCCTCAGCGCCGGCGGCGAGGTGACCATCATGGTCCTCGGCTTCGCGCTGGGCGCGAACATGAGCCTTCAGCAGGTGGCGCAGGGCGGAGCGTCCGGCGTGGTGCTGGGCCTCATCACCGTGGTGATCGGCGGCGTGTTCAACATCCTCTTTGATAAACTCACCGGCGGCTCCGGCGTTGCCGGCGCAGCCATCTCCAGTGTCGGTGGAAATGCCGTGGCCACCCCCGCGGCCCTCGCCGCAGTCGATGGCACGCTGGCGGCCACCGCCGCCAGCGCGACCCCCCAGGTCGCCGCCGCTGTGGTCGTCACCGCCATCATCTGCCCGTTTTTGACCAGCTGGATCTATAAGCGCACCGGCGGAAAGAAAAAAGCCGCCTCCTTCCGGGAGGTGGAGGAGGCCGTCTCCGAGCAGAGCAGCACCGTATAAATCCGGGGAACTGAGAAAGGAAGCGTTTTACTATGAAGATCGGATTTCTGGGCATGGGCGTCATGGGCCTGCCCATGGCGAAAAACGTTGTGAAAAAGAGCGGCTGTCCGGTGTTGGGCTACGACGTGGCCCAGAAGCAGCTGGACGCCTTCGCCGCCGCGGGCGGCACGCCGGTGACGGACCCGGCGGAGATCTACAAGCAGTGCGACGTGATCCTTCAGATCCTGCCCACGCACCCCATCATCCGCAATTCCGTGGAGCAGGCCGTCCGGTACGGCAAGCCGGGCAATATCATCGTGGACCTCAGCTCCACCGCGCCGGACATCATTCTGGAGCTGAACGAGACGGCCAAGGCCGCCGGGATGTTCCTGCTGGACTCTCCGGTCAGCGGCGGCAACCCCATGGCCATCGCCGGGACGCTGGCCATCATGACCGGCGGCGACCGGGAGGCGTTTGAAAAGGTAAAGCCCATCCTCTCCTGCATGGGCAGCCCCGTCTACACCGGCGGCCCGGCCAGCGGCAGCGTCACCAAGCTGGTGAACAACATCATCGCCGGGGCGTACCTGGTGGTCATCGCCGAGGCTTACGCCTTCGCGGCCAAGGCGGGCATCGACCTCCAGACCACATTCGACGCCACCCGCGGCGGCTTCGCCGGCGGGCCGGTCTATGAGAACAAGGTCCCCAAGCTGATCCGGCGGGATTACGAGCCGGGGGCGCGGGTGGCCGTCCACCGCAAGGACATCCTCAACGCCAAGCATTACGCCCATCACATGGGCGTGGACACCCCCATGACCGACGTGGTCCTGATGGTCATGGACTGGATGAACGACAACGGCCACATCGACGAGGACCAGATCGCCATGGTCAAGTATTACGAGGAAAAGATGGGCGTCCGCGTCGGCGGCGAGAACTGAACCAATTCGTTTCCCCTCCCCGGGCGGCAGTGCCTGCCTCACGCGGACCGGCCCTCTCCTCCGGTCCGCCCGCCCGGAAACCATTCAGCGGCCCCCGCTTCGGCGGGGGCCGCCTTAGACTGTCAAAAAAGCGGCAGGACCGCTGTGTACATTCTACAAATCCGACCGGGACCGCCGCTAAAATCTCCCCCGCGGCCCAGAAGGGAATTGACGCGGCCCCCGGGCTGATTTATACTATTGTAGTATACCACACTTGCGATTCGACTTTTTTCGCTGTCTGGGGGGGATGAAAACCGGTGAATCCTCTTTTCAATACTTTGATCGTGATCGAGCTGTCCTGCGCCATCACGTATCTGGCGTGTACGCTGGGCCGCCGCCGCTACGCGCTGAAAACGCACATTCTGATCCACGCCGCCATCACCGCCGTCTTTCTGTTCATTATGAATCTGGCCACAAAGGGAGCCTCTCTGCAATACGGCGGAGAGACCGTTTTCTGGATGCTGGCGGGCTGCGCGCTCATCACCTCGCTTCTCTTTTTCTACGGCGGGGGCTGGGGTCTGCGCGTCACGGTGTTTTTCTACATCCTGTGCTACGTCCTCTCCATTTTCACTGCGGCGAACCGGGCGGCGTACCTCATTACAAACACCTCCATGTCCGGGCTGACGCTTCTGATCCAGACGGTGCTGTACACCGGCTCCATCCGGCAGTTCCAGCAGTTCTCGCAGGAGAAGTTCATCCGCTTCCTCAGCGAGGCCGCAGGCTCCCGGCATCAGCGGCTCCTGCTCATGCAGACGATCACCAGCTTTGTGCTGATCGCAGCGTACAATATCCTGATGGTGAGCATCTGCTCGGATCTGGAAAAGCTGCTGTTCCTGTTTCTGCTGCTCTTTTACATTGTGCAGACGAACCTGCTGCTGGTATCCTACCTCCAGACGGACGAGAACAAGCAGGAATTTCAGCTCATGGCGGCTACGGACCCGCTGACCGGGCTGGGCAACAGCGTAGCGCTGGTGGACCGGCTGCACAAGATGCAGAAAGAGGGCGGCGCGTTCTCCCTCCTGTTTATGGATCTGGACTCGTTCAAGAGCGTCAACGATACCCACGGCCACCGGGCCGGCGACGCATACCTCATCCGCTTCGCCCAGGCGCTCAAGCGTCTGGGCGGCGACGGCACCTTCTTTTTCCGGAAGTCGGGAGACGAGTTCATCGGCCTGACCCGGGACCGGGAGCTGGCGAAGGCTCTCAAGGCCCTGCAGCCGGAGATGGAGCCGGGGATCGCGTTCCTCGGAGTGTCCGTTGGCTGCGCCAACACGCCGGAGGACGGCGAGACGCTGGCGGAGCTGCTGGACGTGGCGGACCGGGATATGTACCG
>CAKTMK010000021.1 GCA_934574045.1 uncultured Oscillibacter sp. | reverse complement strand
ATCGCCATCGTCTCCAACAAGGCCCAGACCACCCGCAACCGCATCTGCGGCGTGGTGAACCGGGGGGACACCCAGTTTGTCCTGATGGACACCCCGGGCCTGCACAAGCCCAAGTCCGCGCTGGGAGACTATATGGTAAAGGTCGTCACCGCCAGCCTGTCCGACGTGGACTGCGCGCTGCTGCTGGTGGAGCCGATCGCCCATGTGGGCGCGCCGGAGCTGGCGCTGATCGAGCGGGTGCGGGAGGAGAAGATCCCCACGATCCTGTGCATCAACAAGACGGATACCGTGAAGCCCGACGCACTGCTGCCGGTCATCGCCGCCTATCATGAGGCGTGGGACGGCTTTGCCGCCATCATCCCCATCTCCGCCCACACCGGCGACGGACTGGACGAGCTGACGGCCGAGATGGGGAAGTACGCGCAGGAGGGACCGCAGCTCTTCCCGGACGGGCAGACCTCCGACCAGCCGGAGCGGCAGGTCATGGGCGAGATCCTGCGGGAGAAGCTGCTGCTGTGTCTGGATAAGGAGATCCCCCACGGCACCGCCGTGGAGCTGACGAAGTTTTCCGAGCGGGACGACGAGGTGATCGAGATCGACGCCACGATCTACTGCGAAAAGGCCAGCCACAAGGGCATCATCATCGGAAAGCAGGGGGCCATGCTCAAGAAGATCAGCTCCCTCGCCCGGCAGGACATGGAGAAATTCATGGGGACCCGTGTCTACCTTCAGACGTGGGTGAAGGTGAAGGAGAACTGGCGGGACAACGTGAACTACGTCCACAGCCTGGGCTATCGGGACGACTGACGCAGGGAAGGGGGCGGCGCGGAGCGCGCCGCCCTCTTGACACGCGCGGGGATTGCTGATAATATAATTGAGTACGCGATGAACGGAAAGAGTAGCATAGCTCCAAAGAACAGAGAGGGCGCGCCGCCGGCTGCAAGCGCGCCCGCGGCGGAGCGTGTGAAGTGCGTCCGGGAGCGCGGGGCGTAACGGCCCCCGGCCAAGCCGCCGATATCCGGCTGTCCGGCTGCTGGGCCGGCATGAGTATTTACAGGAGTGGGACCGCGTCGCAGACGCCTCTTGTACCCGTTTGGGGTGCAGGGGGCGTTTTTTGGCGGCCATCCTCCGCGTTATCTCCCGCGCCAGGGACGGACGGCCCGGACGCGTCTGGAATCGAAAAGGAGCTTTTGCATATGAACCGTTTGACGGAACTGCTGGAGGCCTATCAGCGCCGCGACCCCGCGGCCCGCAGCAAGCTGGAGGTCTTCCTGCTCTACCCCGGCGTCCACGCCCTGATCTATCACCGCGTGGCCCACTTTTTCTACCGGCACAGATGGAGCTTTCTGGCCCGGTGCGTCTCCCAGTGGAGCCGGTTCTGGACCGGCATCGAGATCCACCCCGGCGCCACGATCGGCCGCCGTCTGGTCATTGACCACGGCATGGGCATCGTGATCGGCGAAACGGCGGAGATTGGGGACGACTGCCTGCTCTATCAGTGCGTGACGCTGGGCGGAACGGGCAAGGATAAGGGAAAGCGCCACCCCACTCTGGGGAATAATGTGCTGGTAGGCTCCGGCGCAAAGGTCCTCGGTCCCTTTACCGTGGGCGACAACTCCCGCATCGCCGCGGGCGCGGTGGTCCTCAGCGAGGTCCCGGCCAACTCCACCGCCGTGGGCGTTCCCGCGCAGGTGGTGCGCGTCAGCGGACGCAAGCCCGCCGCCAGCTTCGCAAACGACGTGGACCAGATCAACGACCTTCAGGACCCCGTTCAGGAGGAACTTCTCGCACTGTTCCAGCGGATCGACGCGCTGGAGCAGCAGCTCAAAAAGAACAACAAGGAAAACAAGGAAAGGACGGCCTGAGCCATGTATCTTTACAACTCCGCCAGCCACAAAAAAGAGGAATTCAAGCCCAATCACCCCGACATCGTGAAAATGTACACCTGCGGCCCCACGGTGTATCACTTCGCCCACATCGGCAACCTGCGCAGCTATATCATGGAGGACGTGCTGGAAAAGTACCTGCGCTACGCGGGGTACAATGTCAAGCGCGTCATGAACATCACGGACGTGGGCCATCTCACTTCCGACGCGGACACCGGCGAGGACAAGATGCTCAAGGGCGCGCGCCGGGAGCACAAGACGGTCATGGAGATTGCCCAGTATTATACCGACGCGTTTTTTGAGGACTGCCGCAAGCTGAACATCAAGCGGCCCGACGTGGTGGAGCCTGCCACCCACTGCATCGACGAGTATATCAAGATCATCACCAAGCTGGTGGACACCGGATACGCGTATCTCGCCGGGGGCAACGTATACTTCGACACGTCCAAGCTGGAACGGTACTATGTGTTCAACGACCACGACGCGGAGGATCTGGCCGTGGGCGTGCGCGAGGGCGTGGAGGAGGACGAGAACAAGCGCAACAAGAACGACTTCGTCCTCTGGTTCACCAAGTCCAAGTTCGAGGATCAGGCCCTGAAGTGGGACTCCCCGTGGGGCGTGGGCTATCCCGGCTGGCACATCGAGTGCTCCGGCATCTCCATGAAGCATCTGGGTGAGGATCTGGACATCCACTGCGGCGGCATTGACAACGCCTTTCCCCACCACACCAACGAGATCGCCCAGTCCGAGGCATATCTGGGCCATCACTGGTGCAACTACTGGTTCCATGTGCTGCACCTGAACACCTCCAGCGGCAAGATGAGCAAGTCCAAGGGCGAGTTCCTGACGGTCTCCCTGCTGGAGGAGAAAGGCTATGATCCGCTGGTGTACCGCTTCTTCTGCCTCCAGAGCCACTACCGCAAGGCGCTGGTGTTCACATGGGAGAATCTGGACAACGCAAAGACCGCCTATGAAAAGCTGACCGCCCGGATCGCGGCTTTGAAGGAAGGCCCGGCGGCGGACGCGGACGGCGAGACGGCGCAGGCCCTGCGGGCCAAGTTCAAGGCCGCCATGGACAACGACCTGAACACCTCGCTGGGCGTCACCGCGCTTTACGACGTGCTCAAGGCCGCCGTCTCCGACGGGACGAAGCTGACGCTGCTGGGCGAGTTCGATCAGGTCATGGGTCTGGGCCTGCTGGACCGGGCAGCCAAGAAGCGGGCGCAGCAGGCGGCGCGGCCCGCCGGGACCGCGGGCGGCTTCACCGTGCAGGGCGAGGGCGACCCCGCCGTGGACGCGCTGGTGCTGCAAAGAGCCGAGGCGAAGAAGGCCAAGAACTTCGCCGAGGCCGACCGCATCCGCGACGAGCTGAAGGCGCAGGGCGTCGAGATCACCGACGTTCCCGGCGGCGCGGTCTGGAAGCGGGTCTGATTGGCGGCGAAAATCGACGGAACGTTGCAAAAGCAACTGCGAGTTTCTGCCGCAGGCTGTAAACTGAGGGAAAAGCAGGGCGCGGCGCTGCCGCCGCGCCCGGAAAGGCGGCGAAGGATATGGGCTGGGACGTACTGGTGATCGGCGGCGGTCCGGCGGGGCTGAGCGCGGCGATCAACGTCCGCGCCCGGGGCCGGAGCGTGCTGACGGTCTCCAACCCGCCGGAGGAGAATCCCCTCTGGCGGTCGGCCCGGGTGGACAACTATCCGGGGCTTCCCGGGGCCACCGGCGCGGAGCTGCTCACCGCCATGCGCCGCCACGCGGAGGGCGCGGGCGCGGAGTTTTTGACCGGAAAGGCCCTCTCCGCCGCGCTGTCGGCGGGACGGTGGTACGTCAGCGTCGGCTCCGACGTGTACGACGCCGGGGCGGTGGTGCTGGCGGCGGGCGCGGTGCGGGACGCGAAGCTGCCCGGCGAGGCGGAGCTTCTGGGCCGGGGCGTGAGCTACTGCGCCACCTGCGACGGGATGCTCTACCGCGGGCGGAATGTGGCAGTGCTGGGATACAGCGAGAGCGCCCGGGAGGAAGCTGCGTTTCTGGAGCGGATTGGCTGCTCCGTCCGCTACTTCCACCGCCCCCGGCGCTGCGCCATTCTGGGCGGAGACCGGGTGGAGGCCGTGGAGTGCGACGGCGAGCGGGCGGAGGCGGACGGCGTGTTCATTCTGCGGCCCGCCATGGCTCCGGCGGAACTGTTCCCCGGGCTTGCGCTGGAGGACGGCTATGTGAAAACGGACCGCCGCATGGCGGCCGGGCTTCCCGGCGTGTTCGCCGCGGGGGACTGCACCGGCGGGCCTTTGCAGATCGCAAAGGCCGTCGGCGAGGGACTGATCGCGGGACAGAACGCGGCGGCGTATGCCGCGGCGGCGGAACGGGAAGCATAGGGAAAATCGAAAGGAGACGCTGAACATGGCACTGGTGCATTTCAAACATGCGGACTTTGACGTGGCGGTGGACGCCGCCCCGCTGGCGGTGGTGGACTTCTGGGCGGACTGGTGCGGTCCGTGCAAAATGATCGCCCCGGCGGTGGAGAAGCTGGCCGCCGACTACGAGGGAAAGGTCCTGGTGGGCAAGGTGAACGTGGACGAGGAGCCGGAGCTTGCCCGGCGCTTCGGCGTGATGTCCATCCCCACGCTGGTGTACCTGAAAAACGGTCAGGAGTTTGACCGGAAGATCGGCGTGCAGCCGGAGGCGGAGCTGGCCGCCGCGCTGGACCGGGAGCTGTGAGATCCGCTGACGGCGGAGACGCGGTGGCGTCTCCGCCGTTTTCCTGCCCGGACGGGAATTTTGGCGATCCTGCCCCGCGGACGGGCAGAACGCGGCCTCTGTCTTTGGCGGAAAAGCGCGGATTCCGGTGTTGTGCTTCCGCGAAAGCTGTGATAATATGAAAAATGGTGCAGTGGGCCGGCTTTTTCCAAAAGAGCCGCCGCTCGGCGCAGACTGCGCGCGGGACGCCGTCCCGCGCTGATTAGAAAGGAAGATATGAATGGACCGTTGGTTTCAGCGGAGCGCGGCCGCGCTGGGCGCGGCGCTGCTTTTGACCGGCTGCGGAGCGTCCGGAGGGAGCGCCGCTCCCGCCCAGCCGGTCAAAGTGACCGTATGGACATATTATAACGGCGCGCAGCTCACCGCGTTCAACGCGCTGGTGGACGAGTTCAATACTACGGTGGGCAAGGAAAAGAACATCGTGGTGGAGAGCACCAGTCAGGGCACGGTGTCTGACCTTGCGGCCGAGGTGATGGCCGCCGCCAACGGCGAGGTGGGCGCACAGGAGCTGCCAGACATCTTCTCCGCCTATGCCGATACAGCCTATCAGCTGGACCAGATGGGCCTTGCGGCGGGGCTGGACGATTATCTGACGGACGAGGAGAAGGCGCTTTACGTAGACGGCTTTCTGCAGTCCGGCCGGATCGACGGCGAGCTGAAGGTGTTCCCGGTGGCCAAATCTGTGGAGATCATGGCCCTGAACGAGACGGACTGGAACGCCTTTGCGGAGGCCACCGGCGCGTCTCTGGACGCGCTGGCCACGGTGGAGGGTGTGACGGAGACGGCGCAGGCCTACTATGAGTGGACGGACAGCCTCACGCCGGAGCCCAACGACGGCGAGGCCATGTTCGGACGGGACGCCATGGCGAACTTCTTCTTCGCCGGGTCGGAGCAGCTCGGCGTGGACCCCATCACCTTTGAGGACGGCCAGCCGGTCCTGAACTTCGACCATGACGCGGTGCGCCGCCTCTGGGACAACTATTACGTCCCCTTCATCAAGGGCTATTTCACGGCGGAGGGCCGCTTCCGCAACGACGATCTCAAGACCGGCGCGATCATCGCGTGCGTGTGCTCCTCCTCCGGGGCGACGTTCCTGCCCAGCGAGGTGTCCAACGACGCCCGGAGCTATCCGATCGAGATGAAGATCCTGCCCTGCCCGCAGTTCGCGGGCGGCCAGCCCTATGCCATCGAGCAGGGGGCCGGCATGGTGGTCACCAAGGGGACTGATGCCGAGATCGCCGCCAGCGTGGAATTCCTCAAGTGGTTCACCGACGGCGCGCGCAGCATCCACTTCTCCTCGGATTCCGGGTATCTCCCGGTGACGAAGGAGGCGTACAGCGCGGAGGCGGTGAACGAGAGCGGCGTGGAGCTTCCCGAGACGATGCGGGAGGTGCTGACCACCGCCATGGAGACGGTGAAGGACAACTCCCTTTATGCGATGCCCGCCTTTGAAACGGCCAACAGCCTGCGCGGCGCACTGGAGACCGTGATGAGCGATCAGGCGGCGGCGGACCGGGAGCAGGTCCGCTCCGCGCTGGACGCGGGGGAGAGCCTGGAGCAGGCGACAGCCCCCTTCGTCTCCGACGAGTATTTTGAGATGTGGTACGCGGCGGCGCTGGAGACGCTCAACGGCCGGCTTGCGGGGTGAGTCCGCCTGATGGCGGTACAGGAGGAACGAGCGATGAAACCGAGACAGCAGAAAACGAAACGGCGGGAACGGTCGGTGTCCCGCTTTATCGTCACGCCCATGCTGGGACTGCTGCTGGTAGAGATCCTGCTCCTGCTGGGCAGCATCACGGTCGGCGGCGTGCTCTCCCGCCTGCGGGAGAACGCGGACGCCATGCTGGCCCAGCAGGTGGTCAACCGCAGGAACTATCTGGAAAATTATATGACTGCCGACTGGAGCGAGCTGTCGGTCCTGCGCAGCAAGATCAACGCCGCCGTCATGGCCATGCAGCAGAACGGCGAGCTGGATATCTCCGCTTTTGGCCCCGACGGGAGCGGTGC
Organism: uncultured Oscillibacter sp.; assembly: GCA_934574045.1. Lineage (GTDB taxonomy): Bacteria > Bacillota > Clostridia > Oscillospirales > Oscillospiraceae > Oscillibacter. The sequence goes on along the minus strand of CAKTMK010000021.1, from coordinate 33,035 downwards.
GGGCGGCAGCGCGCTGCTGACGAAGATCGCCCCGGATATGATCTCCGCGCTGTACGCCAAGCATCTCTCCGGCATCTACGTGATCCTGAACGCGCAGGAGCTGCCGGAGGGACGGGCGTGGGAGACGGCGGCCTATTCCGGCCTGTGCATCCGGGACATGGACCCCGCCGCGTCCCAGCCCTCCCACTATACGGATCTGCTGCTGGTGCGCGCGCCGGTGTCCGTCAGCCGGACGCTGAAGATCAGCTCCGGACAGGACTGGGAGCCGCGGTACACCTTTCACGGCGGCGAGGCGGACCGGGCCTTTTTTGAAAAGCCCTTTCAGGCGGCGTGGAGCGTCAGCGGCGCGCTTCCGGCCCAGTACTGCGGCTATTGGACCAGCCGGACCTACCGGCTGGACGAATCGGATACGGAGTGCATCTCCTATTCGCTGCCGCTGATCCTGAGCAACGGGACAGTATACGGCGTGCTGGGCGTGGAGCTGACGGTGGATTACTTCCGGGCGCAGCTCCCGTTCGGCGAGCTGCGCAGCGACGGCGCGTACATTCTGGCGATCCGGCAGGAGGACGTCTATACTCCCGTCCTCTCCAGCGGACGGCTGGCGGGAGAGCTGCCGGAGACGCTGGACACGGAGATGCTCCGGGACGGGACGCTGAGTTTTTCCATCGGCGGAAAGCGGGTCAGCGCAGCCCCCGCCGGGCTGACTCTCTATAAGAACAACGCGCCCTTTTCCAGCGACCAGTGGGTCCTGCTGGGGGCGGAGGAGGAGGAGACGCTTTACAGCTTTGCCGACTCTATCACCGTGCTGCTGATCGTCATCACGCTGATTACGTTCGCCTTCGGCCTTGCGGGCAGCCTGTTCATCGCGGGCAGCCTTGCCCGGCCCATTCAGACGCTGGCGGACCGGGTGGCCGCGGCCCGGGAGGAGGGGACGGACGTGCCCGACCTGCCCGCCACCGGCATCCGGGAGATCGACCAGTTCTCCGGCGCCATCGTGGAGCTGAGCCGCAGCGTGATGGAGTCTTCCACGCGGATGCTGCGCATCATCGATATGGCCAGCGTGGAGCTGGGCGGTTTTGAATACCGCCCCGGCGAGCCGATGTTCGTCACGGAGAATTTCTTCCCCATGCTGGGCGTTGAGAACGCGGACGCGGGCGGCATCACGCGGGAGCGCTTCGACCGGCTGATGGACGGGCTGAGCCAGAAGGTGGTGGCCCGGGACGTGAAGAACGGCGCCCGGGTCTACCGCGTGGGGGACGACCGCTATATCCGCGTGAGCACCCGGCGGGAGGGCGAGGGCCTTGTGGGCCTTGCCGAGGACGTGACCACCGCCACGCTGGAGCGGATGCGGATCGAACAGGAGCGGGACTACGACCCGCTGACCGACCTTTACAACCGCCGGGCCTTCTGCCGCATCGCGCAGGAGCTGTTTGCCGAGCCGGAGCGGATGAAGGTGGCGGCGCTGATGATGATCGATCTGGACAACCTGAAGGGGACCAACGACCGCTTCGGCCACGATGTGGGCGACCAGTACATCCGCTGCGCGGGCCAGTGCCTGCTGCGCGCCGCGCCGGACGCCACGCTGGTGTCCCGCCAGTCCGGCGACGAGTTCTTCCTGCTCTTTTACGGGTATGACGACCGCAGCGCCGTCCGGGTGAAGATCCGGGAGCTGCTGGAGGCCGTACGGGCCGAGTCCGTGCTTTTGCCGGACGGCACCCGCCAGTACCTCACTTTCTCCGGCGGCGTCGCGTGGTATCCCGACGACAGCCGGGAGCTGGACGTGCTGATGAAATACGCGGACTTCGCCATGTATCAGGTCAAGCGGGCCGGAAAGAACAGCGTGACCGAGTTTGACGCGGAGCTTTACCATCAGGCGGGCGAGTCGCTGGAGCTGAAGCAGGCCTTCTGGGAGATCCTCAGCGAGGACCGGATCGCCTATCATTTCCAGCCCATCGCGGACGCCCGCACCGGAAAGATCCGGGCTTACGAGGCGTTGATGCGCCCGGATTCCCCCGTGCTCAAGCGGCCCGACCAGTTTTTGAAGATCGCCCGCAAGGAGGGCCGCATGGGCGAGGTGGAGCGGATCACGTGGTTCAAGTCCGCCGAGACGTTTCAGAGCCTTCTGGATCGGGACCTCGTGGAGCCGGACGCCCAGCTCTTCGTCAACTCGCTGGCCAGCCAGGTCATGTCGCCCGAGCAGATGGAGATGTTTCACGAGCGCTTCGCAGCGCTCCAGCCCCGGCTGGTGGTGGAGATCGTGGAGGCGGAGGGACTGGACGAGCGCTGCACCCGCGCCAAGCGGGAGATGCCCGGCTTTTCCGGGATGTTCGCGCTGGACGATTACGGCAGCGGCTACAACAGCGAGAAGAACCTGCTGGAGCTGGCCCCGGCCTATACGAAGATCGACATCTCCATTATCCGCAGCATCGACGTCAGCCGCGACCGGCAGGAGATCGTGTCCAACATGGTGGCCTACGCCCATCAGCGGGACATGCAGGTGATCGCTGAGGGCGTGGAGACGCCGCAGGAGCTGCGGACTGTGATCGAGCTGGGCGTGGACCTCATTCAGGGCTATCTGCTGGCCAAGCCTGCCGCCGTCCCGGCGAAGGAGATCCCCGCCGAGGCGCGGGCCATGATCCGCGCGGCGGCGGAGAACAGCCGCCCGCCGGAGGACCGGAGCTGACGGTGCCTCCAAATATACACCGAACTTGCGTATATACACGAATAAAATGCGGCGCGCGGCAGAAAATCACGGCAAAACTGCACAAGAACGGATGCGCTTAACAGTCAAAACGCTGGATAATTCCGAGAATCCCAGATCTTAACGCAAATATTTATACATTTTTTCTGGAAAAGTATTGACAACCCTCCCCGGGCGTGGTAAGGTAGAGCAGACCTCAGGAGGAAGCCCTTCCTCTTGAGGAAAAGATTGGATGCGCCCCGCCTGTGCGGGCAAACAGATGAAAAGAAGGATGAACGATATGAAAAAACTCGTTGCGCTTGTGCTGAGCCTTGCGATGGCTCTGTCTCTGGCTTCCTGCGGCGGCAGCGGCTCCGCTTCCTCCGCCCCTGCGGCCTCCTCCGCCGGTTCTGCGTCCTCCGCGGCCGCCAGCGGCTCCGCCGCGGCTGAGATCCAGACGGTGAACCCCGGCAAGCTGACCGTGGCCACCTCTCCGGACTTCGCTCCCTATGAGTTCTATGCCATCGACGCCGACGGCAACCCCACGCTGGCGGGCTTCGATCTGGCGCTGGCCGGGTACATCGCCGATTATCTGGGGCTGGAGCTGGACATCGTCCCCATGGACTTTGACGGCGTGCTCAACGAGCTGGCTGCCGGCAGCGTGGATCTGGGCATGGCGGGCCTTTCTCCCGATCCCGCCCGTGCCGACGCCATGGACTTCTCCGACATCTACTATCTGGGCGGCCAGTCCTTCGTCTGCCTGCAGAGCAACAAGGACCAGTTCACCTCTCTGGAGGACACCAACAAGGCTGAGTACTCCATCGGCGCGCAGAACGGCTCCATCCAGTACGATCTGGCTGAGACCAACTCTCCCGACGCTGACATCGTGGTGCTGACCAAGGTCACCGACGTGGTGGCCGAGCTGCTGGCCGGCAAGCTGGACGGCGCGTACATCGAGACCGCCGTGGCCGAGAGCTACGCCACGCAGTATCCCGACCTGTGCGTTGCGATGGACGTTCCCTATGACGTGGCCGGCTCCGCCGTGGGCGTGAGCAAGGGCAACGACTCCCTGATGGCCGGCGTCAACGCCGCCATCGCCGCCGCTCTGGCCGACGGCTCCATGGACAAGTTCGTGGCGGAGGCCAACGAGCTGGCTTCCGGCAATACCGCCTCTCTGGTGGACGGCGAGATCGTCGCCGACGAAAAGTAAAAGCCGCAGTCTCACGACTGGGCACAGCGCAGCGACCTCTCCGAAAGGAGAGGCCATTGCGCGTTATAAAGGAGGAAGACTATGCTTACCGCTGCCGGCTTTGAAAAGGCGTTTGCCTACTGGCCCATGTTCCTGCAGGGCGTGGTCTGCACGATCGTGCTTTCCGCGCTGACAGTCCTTTTCGGCTTCATTCTGGCCCTGCTGCTCGCCACCATGCGCCTTTCCGGCTTCACGCCGTTCCGCTCGCTGGGCCTGACCCGGGACGGACACCTCCGGGACGGCGGCTTTCTCCTCTGGCTGAGCCGGTTCAATCCGCTGCGCTTTCTGGCGACGGTGTATGTGGAGCTGTTCCGGGCCACGCCTATGGTGGTGCAGATCTTTTTGATCTTCTACGTGGTCTTTGCCGACGTCAAGATCCTGCCGGGCTTCAAGCTGTTCGGCTTCATCCGGTTCGACCGGTTCTTCCCGGCCGTGGTGGCGCTGGCGCTGAACTCCGGCGCATACCTGTCGGAGATCATCCGCTCCGGCATCCAGTCCATCGACGGCGGCCAGACTGAGGCGGCCCGTTCGCTGGGCCTGACCCGGGTGCAGAATATGCGCTTCGTGGTGCTGCCGCAGGCCATCAAGAATATCCTGCCCGCCATCGCCAACGAGTTCGTCACCATCATCAAGGAGTCCGCCATCTGCTACACCATCGGCGTGCAGGACATCATGTCCGTGGTCAACTCCGTCAAGGGCGCGACGTACCGCATGGGCGAGGCCCTCATCATCGCCACGGCGCTGTATTTCTGCCTGACGTTCCCCACCAGCAAGATCATCGAGCATTTTGAGAAGAAGATGAGCGTGGGTGACCGGCGCAACGGCAATACCGGCAAGAAAAAGCGGAAGGCGAAGCAGGCGGCGCTCCTCGCGGAGCAGGAGAGAAGCGCCGGCGTCATGGGTAAAGGGGGCCGTGGACAGTGAGCGAGCATCTCATTGAGGTCAAGGACCTGAAGAAGTATTACAACAAGGGCGAGATCAAGGCGCTGGACGGCGTGAGCGTGAACATCGACAAGGGCGACGTGATGGTGGTCATCGGCCCCTCCGGCTCCGGCAAGTCCACGTTCCTGCGCAGTCTGAACCTGCTGGAGGAGCCGACCGGCGGCTCCATCGTCTTTGACGGGGTGGACATCACCCGCCCGAAGTACCGGAAGGTGGACGAAAAGACCGGAAAGACCGTCACCGTCAAGCTGGACATTGACCAGCACCGGCGGAAGATGGGAATGGTGTTCCAGCATTTCAACCTCTTCCCCCACATGACCATTCTGGAGAACATGACGCTGGCCCCCGTGGAGGTCAAGCACGTTCCCCGGGCCGAGGCTGAGGAAAAGGCCCTGCGCCTGCTGGCGCGGGTGGGCCTTGGCGACCGGGCGGACGCGTATCCCATCCAGCTCTCCGGAGGGCAGAAGCAGCGCGTGGCCATCGTCCGTGCGCTGGCCATGGAGCCGGAGGTCATGCTCTTTGACGAGCCGACCTCCGCGCTGGACCCGGAGATGGTTGGCGAGGTGCTGGAGGTCATGAAGCAGCTGGCACAGGAGGGAATGACCATGGTGGTCGTGACCCACGAGATGGGCTTTGCCCGCGAGGTGGGCAACCGCGTGCTGTTCATGGCGGACGGCCGCCTGCTGGAGCAGGGAAGTCCCGCCGACATTTTCGAGCGGCCGCAGAATCCCCGGCTCCGGGACTTCTTGAGCAAGGTACTGTAAATCGAGAAGCGCGCACAGGCTTTGCGCGCGCTTCGCCGCATATGGATCGGCGCTCCGGCGGCGGACAGGGCGGGGGAGCGCGGCTCCCCGCCCGGAGGTCCGGCTCCGGACGGCGAAGAACGCGCCGGACGGGCGGATCGGCCTGCGGAGCGCGGGAGGAAAGGAACGTACAGATCATGACAGAAGAAAAACGGAGGGCGGTGGCCGCCATTGAGGAAAAGGCGGAACTGATCGCCCGGACGGCGGATTCCATCTGGGGCTTTGCGGAGCTTTCCCTGCAGGAGGAGCGCTCCGCCGCGCTGTACTGCAAGACGCTGGAGGACGAGGGCTTCACCGTGGAGAGGGGCGCGTGCGGCATCCCCACGGCGTTTTCCGCCAGCTTCGGCACGGGCCGGCCCGTGATCGGCATTCTGGCGGAGTACGACGCGCTCTCCGGCCTTTCCCAGAAGGGCGGGAGCCTGATCCGGGAGGAGCTGGTCCCCGGCGGCTGCGGACACGGCTGCGGACACAATCTGTTGGGCGCAGGTGCCATGGCCGCAGCCATCGGCGTTAAGGCGTATCTGGAGGAGACAAAGCGGCCCGGCACCGTGGTGCTCTACGGCTGCCCCGGCGAGGAGGGCGGCGCGGCCAAGGCGTTCATGGCCCGGGACCAGCTTTGGCGCGGGCTGGACGCCGCCCTGACGTGGCATCCGGAAGACCGGAACGAGGTGTCCACCGGGTCGTCCAACTCCTGCATTCAGGTGCAGTACCAGTTTCACGGCATGGCGTCCCACGCGGCGGGCTGCCCAGAGCGGGGCCGCAGCGCGCTGGACGCGGTGGAGCTGATGAACGTCGGCGTGCAGTTCCTGCGGGAGCATATGTCCTCCAAGGCCCGGGTGCACTACGCCATCACCGACGCGGGCGGGCGCAGCCCCAATGTGGTGCAGCCCCGGGCAACGGTTTTGTACATGGTCCGCTCCAACCACGTGGCCGAGGCGGTGGAACTTCAGAAGCGTGTGGACCGGATCGCCGAGGGCGCGGCCCTGATGACCGACACCACCTTTACCCGCAAATTCATCGACGGTCTGGCCGACACGGTGACGAACCACACGCTGGAAAAGCTGCTCCATGAGAATTTTTCCGAACTGGGCGTGCCCGCCCACACGGAGGAGGAGCTGCGCTTTGCCGACGAGCTTTCCAAGACCTACGAGGGCGCGGACTCCGTTCCGGGTATCGGAAGTGAATACGATGCGGAATATGCACAGCAAGTGAAAACTCTGCGGAATCAAACGGGGCGGGCCATGAACGATTTTCTGCTGCCGCTCTATCAGGGCGAGGCGTTCAACCCCGGCTCCACCGACGTGGGCGACGTGAGCTGGGAGTGCCCCACGGCCCAGATCCACGTGGCCGCGTGGCCCAACGGCTGCCCCGGCCACAGCTGGCAGAACGTGTCCTGCGACCGGACCTCCATCGGCCATAAGGCCGCCGTCCACGCGGGGAAGGTGCTCTGCGCCGCAGCGGTCGATCTGCTGAGCGATCCGGAGCTGCTTCGGGCGGCACGGACAGAATTTGAGGAGCGGACCGAGGCGGGCTATACCTGCCCGATCCCGGCGGACGCGGTCCCCACCGTGGCGGACTGAGCCGCTTTCACCGTCCGAAAATTGAGCAGACAACGCAGAAGAGGTCTGACAGATTTTACCGAAAAACGGCGTTTTTTGTACAGGTTCGATACGAATATTTGAAAAAACACGGCGTGATTTGTGAAACCTGACGCCATGCCGCCGGTTGACATTCCGGGTCCGCGCCGCTACAATAAGACCATCCAAACGGACCCCCGGCGGCACGCCGGAGGGATAAAGAAACGGAAAGGAGCCTGACGGTCATGCGTTTTGTGAACTGCTTCCATACTGCGATGACTGCGTCTGCCGCCTGTGCAGAGGCTTCTTCCGCCTGCGCTTCTTCTGCCCGCACTTCTTCCGTGATGAATACCATTGCCATGATTCTGGGCGCCGTTTTTGCGGCGTCCATTATTATTGCTCTCATTATCGCCGCGCTGGGGCTGTCCGTCCTGCTGCTGGCGGTTCTGGTACTGGTAGTTCTGCTGATTACGAACGAAGTGAATAGATGCAGGAGACGGCAAACCGCGTGAATTTCGGTACGAAAAGCGGCTGCGCTCTTGAAGCGCAGCCGCTTTTTTGTATAAATCGGGCCACCTGCCCGCAGGTGTCGGACCGAACGGCCGTCGGTCTGAAAGCCTGCCGAGGGAAACCATAACGAAACGAAAAAGGAGATCTTTGTGATGAAAAAGAAGAATGTATGCAGCTTTGTACTCGCCGCCGCGATGATGGCCACGCTGGCCGGCTGCGGCAGCAGCGGCGCTTCCTCCGCCCCCGCGGCCTCCGCTGCCGGGTCCGCCTCCGGTTCCTCTGCCTCCGCCGGGGCCATCAAGATCGGCGGTATCGGCCCCATCACCGGCAGCGCCGCGGTGTACGGTCTGGCCACCCGCAACGGCGCGCAGATCGCGCTGGATGAGATCAACGCCAAGGGCGGCCTTCAGTTCGAGATGAACTATCAGGACGACGAGGCGGACGCGGAGAAGGGCGTCAACGCCTATCACAATCTTCAGGACTGGGGCATGCAGATCGTTTACGGCTGCACCACCACCGGCTCCTGCGTGAACGTGGCGGCTGAGACCTATGCCGACCGGTACTTCCAGCTCACGCCCTCCGCGTCCTCCACGGACGTGACTGCGGGCAAGGACAACGTGTTCCAGGTCTGCTTCACCGATCCCGGTCAGGGTTCCACCGCCGCCGACTACGTGGCCGATCAGGGCCTTGCCCAGAAGGTGGCCGTCCTCTACAACAACGGCGACGCGTACTCCACCGGCATCGCTACCGCCTTCGCCGCCGAGGCTGCCGCACGGGGTCTTGAGGTCGTCTCCAACACCACCTTCCCCGACGACACCAACACCGACTTCTCCGTCCAGCTCAACGATGCCAAGACCAACGGCGCGGAGCTGATCTTCATGCCGATCTACTACACCCCCGCCTCTCTGGTGCTGAATCAGGCCAAGAACATGGGCTATTCTCCCATCTTCTTCGGCGGCGACGGCATGGACGGCATCCTCGCCATGGAGGGCTTTGACACCAGCGTTGCCGAGGGCCTGATGCTCATGACCCCGTTCAACGCCTCCGCCGACAGCGCGGCCGACTTCGTTTCCAAGTATCAGGCGGCCTACGGCGAGACCCCCAACCAGTTCGCCGCTGACGCCTATGACTGCATCTACGCCATCTACAACGCCTGCGAGAAGGCCGGCGTCACCGCCGACATGAGCCACGAGGAGGTCTGCGACGCCCTGATCGCCGCGTTCACCTCTCCCGATTTCAGCGTGGACGGCCTGACCGGCACGGGCATGACTTGGAGCGCCAACGGCGAGGTCTCCAAGGCTCCCATGGTCGTGAAGGTCGAGAACGGCGCTTACGTCACCCTGTAATTCCCACTTCCGCCTGTAACGGCGCCGGGGGGCCGCTTGCGGTCCCCCGGTACCCCGCCGTTCAGACCGGGAGGATACGGCCCGCTGCGGCAGGCCGGACCCTCATGGCCTGAACGAACAATCTTGTGAAAGCTGGTGTCACATCCAATGACGATCCTATCGAATCTGATCGGCGGCGTCAGCCTGGGCAGCATCTATGCCATCATCGCCCTGGGCTACACCATGGTCTACGGCATCGCGAAAATGCTCAACTTCGCCCACGGCGACGTCATCATGGTGGGCGGCTATCTGTGCTTCTGCGCGGCGTCCTATCTGAACTGGAACCCCGTGGCCGCGGTGCTGCTGGCCATGGTGGGCTGCACGCTGCTGGGCATCGTGGTGGAGCGGCTGGCCTATAAGCCGCTGCGCTCCGCGCCCTCGCTGGCTGTCCTTATCACGGCTATCGGCGTGAGCTATTTCCTTCAGAACGCGGCGCTCCTGATCTGGGGGAGCGATCCGAAGGTGTTCCCCAGCTTCTTCAATTTCGGCGGGGCGGGCGGCGCGTCCCTGTTCGGCGGGCGGCTCACCGTTACCTACGCGGCGATGATTACCGTGGCGGCGTGTCTGGTCATCATGCTGGCGCTGACGTTTTTCACCGGCTGCACCAAGATGGGCAAGGCCATGCGCGCGGTGTCCGAGGACAAGGGCGCGGCGCAGCTGATGGGCATTGACGTGAACTTCACCATCTCCATGACCTTTGCCATCGGCTCCGGCCTTGCGGCCGTGGCGGGCGTTCTGCTCTGCTCCACCTATCCCACGCTGATGCCCACCACCGGCTCCATGCCCGGCATCAAGGCGTTCACCGCCGCCGTGTTCGGCGGCATCGGCTCCATCCCCGGCGCGCTGCTGGGCGGGCTGCTGCTGGGCGTGATCGAGATCTTCGCCCGGGCCTACATCTCCACCCAGCTCTCTGACGCGATCGTGTTCGCGGTGCTGATCGTGGTGCTGCTGGTCAAGCCCAGCGGACTTCTGGGCAAGACCATCCGCGAGAAAGTGTGAGGTGAGAAAGATGGCGACGAAATTGAAACGAATGACGCCCTCCGCCCGCTCCGGGATGCTGACCTACGGGCTGGTCATTCTGGCTTACGCCGTGCTGGAGGGGCTGCTCTCCGGCGGACTTCTCAGCTCCTCTATGAAGGGCCTGCTGGTGCCCATCTGCGCGTATGTGGTCATGGCGATCTCTCTGAACCTGACGGTGGGCGTCATGGGTGAGCTGAGCCTGGGCCACGCGGGCTTCATGAGCGTGGGCGCGTACACTGCGGTCATCGCGGCGGCGGCGATGCAGAACACCGTGACCAGCGGTCCGGTGCGGCTGGCGCTGGCCATGGCGGTGGGCGGCGTGTTCGCCGGACTGGTGAGCCTGATCGTGGTGGTGCCGGTGCTGCGTCTGCGGGGCGACTATCTGGCCATCGTGACGCTGGCCTTCGGCGAGATCATCAAGAACATCATCAACTGCCTGTATGTGGGTCTGGACGAGACGGGCCTGCACATGAGCATGAAAGACGCCGCCTCGCTGAACATGGCGGCGGACGGAAAGATGCTGCTGCAGGGACCCATGGGCGCGGTGGGCATCCAGAAGCTCTCCGGCCTGACCGCGGGCTTCCTGCTCATCATGGTCGCGCTGGTGGTGGTGCTGAACTTTGTCAACAGCCGCGCGGGCCGCGCGGTCATGGCCCTGCGGGACAACCGTATCGCCGCCGAGTCCGTGGGCATCTCGCCCACGCGGTACAAGATGATGGCCTTTGTGACCTCCGCAGTGCTGGCGGGCTTTGCCGGCGGGCTTTACGCCATGAACTTCTCTTCCATCCTCGCAAAGAAGTTCGACTTCAACACCTCCATCCTGATCCTCGTGTTCGTGGTGCTGGGCGGCATGGGCAACATCTGCGGCTCCATCATCGCCGCCGCGGCGCTGACGGTGCTGCCGGAGCTGCTGCGCGAGTTCGCCGATTACCGGATGCTGGTTTACGCCGTGGTGCTGATCCTCGTGATGCTGTTCACCAACAACCCCGCCTGCAAGGCGGTATTCGCCCGGCTCACCGGCCGGTCCGGAAAGGAGGCTGCCTGATATGTTTTCCAAACTGGTCCCCGTCCCCTCCGGCGCGATGGTCCCCGACCGGGATGTGGATAAAAGCCCCATTCTGGAGTGCATCAATCTGGGCATCACCTTCGGCGGCCTGAAGGCCGTTGAGAATTTCAACCTGACCATCGGCCGGACGGAGATCGCCGGACTGATCGGCCCCAACGGCGCGGGCAAGACCACGGTGTTCAACCTGCTGACCAAGGTCTATCAGCCCACCAAGGGCACCATCCTGCTGGACGGGAAGGACACCAACGGGATGAACACCATTCAGGTCAACCGGGCGGGCATCGCCCGGACCTTCCAGAACATCCGTCTGTTCTCCGAGCTGAGCGTGGAGGACAACGTGAAGGTGGGCATGAACAGCTCCATGAATTACAGCATGTGGAGCGGCATTTTCCGTCTGCCAGGCTTCTGGAAGGAGGAGCGGGTGGCCCACGAGCGGGCCATGGAGCTTCTGGGCATCTTTGATATGCAGGACATGGCCGACGCAAAGGCCGGCAGCCTGCCCTACGGTGCGCAGCGCCGTCTGGAGATCGTCCGCGCGCTGGCCACCAATCCCAGCCTGCTGCTGCTGGACGAGCCGGCGGCGGGCATGAACCCCTCGGAGACGGCGGAGTTGATGGAGAACATCCGCAAGATCCGCGACACGTTCCAGATCGCCGTTCTGCTCATCGAGCACGACATGAATCTGGTCATGAACATCTGCGAGGGCATCTGCGTGCTGAACTTCGGTCAGGTCATCGCCAAGGGCAGCCCCGCGGACATTCAGGCGAACCCCACCGTGATCGAGGCTTACCTCGGCAAGAAGAAGGAGGCGTGAGGACATGGGCGTGATTCTTTCCGCGGAGGAGCTGAACGTTTATTACGGCAGCATCCATGCCGTCAAGGACGTTTCCTTTGAGGTCAACGAGGGCGAGGTCGTCACCCTGATCGGCGCCAACGGCGCGGGTAAATCCACCACGCTGAACACCATCGCGGGCCTGCTGCGCAGCCGCACCGGCTGTGTCCGCTTCATGGGCGAGGACCTGAGCCATGTCCCGTCCCACAAGATCGTGGCAAAGGGCATGGCGCTGGTGCCGGAGGGGCGGCGCGTGTTTTTGCAGATGTCCGTGCAGGAAAATCTGGAGATGGGCGCGTATACCAAGAGCAGCGGCGGCATCCCGGCGGATCTGGAGATGGTGTTCGAGCAGTTCCCCCGGCTCAAGGAGCGGCGGCGGCAGGTGGCCGGGACCCTTTCCGGCGGCGAGCAGCAGATGCTGGCCATGGGCCGGGCACTGATGAGCCACCCCAAGCTGCTGATGCTCGACGAGCCGTCCATGGGCCTTGCACCCATTCTGGTGGAGCAGATCTTCGACATCATCCAGTCTCTCCACAAGGCGGGGACCACCATCCTGCTGGTGGAGCAGAACGCCCAGATGGCTCTGTCCGTGGCGGACCGGGGCTATGTGCTGGAGACGGGAAAGGTGGTCACCACCGGCCCCAGCGCGGAGCTGCTGGCCTCTCCCGCCATCAAAAAGGCGTATCTGGGCGGCTGACCGCCCGGCGGCCCCGGCGCGCTGTCTGCGCGGGGCAGAGGAGGGACGGCCCAGTGTCCGCCGGGAAAAAACAGGCGAATTTTGTGCAGGTTTTCCTTGACAAGCGGGAAAAATCGGCGTAAGATACGACCCAACAAGAGAACAGAACAAACCGCTGATGTGAAAGTAAAGACCGCCGTGCGCGTCCAGAGAGTCCGGGGTGCTGAGAGCCGGGCCGCAATGCAGACGGTCATAATGGGTCACTGAGGGCGCGGCGAAACCGGGGTCTCCCCGCCAGTAGCCTGCGACGTTGAAGGCAGACGTTATCCTGCCGGGAGTATGTTGGTACTCTGCTGAGTGCGCGGCCATGGGCCGCGAAGCAAGGTGGCACCGCGGTTTGATTTTGACCGTCCTTGATGAGTTTTCATCAGGGACGGTTTTTTTCTGTCCAAACGCAGAGGAGGCATTTGACATGGAAGAGAGAAAGGGGCGCTTCGGCGTCCACGGCGGGCAGTACATCCCCGAGACGCTGATGAACGCTGTCACGGAGCTGGAGGAGGCGTATGACCGTTATAAAAATGATCCCGCGTTCCAGAGCGAGCTGACGGCGCTGCTGAACGATTACGCCGGGCGGCCCAGCCGCCTGTACTACGCGGAGAAGATGACCCGGGATCTGGGCGGCGCGAAGATCTATCTCAAGCGGGAGGATCTCAACCACACCGGCGCCCACAAGATCAACAACGTGCTCGGTCAGGCGCTGCTGGCGAAGAAGATGGGCAAGACCCGCCTGATCGCCGAGACCGGCGCGGGGCAGCACGGCGTGGCCACCGCCACCGCCGCGGCGCTGATGGGCATGGAGTGCGTGGTCTACATGGGCCGGGAGGACACGGAGCGGCAGGCGCTGAACGTGTACCGGATGCGGCTGCTGGGCGCGCAGGTCGTGGCCGTGGACGAGGGGACCGGCACGCTGAAGGACGCGGTCTCCGCCGCATTCCGGGCGTGGACCGCCCGCATCGAGGACACCCATTACTGCCTCGGCTCCGTGATGGGTCCCCATCCGTTCCCCACCATCGTGCGGGACTTCCAGTCCGTGATCTCCAAGGAGGTCAAGGCCCAGCTTCAGGAGAAGGAGGGACGGCTGCCGAACGCGGTGCTGGCCTGCGTGGGCGGCGGCTCCAACGCCATCGGCTCGTTCTACCACTTCATCGGCGACCCGTCCGTCCGGCTCATCGGCTGCGAGGCCGCGGGCCGGGGCGTGGACACCTTTGAGACTGCCGCCACCATCGCCACCGGGCGGCTGGGCATCTTCCACGGGATGAAGTCCTACTTCTGTCAGGACAAATACGGCCAGATCGCCCCGGTGTACTCCATCTCGGCGGGACTGGATTACCCCGGCATCGGCCCGGAGCACGCCCACCTGCACGACATCGGCCGGGCGGAATACGTCCCGGTGACGGACGAGGAGGCGGTGAACGCCTTTGAGTATCTCAGCCGGACGGAGGGCATCATCCCCGCCATCGAGTCGGCCCACGCCGTGGCCCACGCCATGAAGCTGGCGCCGCAGATGGGCCGGGATCAGATCATTGTCGTTACCATCTCGGGCCGGGGAGACAAGGACTGCGTCTCCGTCGCCCGGTACAGAGGGGAGGATCTTCATGAGTAAGATCGCAAAGGCCTTTGAAAAGGGCAAGGCGTTCATTCCGTTCATCACCTGCGGGGACCCGGATCTGGAGACCACGGAGCGCATCGTCCGCGCCATGGCCGCGGCGGGCGCGGATCTGATCGAGCTGGGCATTCCGTTTTCCGACCCTACGGCGGAGGGCCCGGTCATCCAGGCGGCCAACGTCCGGGCGCTGGCCGCCGGGACCACCACCGACCGCATCTTCGACATGGTGCGCCGCCTGCGGGCGGACGTGGACACCCCCATGGTGTTCATGACCTACGCCAACGTGGTGTTCTCCTACGATTCCGAGCGCTTCATCTCCACCTGCGCGGACATCGGCATCGATGGGCTGATCCTGCCGGACGTTCCCTATGAGGAAAAGGCGGAGTTTGCCCCGCTGTGTCGGCAGTACGGGCTGGATCTGATCTCCATGGTGGCCCCCACCTCGGAGAGCCGCATCGCCATGATCGCGCGGGAGGCCACAGGCTTTATCTACATCGTGTCCTCTCTGGGCGTGACCGGCGTGCGCAGCGCCATCACCACGGATATCGGCGCCATCGTCCGGCTGGTCCGGGAGAACAGCAAGTGCCCCTGCGCCGTGGGCTTCGGCATTTCCCAGCCGGAGCAGGCCAGGAGCATGGCCGCCCTGTCGGACGGAGCCATCGTGGGCAGCGCCATCGTCAAGCTGGCCGCGCAGTACGGAAAAGACGCGGCAGGCCCCATCGGCGAGTATGTAAAGACCATGGCGGACGCGGTCCATTCCGCGTGACGCCCGCACATTATTATATATTATATAAGGAGGCAGAACCTATGAAACGAATCCTGACCGGAGTGCTGGCGGCGGCGCTGGCGCTGAGCCTTTGCGCCTGCGGCGGTACGCCCGCGGCTTCCTCCACGTCCTCCGCGGCGCCCGCGGCATCCTCGGCTTCTTCCGGCGGCGGACTGGCGGGCAAGCAGATCTCCGTTATGACGCCGTACCTCAGCTCCGTCACCACCCACCAGATGGCCGACGCGCTTCAGGCGTCTCTGGAGGGAGAGGGCGCGTCCGTCACGGTGATCGACACCGCCAACGACTTTGCTGCCCTCGCCAGCCGGATCGAGGACGTGACCGCCGCCCAGACCGACGCCATCGTGCTGGTGAGCGCGGACCCCTCTCAGGTGGAGAACCAGCTCCGGGAGGCGTTTGACGCGGGCATTCCCGTGTTCGGCTGCGACAGCGGCTATATCGACGGGATGCAGATCAACGCCACCAGCGACAACCGCCAGATGGGCGAGCTGATTACCAACTACCTCTTCGACGACCTGATGGGCGGCAAGGGGACCGTGGTGGCCCTGACTCACCGGCCCCATCCCGGCGTTGTGAAGCGGTGCGAGGCGTTTGACGAGCTGCTGGCGGCCCAGCCGGACATCCAGCTCATCACCGAGCAGCACGTTCCCGCCGAGCAGCCCATCAACGACGCGCAGGACATCGTCCAGAACCTGCTGACGGCTAACCCGGAGAAGGGGTCTATCACCGCCATCTGGTGCGGCTGGGACGAGCCGGCCATCGGCGCGGCGCAGGCCTGTCAGGAGGCCGGACGGGATGAGATCATGATCGTGGGCGTGGACGGCAACGAGCAGGCCGTCTCCCTCATTCAGGCGGACACGCCCCTCAAGGCCACGGTGGCCCAGAACTTCCAGGGCATGGTGGACATCGTGACCGAGCAGATGGGCCGCTACTTCGCCGGGGAGACCATCCAGCCCGGCGAGCTGTATGCCGCGGCCACGCTCGTTACGAAGGAAAACGCCGGCTGAGAGCCGGAAAGGGGGAGCGGCGTCCATGCTGCTGGAAATGAAAAACGTCTCCAAGGAGTTTGACGGCGTGCAGGCGCTCCGGGACGTGGACCTCTCGCTGGAGGCGGGAGAGGTGCGGGGCCTTGTGGGTGAGAACGGCGCGGGCAAATCCACGCTCATCAAGCTCCTCACCGGCGTGTACCGCCTGCGGGAGGGCCGGATCCTGTGGGACGGGCGGAGCGTCTCCGTCTCGTCCCCGGCGGAGAGCCGCGCGCTGGGCATCCACGCCATCCATCAGGACCGGACGCTTATCCCCACCTTTGACGGGATCGAAAACGCGTTCCTCGGCCTGCCCTATCCCACCCGGCACGGGCGGATCGACTGGCGGGCCATGGAGCAGGAGGTCCGGGCGGCGGCGGAGCCGCTGGGGCTGGAGCTGCCGCTGGAGAAAACGGCGGCGGAGCTGTCCCCGGCCCAGCGGACGTGCCTTGAGATCGTGCGGGCGCGGATGCGCCGCTGCCGCCTGCTGATCCTGGACGAGCCGACCGCTGCCCTGACGGACCGGGAGGCGGAGAAGCTCTTCGCCGTGATGGAGACGCTGCGCCGGGAGGGCACCGCCATTTTGTACGTCACCCACCGGCTGGACGAGATCTTCCGCCTGACGGACCGGGTGACGGTGCTGCGGGGCGGCGCGGTGGTGGACACCGTGGAGACGGCGCAGGTGGACCGGGAGCGGCTGATCGCCATGATGACGGACCGCGCCCCCGTCCGGCAGGCGGCCCGCCGGGGAACGCCCGGCGAGGTGCTGTTGGAGGCCCGGGGCGTTTCCAGCCGGGACGGCAGCGTCCGCCGGGGGGACCTGACGGTCCGCGCGGGCGAGATCTTGGGCCTGTTCGGCCTTGGCGGCAGCGGGCGGACGGAGCTTCTGGAGTGCGTTTACGGCTGCCGCCCCCTCTCCGGCGGGACGGTGACGCGGGGCGGCGAGCCGGTGCGCCGCCCCTCTCCGGCGGACTCGCTGGAAAACGGCGTGGCGCTGATCTGCGAGGACCGGCGGGGCAAGGCGCTGGTGGGCGGCATGAGCGTCCGGGACAACATCCTGCTCACCTCTCTCGACCGGTTCACGGTCTGCGGCGTGCTGCGGGAGCGGGCGGCGGACGGCGTGGCACGGGAGCAGACCCGGGCGCTGAACGTCAAGCTGGCGGGGCTGGATCAGCGGATCGCGGAGCTGTCCGGCGGAAATCAGCAGAAGGCCGTGTTTGCCCGGGCGATGATGACCGCGCCGCGGGTGCTTTTGTGCGACGAGCCGACGCAGGCCGTGGACGTGGGGACCCGGGAGGAGATCCACCGGCTCCTGCGGCGCAAGGCGGACGAGGGCTGCGGCGTGGTGTTCGTGTCCTCGGACCTGAACGAGGTGCTGGAGGTGGCGGACACGGTGCAGGTCATGCGCCGGGGGCGTACCGTCCGGCGCTGGGAAAACCGGGACCTGACGGCGCAGCAGGTGCTCTCCTGCTGCTATGAAGACGAGGAGGCGGAGACATGAAGCGGATGGGAAGTCCCGCGCTGCGGCGCGCGGTGCAGAGATACGGCACGGCGGCGGCTCTGGTGGTGATTGTGCTGGCGTTCAGCGCCATCCGGCCCGGCTCGTTCTGCACGCTGAAAAACTTTATCAACATCACCCGCCAGATCTCCCTGCTGGTGGTCATCTCGCTGGGCGCGACGATGGTCATGAGCGTGGGAGAATTTGACCTGTCCGTGGGCGAGATGGCCAGTCTGGGCGGCGTGATGGCGGCGCAGCTGGCGGTGGCGGGCGCGCCCATGGCGGTGTGCTTCACCCTGCCGGTGCTGGCGGGGGCCGCGGTGGGCGTGGTGAACGGCCTTGCGGCGGCGCGGTTTCGGGGGCTGTCCTTCATCACGTCGCTGGGCGTGAGCACCATCCTCTCCGGCGTGGTCTACCGGCTCTCCGGCGGCGCCACGGTCTTTGAGAACATCCCAAAGAGCTTTTCCGTGTTGGGCACGGCGCGGCTGGGCCAGCTCCCGCTTCTGTCCGTACTGATGGCGGTGTTCGTGCTGGCGTTCTGGTTTCTCATGCGGCACACTGCCGCAGGCCGCCGACTCTATGCCATCGGCGGCGGGGAGGAGGCCGCCCGCGTGGCTGGCATCCGCGTGAAGCGGTACAAGGTGCTGGCCTTCGTCCTGTGCGCGGTGATGGCCTGCGTCACGGGAATGCTGATTGCCTCCCGCGTCGGCTCGGCCAACACCACCGCGGGCGACGGGTACTTCCTGAAAGCCTACGCGGCGGTGTTCATTGGCTGCACCGCGTCCCGCCGGGGCGTTCCCAACGTGCTGGGGACGCTGCTGGGCGCGGCGATCCTGGGCGTGCTGGCCAACGGGCTGACCATGCTTCAGACGCCGTCTTACTTGCAGGACATCCTCACCGGCGGGATCATCATTCTGGCCGTGGCGGCTCAGCGGCTGGGGAAGGAGGATGCGCAGTGACGCAGGAGATGCGCTATATCGCCGCGTTCGACGCGGGGACCACGGCTGTGAAGGCCGCGCTGATGGAGGAGTCCGGCCGGGCGGTGCGGACCGTGTCCGAGGACATCCCCACGTTTTTTGAGGGCGGCTTCCGGGAGCAGGACCCCAGGGACTGGTGGGCGGCGTTCTGCCGCCTGTCCCGCCGGCTGACGGACGGCGTTCCGCCGGAGCGGATCGAGGCGGTGGTCATGAGCGGCCAGATGCAGGACCTCATCCCGCTGGACGGGGATCTGGAGCCGGTGTGCCGCGCGATCCTCTATTCCGACGGGCGGGCGCAGGAGCAGGCGGCGCGGCTGGAGCGGGCCGTGGGCGCGGAGCGGTTCGAGGAGATCACCGGCAACCGCTGCGACGGGTCGCTCCCCCTGCCCAAGCTGGCCTGGCTGCGGGAGGAGCGGCCGGAGCTGTTCGCCCGCACCCGTCATATCCTCATCAGCTCCAAGGATTACCTGATTGCGCGGCTGACCGGCGCGTGCATCGGGGACGTGACCGCCTGCTCCACGGCGGGGGCCATGGATATCCGGTGCAAGTGCTGGAGCCGGGAGCTGCTGGACGCCGCGGGCGCGGAGGAGGCGATGTTTCCCCGGCTGCTGGCGTCGCAGGAGCGGGCGGGCGGCGTGCTGCCGGAAGCGGCGGCCGCCTGCGGCTATGCGCCGGGAACGCCGGTCTTTGCCGGTACGGGCGACGCGGGAGCCACCACGCTGGCCAGCGGCATTGCCGCGCCGGGACAGTACAACGTGAATCTGGGCACCTCCGGCTGGGTGGCCGCTGTGTCGGACGGGCCGCTGGCCGGTCAGCCGGGCGTGTTCAATCTGGCTGCCATGCCCCGGGACCGGTACATCAACGTGGTCCCGTTTCTCAACGCCGGGAATGTGCACGGCTGGATGGCGGGCCTGGCCGCCGGCTTTGCCGGGCGGGACGGGGCGGACTTTGACCGACTGGGCGAGCTGCTGGCCGGGAGCCGTCCCGGCAGCGGCGGCGTGCTGTTCCTGCCGTATCTCACCGGGGAGCGGTTCCCGGTGCTGGACCCGGCGGCCAGCGGCTGCTGCATCGGGCTGACGCCGGAGACCACCGCCGCGGACCTTGCCCGGGCGGCGCTGGAGGGCGTTGCATTCTCCATCCGGCAGGGATTGGAGCAGCTCAACGCCGCGCCGCGGAGCGTCTCGCTGATCGGCGGCGGCGCGCGGGAGACGGCGTGGTGCCAGATCCTTGCCGACGTGCTGGGGCAGGAGATCGCCGTGTTTCAGGACGCGGAGCAGCTGGCGGCCATGGCCGTGGCCTCCGCGGCACTGCTGGGGCTGGGCCGGATCGAAAGCTACGAGCAGTTCACCGCCGCGCTGGGCGGAACGGAGCGCTGCGTCCGCTATGCCCCCCGGCCGGAGCTGACCGCGGCGTACGCGCCGCTGTATGGAAAATTCTGCCGTCTGCACCCGGCCCTGCGGGACCTGTGGCAATGAAACAAACGTCAAGAAGGCATTACATTTGTAACCTTTCCCTTTCCGAAAAAGGCACTTCCTCCGCCCTCCGCGTGGTACGCGGAGGGTGGCTTTTGTCCATCAGGAACACATTTTTCTAAAATTTGTACGCTTAATTGGAAAATATTACGCAGACTAAGCGGTACAGCTCTTGCAGATTTCCGACCCATCCAGTAGAATAGTAATCGTACCGCGGCGGCGCGGGGAGAGAACGCCGCTGCACGGAAACGTCTGGAGAGATCGGAGAAAACGCATGACAGGAAATGGAAAGCAGCCCCTCCGGGGGCCGGAGAACACCGCGCGGGAGAGCGGGGCGCAGGAAACGGGCGTGCAGAGCTGCAACACGCTGCTGCTGGTGGACGATATGCGGATCAACCGCACCGTTCTGCGCGCGCTGTTTGAGGGCGAATATGAGATCCTGGAGGCGGAGGACGGCGCACAGGCCATGACGCTGCTGCGCCGGGAGCAGGCGCGCATCGCCGCGGTGCTGCTGGACCTTCTGATGCCGGTGAAGGACGGGTACGCCGTTTTGCAGGAGGCCGCGGCGGACGAGGCCCTCTCCCGCATCCCCATCGTCGTCATCACGGCGGACCACACGCCGGAGAGCGAGGTCCGGGCGCTGGATCTGGGCGCGACGGACATCATCACCAAGCCCTTTGAGTCCCGCTCCGTGAAGCGGCGCATCAAAAACGCGGTGGAGCTGTACGTCCACAAGCGGTATCTGGAGGAGCTGGTGCAGGAGCAGGCGTCCCAGATCCGGGAGTCCAGCGCCGCGCTGCTGGACGGCCTGTCCTCCATCATCGAGCACCGCAGCCTGGAGTCCGGCCAGCACATCCGCCGCATCCGCGGCTTCACGCGCATTCTGCTGGAGGAGGTGGCGCAGGAGCATCCGGAGTATGAGATGAACGAGCAGACCATCGAGCTGATCTCCAGCGCCTCGTCCCTCCACGACATCGGCAAGATCGCCATCCCCGACGCCATCCTCAACAAGCCGGGACGGCTGACGCCGGAGGAGTTCGAGATCATGAAGACCCACACCCTCCGGGGCTGCGACATCCTGATGGGCCTCGGCCAGATCCAGGAGCCGGAATATATGGGCTACGCCTACAACATCTGCCGGTATCACCACGAGCGCTGGGACGGCCGGGGCTATCCAGACGGCCTTCAGGGCAACAACATCCCCATCTATGCGCAGGTGGTCTCCGTAGCGGACTGCTTCGACGCGCTGACCACGGACCGCGTGTATAAAAAGGCCATCCCTCTCAATGAGGCGTGCGGCATGATCCGGCGGGGCGAGTGCGGCTCGTTTTCACCGGAGCTGCTGGCCTGCTTTGACCGGGTGCTGCCTGCCTTTTTCGAGCTTTCCCGCCGGTATGCCGACGGCGGACTGTCCGCCGCCGCCTCGGCGGAGACGCCGGATCGCCGTCCCTCTCCCGCCCTGCGGGAGACCCTGCCCGCCCGCAGCCGCGACAAGCTGCTGGCGCTGCTGCGGTATCTGGACGCGACGGTGCTGGAGGTGGACTGGAACGCGGGCACGTGCCACCTTCTCTATCAGGCGGATCACAATTTTTCTGTTTTCCGCGGCCAGACCGCGCCGGAGGAGGCCGACCGGGCGTTTATCGAGCACTGCGTCCATCCCGAGGACCGGGCGCGGGCGGCCGGTCTGTTTGGCGTGCTCAGCGGCGGCTTTTTCCGGGAGGGGACCCGGGAGCTTTCCGACAGCTACCGCGTGGCGGACGCGGGCGGCGGATACGCGCGGTATCGCTGCGCGATCCTGCGCCTTGGCGGCGAGGACGATCCCCGGAGCTGCCGGGCGCTGATCGTATGGAGACGCATGGACGGCGACGGCGCGGAGCAGCCGGAGCCGGCACGGTGGCCCATGGATACCCGCAGCGGCGCGGCGGCGCTGCTGCGGGAGAACGACCGGGAGATGACCGTGACCGCCGCGAACCGGGCGTTCGCGGCGCTGACGGGCTATTCCGCGGACGCGATGAAAACGCGCTTTCACGACCATTTCGCCGAGCTGCTGGACCCGGCGGACCGGGACCGGGTGTTTTCCCAGATGCAGCGGCAGATGGCCGTGGGCCGGGACCTGCGGCTGGAATACCGCATCTCCACGGCGGACGGACGCACGGTCTGGGTGCTGGAAAACAGCGTCCTGCGCCGCCGCAGCGGCGGAGAGTACTTCCAGTGCGCGCTGACGGACGTGACCGCCCAGAAGCGGGTGCAGGAGGAGCTGCGCCAGGATCTGGAGCGGTACCGCACTGCGGTGCAGCAGGAGAGCGGCGTGGTATTCGAATGGGATGTGGCCACGGACCGGCTGTGGTTCTCCGGAAACTGGGAGCTGCGCTTCGGCTATCCGGCGGAGTCCCTGCTGGGCCGGGAGCTGGAATCCGGCGGACACATCTATCCCGCGGACGTGGAAAACATCCGGCGCACGCTGCGAGCCATCCGGGGCGGATCACTGCGGGAGGAGACGGAGTTCCGCGTGCTGACGGCGGGCGGACAGTACCGCTGGCAGCGGGCCAGAATGACGGTGCAGATGGGCGGCGGCGGCCGCCCGGGCCGGGTGGTCGGCCTGCTCTCCGACGTGGAGGACGGCCGCTGGCCGTGGGGCGAACTGCCGGGCGGCGGCAGCCGGGACCAGCTGACGGGCCTGTATCAGAGCGACGCGGCCCAGAAGCAGATCGCCTACTGTCTCAGCCAGCTGGACGAGGACAGCATCCCGGCTGTCCTGCTGCTGAACGTGGACGGCTTCCACCACCTCAACCGGCGGTACGGCAGCCTGTTCGGCGACGCGGTGCTGGAGGAGCTGGCCCGGGCGCTGCGCCGGACCTTCCGCAGGGCGGACGTGATCGCCCGCATGGGCGGAGACGAATTCCTGATCTTCCTGCCCTCCGTCTCCTCGGCGGCGGTGGCCGGCGAGCGGGCCGGACGGCTGCTGGAAGCCTGCCGCCGGGTGATGCGCAGCGCCGGAGAGCTGACCTGCCGGGTGGGCGTGGCGCTGGACTGGCGGCGCGAGCGCAGCTGCGACGCGCTGCTGCGGGACTGCGGCCGGGCGCTGGCCCGGGCGAAGAGCCGGGGCGGCGACGGTTATGTGATCTTCAGCGACGAGACCGCGGACGCGGAGCCGCCGGAGCTTCCGGCCAGCCCGGAGATTGAGCCGGGGGAGGACATGGCCAGCGCCTTGTCCCGCATCGTCAGCGACACGCTGGGCGGCTGCGGCGCGGACCCGGAGCAGGCTGTGGCCCAGGCGCTGGAGCGAATCGGGCGGCTGCTCAATGTCAGCCGCGTGTACATCTATGAAGCGCTGGACGGCGGACGCTGCCGGGCCAGCCTTGCGTGGAACGCGGAGGAGACGGCTCCGCTGGCGGGCGGCTGGCCGGAGCAGGGCAGCGCGCACATTCCGGGCGAATTTGACGAGCGGGGGATGCTCCGTCTCTGGGACCCGGCGGCGGAGCCGCCGGAGCGCCGGGAGTGGATGGAGCGCAACGGAACGCTGTCCTCTCTCTGGTGCGCGGTGACGGAGGCGGACCGTTTCCTGGGCTTCGTGGGCTTTGACGACTGCACCCTGCGGCGCATCTGGCGGCGGGAGCAGGAGGAGACGCTGGCCTTTGCGGCCAAGCTCCTGTTCTCCATTCTCAACGGCGGCTCCTGCGAGCCGCAGGATCCCGCCGGAGGACCCCGGGCGTAAGGGCGGAGCATACGTTTAGGGCGGACGGCAGGATTTCTGCCGCCCGCCCTTCCGCGTCTGCCCGTCCCGACGGGAAAAGCGGCGTGAGCGCCGTTTTTTAGCTTGTACTTCCGGAGGAAATCGTATATAATAAATTACTGACTGAGTACAACGGCATATCACGGCACAGCCGCAGGCCGGCAGACCCGCCCGCGGACCGGTCCATAGAAAGGAAGGATGCTCTTATGATCCAACTGAATTCCGAGCAGGGCGCCGTCACCATCAGCAGCGCCGTGTTTTCCAACATCACCGGCATGGCCGCCACCAACTGCTTCGGCGTCAAGGGCATGGCGTACCGCTCCATGACGGACGGACTTGTCCACCTGCTTCGGCGGGAGGCCATGAGCAAGGGCGTCAGCGTCACCTATAACGATGACAGCACCGTTTCCATCGAGCTGCATATCATCGTGGAAAACGGCGTGAACCTCCCGGCGGTGTGCCGGTCCATCATGAACGAGGTGCGCTACGTCGTCACGAAAAATACCGGCATTGAGGTCAGGAGCGTCGATGTGTGCGTCGACTCCATGACGCTTTGATCCGAGGGAGGTCCAAAACAGATGAACGAACAGATCAGCGGCGCTCTCTTTAAGCGGATGGTGCTGCATGGGGCCGCCTCCGTCACGGCCCAAAAGCAGGCGATCAACGACCTGAACGTGTTCCCCGTTCCGGACGGGGACACGGGCACCAATATGTCCATGACCATCGGCGCCGCCGTTACCGAGCTGCGCAGATGCGAGCCGGAGAGCGTGGACCGCGCCGCCTCCGTCACGGCCTCCGCCCTGCTGCGGGGCGCCCGGGGCAACTCCGGCGTGATCCTCTCGCTCCTTTTCCGGGGCCTTTCCAAGGCGCTCAAGGGTCACGAGACGGCGGATGCCGCCGCGCTGGCCGCCGCCATGCAGGAGGGCGTTTCCGCCGCCTATAAGGCGGTGATGAAGCCCGCGGAGGGGACGGTGCTCACCGTCTCCCGCCTGACGGCCAAGCGCGCCGTGGACGCGGCGGCGGAGGGCCTTGACGTGGAGGCCATGCTGGACAGCGCGATCCGCACGGGCTATGAGACGCTGGCCCAGACCACCGACATGAATCCCGTTTTGAAAAAGGCGGGCGTGGTGGACGCCGGCGGCAAGGGCTACCTTCTCATTCTGGAGGGGATGCTGGCCGAGCTGCGGGGCGAGCCGATGCCGGAGACCGAGGAGAGCGGCGAGCCGGAAAAGGCCGACTTCGGCGCGCTTTCCGCCGAGGAGATCACCTTTGCCTTCGACACGGTGTTCATCGTGCGCAAGGCCTTTGAAAACATCTCGCTGGAGCCGCTGCGGACATATCTCAACAGCATCGGAGACAGTCTTGTGATCGGCGAGGACGACGAGGCATTTAAGGTCCACGTCCATACCAACGTGCCCGGAAATGCCCTCAACGAGGCCCAGAAGTACGGCACGCTGGAGCTGGCGAAGATCGAGAATATGCGCACGCAGGCCGAGGAGCTGGCTGCGGGCAAAAAGGCCCAGAGCACGGACGATCTGGACGCGGTGGAGGCCGAGCTGGAGTCCGGCGGGACGCAGCCCGCCAAGTCTGCCGAGCCGGAGAAGAAGTACGGCTTCCTCGCTGTGTGCGCGGGCGCGGGGCTGGAGGCGGTGTTCCGGGATCTGGGCGCCGACGCCGTGGTGTCCGGCGGGCAGACCATGAACCCCTCCACCGAGAGCATCCTCAAAGGCGTGGAGGCGGTCCCTGCGGAGACGGTGTTCATCCTGCCCAACAACGGCAACATCATCATGGCCGCCCAGCAGTGCGCCGCGCTGACGGAGAAAAACGTGGTGGTCATCCCCACCAAGACCGTCCCTCAGGGCGTGACCGCCATGATGAACGTGGACTTTGAGGCGGAGGACGCCCAGACCATTACCGACGCCATGACCGGCGCGATCTCCGCCGTTACCACCGCGCAGATCACCTACGCTGCCCGGGATTCGGATTTCGACGGCTTTGACATCAAGGCCGGGGATTATCTGGCGCTGGAGGACGGCAAGCTCTTCGGAACGGACGGCTCCATCGCCGCGCTGGCCAGCAAGCTGGCCCGGGACGCGCAGGAGCGGCAAAGCTCGTTCATCTCCCTCTACTTCGGCGAGGACGTGACCGAGGAGGACGCACAAAAGACCGCGCGCATCTTTGAGTCCGCCTGCCCGGACGCGGAGGTGGCCGTCCTCTCCGGCGGACAGCCCGTTTACTACTATATCATCTCCATGGAGTGAGTAAAGCGCCCCGGCGGATATCCGCCGGGGCGCACGACAATGCGTTTGAAACCGGCGAAGCGGCGCGAAACCGCATGGAGCAGATCGGATTGAAGTCGGCAAAGCAGAACAAAGCGTCCGAAGAGCATTTTGCGCGGATGGTGAGTTCCTGTATATCTGTATAGAGATGTAGATAAAAGGCGGTGCTGAAATGAAAAAATTGATTTTTGGATTAGGACTGCTGTTAAGCGGCGTGATCGGTTTTGTTGGCTGGTGTATTGCCGTCGTCCAGACGGTCGGGCCGGGAGGTACGGTTTTCGCCTGCTTTTTTGGCAGCGAATGGATCGTACTTGCTGTATTTGCGATTATGACGATTGTGGGCCTGCGTATCTCGATTATGGAAGTTAAGCGGGACTGAGATCCTCTCGGGAACGAAAGTGCGCACTTCTCCCTTCCACCAGACGTAGCGTGTATCTGGCAGAGGTTCGTCCTCTGTCAGTGGAAGAAGGGACCGACAGTCCTTGAATGTTTTTCCAAAGCGGAGACGCCCTTTGCGCCGCTGAAGCGAAGGTCATTCCCATCTCCGGCGGACAGCCCGTTTACTACTATATCATCTCCATGGAGTGAGCAAAGCGCCCCGGCGGATCTCCGCCGGGGCGCTTTTCCGCGCCGCCGCTCACAAAAGAAGGCCCAGCCCTACCGCCGCCAGCAGATCCTCCGGCGGGCCGTCCGGCCGCCCGGCGGGCAGCTCCTGCGGCTCCACCGTGCCGCCGTCCGGGCGGGAGAGCGCCCGCTGGACGCAGACCACCGACTGCCCGCCATCCAGACTGGAAAAGGTCAGGCTGTCCCGGGAGGATAGCCCGCAGCTCACCACCCGCTCCGCCCGGATCTGCCGGACGGCAAGGCCGCTCCACCCGCTGGGCAGCAACGCGGTCCCGCAGGCGCAGACCGCCTGCGGCGTCCGGGCCAGACGGCGGCAGCCCTCCGTGGTGAGGGCCAGCAGCTCCCACCGCTTCCGCGTCAGGTCCGAAACGGACGCAGGCCGCTCCACCCCGGCGGGCAGCGGCCCGGTCCCGCCCGCGCCGAAAAGCGCCGCATCTGCCATCTGCGCGCCCCCTTTCTGAAAGAGAGTGTTTGCGGCGGCGGCGGGTTTATGCGAAAATTCCTCTCGTTTTTTTCGGCGGAACGTGGTAAACTGAAACGCAGGAGCGATCCGCTTTCAACATTTCGAGGTGAACGCCATGCACGTTTGGGAACATCTGCACACCGTCAACCGCCACCGCGCGCTGGTGCGGAAATACTGCTTCCGGCTGGGCCTTTACTGGCAGGGGCTGACCCACGACCTGTCCAAATACTCGCCCCGGGAGTTCTGGGTGGGGGCGAAATACTTTCAGGGCGACCGCAGCCCCAACGACGCGGAGCGCCGGGAGCGGGGATACTCCTCCGCGTGGCTCCACCACAAGGGCCGCAACCGCCACCATCTGGAGTACTGGACGGACTACGGTCAGAAGCCGGACGGCTCCTTCGGCATCGTGGGCGTAGAGATGCCGGTGAAGTATGTGGCGGAGATGTTCTGCGACCGGTACGCCGCCAGCCGGGTCTACCGGGGAGACCAGTTTGAGAACGCGGACCCGTGGAAGTTCTTTCAGCATTCCAAGACCCACACCATCCTGAACGACAAGACCGCCGCGCTGCTGGAATCCATGCTGGTGAAGCTGCGGGACGAGGGCGAGGACGCGGCGTTTTCCTATATCCGGAACGAGGTTTTGAAAAAATGAGCGCGTAAAAAAGGCCCGCGGACGGTTTTCCGTCTGCGGGCCTTATGCTGTGCAGAAATGTTATCTGCGCCGTCCGCGATAACCCCGGGTGCGGCGGGCGGGGCGGCCGTACCGATAGCGGCGGCGGCCCATGGTCAGCTTCCAGAGCACTCCAGCCAAAATCAGCAGGCCGATCACGATCAGGGCGACGCGCACGGAGGTGCGGCTGAAAAACTCCCGCACATTGAACCAGAACGTCAGCAGCTTGGATGCCTCCACGTCGTTGAGCGCCACCAGCGGCACGCTGACATATACCGTCCCGTTGCGGGACAGCTCCACGCTGCCCAGCTCCTGCCCGGCAGACACGGGAGCCTGCACGTTTTCCTCCAGCGTCAGCTTCCGCTCCAGATCCTCCGGTCCCACGTCGTTGGGCAGGACCAGCGTCACCTCCCGGTCGGGGTGGACGGCCACGCTGTCGATCTTGCTCAGGGCCACCGGCACGTCCGCCAGCATATCCAGCTCGGTGAGGACGGTCTGGGTGGAGAAGTTGGCGAAGCCCCATTCGAAAAGGCGGCTCGTCTCGGAAAAGCTCTTGACGTCGGCCACGCCGTTTTCGCCCACCACGCGATCCGCGCCCAGCACCACGCTGATGAGGCTGCGGCTGCCGCGGGTGGCGGAGGAGACGAGACAGTGGCCCGCCTCGCTGGTGGAGCCGGTCTTGATGCCGTGGGCGTCGGGGTAGAGATACCCGGCGGCCCGCCAGTTGGAGAGCAGGTAGTTGGTGGTGCGTAGGCGGCGGCTCTCGGAGAGGTTGGTGGCAGGGATCTCCGCCACGCCCATGTCGCACACGGCCATGAACTCCGGGTGCTTGAGGGCCTCCCGCGTGATGAGGTACAGGTCCCAGGCGGAGGTGTAGTGCTGGGAGTCGTGCAGGCCGTTTGGATTGACGAAGTGGGTGTTTTTGCACCCCAGCTCCGCCGCCCGGGCGTTCATGGCGTCCACAAAGGCGCTCACGCTGCCGCTGACGCCCTCGGCCAGCACGTCGCAGGCCTCGTTGGCGGAGACGATCAGCATGCACTTGAGGTAGTTTTCCACCGTCATGGTCTCGCCCACCTTGATCCCGGCGGTGCTGCCGTCGGCGGCCAGCCCGTCCAGCGCGGAGGCGGTGGCGGTCAGCTCCTGATCCAGCGCCAGCTTCCCCTGATCCACGGCCTCCAGCGTCAGCAGCGCGGTCATGATCTTGGTCAGGCTGGCGGGATATAGCTCGGTGTGTTCATTTTTGGCGTAGAGCACCGTCTCCGTGTCCCAGTCCACCAGAAGCGCCGCCTTGGCCTGAATGTCCGGGTCCGGGACCGGCGTTTTCGTCTCGTCCGCCGCGGCGGGGACCGCGGCGAAGCCCGCGAGGACGGTCAGCAGCAAAAAAACAGAGAAAAGGCGTTTGAATTTCATGTCAATCTCCTACATTATATGGTATAATGGTGTCAGGCGGGCTGCCGGGACGACAGAAAGCCCGCGGATTCTACATATAATTTTAGTATAACAAATTTTTCGGGGGAGTTCAACCGTGGAGAGAAAAAACTGCCCTGCAAAAGCGGAACTGCTCCTGCTGGGGATCACGGCGGCGTTTCTGTGTCTGGTGCTGGGGCTTTCCGCCTTTATCCGCTCCGGCGCGGGCGCCGCGCAGTACGAGGGCTTCACCGTGGAGACGGAGCGGGCCGCATCCTCGGCGGAGCTGCTGCTGCCGGAGGAGGAGCCGGTGGACATCAACGCCGCCGACGTGGAGGAGCTGGCGACCCTGCCGGGCATCGGCGAAAAGCTGGCCCGGCGGATCGTGGACTACCGGGCGGAGCACGGGCCGTTTTCCACGGTGGACGAGCTGGTGAATGTCAGCGGCATCGGCGAGGGAAAGCTGGAGGCGCTGCGCGGCCACGTGCGGGCCGGATAAACGGAAAGGACGAACGGAAATTTGAAGATTCTGGTTGTAGACGACGAAAAGCTGCTGGTCAAGGGCATGAAATTCAATCTGGAGAACGAGGGCTATGAGGTGGAGTGCGCCTACGACGGGGCGGCCGCCGTGGAGCTGGCCCGCAGCAGCCGGTTCGATCTGGTGATCCTGGACGTGATGATGCCGGAGCTGGACGGGATCGAGGCGTGCATGCGCATCCGGGAGTTTTCCAACGTGCCCATCATCATGCTGACGGCCAAGAGCGAGGACGCGGACAAGCTGATGGGCTTTGAGTCCGGGGCGGACGACTATGTGACCAAGCCGTTCAACATTCTGGAGCTGAAGGCCCGGGTCCGGGCGCTGCTGCGCCGGGCGGGCGGCACCCAGCGGGCGCAGGGCACCGTTCTGACGGCGGGAGACCTGTCGCTGGATACGGAGCAGCGGGTGGCCGTCCGGGACGGAAAGACCGTGGACCTGACGGCCAAGGAGTACGATCTGATCGAGCTTCTGATGCGCAACCCCCGGCGGGTGTACAGCCGGGAAAACCTGATGAACGTGGTCTGGGGATACTCCTACGGCGGCGATTACCGGACGGTGGACGTCCATGTCCGCCGACTGCGGGAGAAGCTGGAGAAGAATCCGGCGGAGCCGGAGTATATCCTGACAAAGTGGGGAGTGGGGTACTATTTCAAGGGCTGAGACGAGAGAGGAGCCGCAGGCGCGCAACAGCCTTCAGCTCAAATTCGGCTTGAGCTACATTCTGCTGATCGCGGCGGTGCTGGGACTTTTGAACACCTACCCGCTGCTGGTGTCGGAGGATCTGGTGTTCCGCTCCAAGGCCGCGACGATGGAAAACAGCGTCTCGGTGATGGTGTCCGCCCTTGGAGATCTGGAGGGGCTGACGGAGGAGAACGTGACTGCGGCCATGACGCTGGCGGAGTCCACCGACCTGAGCCGCATCCTCGTCACCGACGCGGCGGGCCGGGTCCTGTACGACACACGGGAGTCCGACGGCGCGGTGGGGGACTACGTGCTCTACACCGAGGTGGTGCAGGCCCTTTCCGGGAACGACGCGTTCACGTGCAGCTACCGGGGCGGGGCGTTCCGCAGCCGGGCGGCCTCGCCCGTGCTGTATCAGAACCGGATCATCGGCGCGGTGTACGCCTATGAATACGACGTGGAGCAGGCGGCGCTGCTGCGGGGCTTTCAGAGCAATATCCGCAACCTCTCCATCATGGTGGGCGTGCTGGTGCTGGCGGTGTCCTTCGTTCTCTCCCGGGCGCTGACGAAGAAGATCGGCGAGCTGCTCTCCGCCATCCGGCAGGTCCGCGCCGGCGCATACAGCCACCGGGCGGCCATCCGGGGCCACGATGAGATCGCCCTGATCGGCGAGGAGTTCAACAGCCTGACGGACCGCCTGCAAAAGACGGAGGATGTGCGGCGGCGGTTCGTCTCAGACGCGTCCCACGAGCTGAAAACGCCGCTGGCGGCCATCCGGCTGCTGACGGATTCCATTTTGCAGACGGAGAACATCGACCCGGCCACCACCCGGGAATTTGTGGCGGATATCGGGCAGGAGGCGGAGCGGCTCAGCCGCATCAGCGAGGATCTGTTGCGCCTGACCCGGCTGGACAGCGGCGTGCTGCCGCCGCCGTTGGAGGTGGACGTGGGGCCGGTCTTGGAGCGGGTGCTGCGGATGATGGAGCTGGTGGCCGAGGCGCGGCAGGTGGCGCTGCACTGTGAGGAAATGGAGCCGTGCAGCGTGATGGCCACCCGGGACGAGCTGCATCAGGTGATCTACAATCTGGTGGACAACGCTGTGAAATACTCTCACGACGGCGGGCAGGTGTGGGTCAGCCTGCGCCGGGAGGAGGACCGCTGGGCGGTTTTGACCGTGGCGGACAACGGCGTGGGCATCCCGGAGGAGGATCTGCCCCGCATTTTCCGGCGGTTCTACCGGGTGGACAAGGCCCGCTCCCGGGCCGCAGGCGGAACGGGACTGGGCCTGTCCATTGTGCAGGACACGGTGAAGAACCGGGGCGGCAGCGTGGAGGCGGCGAACCGCCCCGGCGGCGGCGCGGTGTTCACGGTCCGCTGGCCGCTGGCGGCGGAGAAAGGCGGCAGACCATGAGAAAGCTGATACTCTGCGCGCTGGCTCTGAGCCTGCTGCTGCCGGGGTGCGCCTACGCGGCGCGCCAGTCTCAGGCGGCGGAGAATGCCTGCGCGCTCTACTATGTCGAGGCGGATCTGGGAGCAGCTGCCGGGACGGACGCCGTCCGGGCGGAGACGGCGGTGCTGGACGGCTTTCAGGAGCTGGAGGGACTGGACGCGGTGGAGCGGCTGACCCAGCGGCTCCTGCGCGGCCCGGAGGACGAGACGCTCAAAAGCCCGTTCCCTGCGGGGACGCAGCTTATCGCTGCGCGGCTGGAGGACGGCTGCGCCGTGATCGATCTGACGTATCCGTACAGCACCCTTTCCGGCATTTCGCTCACGCTGGCGGATTACTGCATCACGCTGACGCTGACGCAGCTTCCGGCGGTGTCCTCCGTGTCTGTCACGGTCCGGGGGCAGGAGCTTGCCTATCGCAGTACCCAGTCCTTCACGGCGGAGGACCTGCTGCTGAGCAGCATGGAGGACGTGGTCAGCACGGTGCCGGTGACGCTGTGGTTCTTAGACGCGTCCGGCGCGCTGACCGGCACGGCGCAGCGGCTGGATCTTTACGAGGGGGATACCCAGCTCTCCGCGCTGGTGGATGCGCTGGAGGCCGGGCCGCAGGAGCGGGGGCTGACCTCCGCTCTGCCGGACGGCTTTACGGTCCTGACCACCCAGCTCAGCGACGGCGTGTGCTACGTCAACCTGCCCGGTGCGATCCTGCCATCCTTTCCGGAGAATACGGATATGCAGCCGGCGCTGGATGCGCTGGCCCTGTCGCTGACCTCGCTGGAGGCGGTGCAGCAGGTGCGGTATCTGGTGGACGGCGAGCCGGCGGAGTGGTACGGCTCCGCACCCATCGCCCAGACCTACCCGCGGGATATGGGATAAATAAGACTGGCGGCCCCGGCGCGGTTTTCTGCGCCGGGGCCGTTTTTTTTGGCGTGTGTTGTAAAACTGCCCAGAAGCACCCCCGATATAAGGGTGATTGATAGAAAATATGAGCAAAAGTGAAAAAAGGGGACGAAAAGGGTTGACAAAACGGGA
>CAKTMK010000020.1 GCA_934574045.1 uncultured Oscillibacter sp. | reverse complement strand
GTCTGAACTACAAGCATCCCGCCGGACAACTGGACAGCGCATGGCCCGATTCCTCGGTAAAGCGGGTTTTGAAGAACAGGCTTTATGTCGGGGATATGGTCCAGAGCAAGAACCGGACCAAAAGCTATAAGGTGCAGGTCAGCGTCGCCGTTCCCGAGGAAAATTGGACCGTTGTTCCGAACACGCATGAAGCGATCATTGACCGTGAGAAATTTGAAACGGTGCAGCAGCTTTTGATGCGGGACACACGGACTTCCCCCGGCATCAATCACGTCAGTATATTTGCAGGGTATATTCGATGTGCCGATTGTCTGAGAGCAATGGGAAAAAAGAGCGTAGCGCAGTCGTATGGAACGTATCACTACTATGTCTGCCAGACGTTCCGTAAAGCGGGCCGCAATTTATGTACCAAACATACCATCCGGGAAAAGCAGCTTTACGACGCCGTTCTTGCCACTATCCAGTCTCAGATCAATCTCGCGGTTTCGATGGATCAGCTCGTGAATGACCTTAACAATCAAAATGTTCGGGCCGCGAAGTCTTCCCGCCTTGAAAAGATGCTTCAGTTAAAAGAAGAGGAATACGAGAAAGTCTCCCGCTGCCGGATCGATCTTTACCCCGATTGGAAAGCCGGGATTCTGTCCAAGGACGAGTATCTTTCACTAAAGGCCAAGATAGGCGAGCAGCTTGAGCAAATCGAAATTGCGATTGCCAACATCAAAGAGGAGATCAGCAAGTACCAATCTACCCCCGTCTCAGAGAACAAATTCATTTCCAGTTTCCTTCGTTATCGCAATATCCAAGTCCTGACTCGTGAAGTCATTGTAGAGCTGATCGAAATGATCTACGTTCACGAGGGCGGCACAATAACGATACAATTCAAATATCAGGACGAATATCAGCGGCTCCTTGATCTGCTTGATGAACAGGGCATTTCCAGTGCTGCCGGCTGATCTTTATGGGCCTATTGAAACATCATCCCCGGCGGCATACGACACGCTGTCCGCCTTCTTCCGGGACACAAAGACCCGGCCTGCGGACTTCGACCTGATCCTCACCGGCGATCTGGGCGAGCTGGGCCACAGCATCGTGCAGGAGTTTTTCCAGCGGGACGGTCTGGACCTGCACGAGAACTATCTGGACTGCGGAATGCTGCTCTATGACCGGCAGAAGCAGGATATGCACGCGGGCGCGTCCGGCTGCGGCTGCTCCGCCGCCGTTCTGTGCGGATATCTTCTGCCGGGGCTGAAGGCCGGAAAATGGCGGCGCATCCTCTTCGCCCCCACCGGCGCGCTCCTCTCGCCCACGTCCAGCTTTCAGGGGGAGTCCATCCCCGGCGTGTGCCACGCCGTCTGCATCAGCGCGGAGCGGTGAGACGGCCTTGAATCCTCCGCCCTCCGGGCGGAATATCAGGAGACTGAAATGGAATATTTGAACGCATTTCTCTGCGGCGGCATCCTCTGCGCCATCGGGCAGATCCTGATTGACCGGACGCAGCTCACCCCCGCCCGCATTCTGACCGGCTACGTGGTGACGGGCGTGCTGCTGGGGGCCGTGGGCGTGTATCAGCCCATCGCGGACTGGGGCGGCGCGGGCGCTTCGGTGCCGCTGACCGGCTTCGGCTTCGCGCTGGCCAAGGGCGTGAAAAAGGCGGTAGCCGAACAGGGCTGGCTGGGCGTGTTCACCGGCGGGCTGACCGCCACGGCGGGCGGCATCGCCGCGGCGGTGGTGTTCGGCGTGCTGATGGCGCTGCTGTTCCGCCCCGGCGACAAGCGCTGAGGCGCAGCCGTTTTCGGGAAGCGGCGGCAGGAACTTCCCGGTATGCTTTCGCCCGCCGCCCACATACTAGCGGAGGGTGATTTCATGAGCAGACAGAAGGACCGCTCCGCGCAGGACGCGCCGGTGCTGCGGCTGGAGCCGGAGCGGCGGCTGTGCCCCGCGTTCGACCCGGTGAGCATCGCCCTGTTCCCGGTGGCTACCCGGGAGGAAATGGGCGTCCGCGTGCTGGACAATTTCTGCGAGGAGCACATCATGTAACGCCGGAAGATAAAAAGACGCCGCCCGAGCGGGCGGCGAACGGACGCGCAGGCGCCCCGCCGTTTCGGCGGGGCGCCCGTTTTTCAGGCGGGACGCTCAGACGGACTGGGACTCCCCGGCCCGCAGGTCCGCGCAGGTGAAGTACTTCTTCAGCGGGCGGTACAGCAGGGCGAAGATCACGCAGCAGATCGCGATGTCCGGCAGCATATAGCTCCCATTATAAAGGAGGGAGTAGAACCACGGGTTGGTCATGGTCATGCCGAAGAACTCGTCCGGCATCCACTGGCCCCACACGATGGCGCCCACCGCCAGATGGGCGAGGAAGCGCAGCGCGCCGCCGCACAGCGTCCCGGCGTACACGCCGTACTTCTGTCCGTGGAACAGTCCCGCGCCAAGGCCCAGCAGAGCGTAGGCAAGGAAATAGTCGCAGATGATCGTGGTCCAGTCGATGGAGATGCCGTTGGCAAAGAAATACTGCATCGCGCCGTAGACCAGACCCACGCCGGTGCCCCAGCCCGCGCCGTACCGCACGGCGAAGAGAATGATGGGGACCATGGCGCAGTCGATGGACCCGCCGTTGGGGAATTCATAGAGCTTGATGTAGCTGAGGATCTGCGCCAGAGCCATCAGGACGGCAGCCTCGCAGATCATGCGGATGCGGCTGTGCTTCATTGGAAAGACTTCCTCTCTTTCTGAATTGGCAATCCCGCGACCCGGAGCCTGCGGGCGAAAAAAATCCGCACGACTGGCTCCGGCCTCGTCATGCGGCAAAACAGCTCACATTCCTACGCCGGCATTATCCGGATCAGGTTCGAGGGATCGGGCGGGGATACGTCCATCTCAGCCGGCTTCCGCCAGCACCCCTTGGAATTGTCAGGCTCATTATAATCGGACAGTCTCCGTTTGTCAAGCGGGCGGACCTGTGGTAAAATGGCCGAAAAATGCGCGGGACCATATCATTCCGCGCCGCAATATGCTAAAATGGGCAAAACGGTCCGGCGGGCGCCGGGTCAAATGAAGAACCGGAGGGACGCAGATGGAACGCTGCTTTATCTTTGCCGCGGGGGACTTTTTCGGCCTGCGGGAGCGGCCCGCTCCCGGCGATCTGGTGATCGCCGCCGACGCGGGCTACCGCCTGTGCCGCAGGCTGGGGATCGACCCGGCGCTGGTGCTGGGGGACTTTGACTCCATGCCGGAGCCGTCCGGCGTGCCCGTGCAGCGGGTGCCGGTGGAAAAGGACGACACGGACACCATGCTGGCCGTGAAGCTGGGGCTGGAGCGGGGCTGCCGGGAGTTTTACCTCTACGGCGGCACCGGTGGAAAGCGGCTGGACCACACGCTGGCCAACTTTCAGGCGCTTTTGTATCTGCGCCGCAGCGGCGCGCGGGGCTGGCTGTACGGCGACGATTTCTGCTGGACGGCGGTGGAAAACGAGACGCTGACCCTCCGGCGGCAGGTGGACTGGGGCCTTGTGTCCGTGTTCCCCATGGCGGGCGAGGCCCGGGGCGTGGACGAGACGGGCCTTCAGTACCCGCTGGAAAACGCCGTGCTGCGGCCGGAGGTGGCCGTGGGCGTGAGCAATCACTTCGCCGCGGACGAGGCCGCCGTCACCGTCCGGGACGGGGCGCTTCTGGTGGGCTGGGAGCTGCCCCGCGAGGATGCGTGATAGTTCAAGTAGTATAACGAAACGCACAAACAGAGATTGCGCCTGCCTGAAAATTATTGTATAATCATGAAAAGGTCAACCTTTCATTGGGGGCCGACGAAAACAGGCCGTGGGACCGGGGCCGGTCACGGAGCTTGAGGAGGAGAACACGATGGCGACATTTACCGTGAACGGCAGGACCGTGTGCGCGGAAAAAAACCAGAAGCTCATCCGCTTTCTGCGGGACAGCCTGCGCCTGACCTCGGTGAAGGACGGATGCAGTGAGGGCGCCTGCGGCACCTGCACGGTGCTCATCGACGGAAAGGCCACCAAGGCCTGCGTCCCCCAGACCGACAAGCTGGAGGGCAAGAGCATCGTGACGGTGGAGGGCCTGAGCGATTTCGAGCGGGAGGCGTTCACCTACGCCTTCGGAAAGGCGGGGGCCGTTCAGTGCGGCTTCTGCATCCCGGGCATGGTGATGTCCGCCAAGGGTCTGCTGGACCAGAATCCCTCCCCCACCCGGGAGGAGGCGGCGTTCGCCATCCGCAACAACATCTGCCGCTGCACCGGATACGTGAAGATCATCGACGGCATCCTGCTGGCGGCGGAGGTGCTGCGCAGCGGAGAGATCCCGCCGGAGCCGCAGGACTGGTCGCTGGGCAGCCGGGTCCCCCGGGTGGACGTGCGGGAAAAGGTGACGGGAACGGGGCAGTACCCCGACGACGTGTACATAGACGGGATGCTTTACGCCAGCGCGGTGCGCAGCCGGTATCCCCGGGCACGGGTGCTGGCCATCCATACGGAGGAGGCCAAGGCCCTGCCGGGCGTGGCGGGCGTGTTCACCGCGGAGGACATTCCGGGGAAAAACAAGGTGGGCCACCTTCAGAAGGACTGGGACACCATGATCCCCGTGGGCGGCATCACCCACTATCTGGGCGACGCGGTCTGCATCGTGGCGGCGGAGACGCCGGAGATCCTGGCGCAGGCCAAGGCGCTGGTGCGGGTGGACTATGAGGAGCTGCCCATGGTGCGCAGCCCGCAGGAGGCCATGCTGCCCGACGCGCCGCTGGTGCATCAGTCCGGCAACCTGCTGGCCCACAAGCACATCCAGCGCGGCAACCCCGCGGAGGCCATCGCCCGGTCGAAATACGTGCTGACCCAGCGGTTCTCGACGCCGTGGACGGAGCACGCGTTTCTGGAACCGGAGTGCGCGCTGGCGTATCCGGAGGACGGCGGCGTGGTGATCCTCTCCACGGATCAGGGCGCTTACGACACGCAGCACGAGACGATGGGGATGCTGGGCCTGCCCGCGGAAAAGGTAAAGGTCAAAAATATGCTGGTGGGCGGCGGCTTCGGCGGAAAAGAGGACGTGACCGTCCAGCACCACGCGGCGCTGGTGGCGTACCTCACCCAGCGGCCCGTGAAGGTGAAGCTCACCCGGGCGGAGAGCATCCTCATCCACCCCAAGCGCCACCCCATGGAGATGGAATTTTCGCTGGGCTGTGATGAAAACGGCATTATTCAGGGCGTGGCCGCGGAGGTCATCGCCGACACCGGCGCTTACGCCTCGCTGGGCGGGCCGGTTCTGGAGCGGGCCTGCACCCACGCGGCGGGGCCGTACAACTATCAGAATTTTGAGATCGACGGCTGGGCCTATTACACCAACAACCCGCCCGCGGGCGCGTTCCGCGGCTTCGGCGTGACCCAGACGTGCTTCTGCATCGAGACGCTTTTGAACCAGATGGCGGACAAGGTGGGCATCTCCCCGTGGGAGATCCGCTGGCGCAACGCCATCCGCCCCGGGCAGGAGCTGCCCAACGGGCAGATCGTGGACGATTCCACCGGCCTTGCCGAAACACTGGAGGCCGTGAAGCCTTATTACGAAAAGGCGCGCTACGCCGGCATCGCCTGCGCCATGAAGAACGCGGGCGTGGGCGTGGGCATCCCGGACACGGGCCGGGTCCGCCTGACGGTGGAGGGCGGAAAGCTCCACATCTACGCCGGCGCATCCTGCATCGGGCAGGGGCTGGGCACCGTCCTCACGCAGATGGTCTGCGACCAGACCGGTCTGCGCCGGGACGAGGTGGTATACGAGCGGTCCAACACGTGGCGCGCGCCGGACTCCGGCACCACCTCCGGCTCCCGCCAGACGCTTATCACCGGCGAGGCCTGCCGCCGCGCCTGCGAGACGCTCCGGGCCGCCATGGCCGAAGCGCCCCTCGCCGAGCTGGAGGGCCGGGAGTTTTACGGCGAATATCTGGCCAAGACCGACCCGCTGGGCGCGGACGTGCCCAATCCCGTCAGCCACGTGGCCTACGGCTACGCCACGCAGGTGTGCGTCCTCAACGACGATGGGAAGATCGAGCGGATCGTGGCCGCCCACGACGTGGGCAAGGCGGTCAACCCCACCAGCGTGGAGGGGCAGATCGAGGGCGGCGTAGTCATGAGCATGGGATACGCCCTGACGGAGCGCTATCCCCTGACGGACTGCAAGCCCCTTGCGAAATACGGAACGCTGGGCCTGTTCCGGGCCAACCAGATCCCGGAGATCCAGCCGCTGATCGTGGAAAAGCCGGGACTGAACGTGGCCTGCGGCGCCATCGGCATCGGCGAGATCACCTCCATCCCCACCGCGCCCGCTATTTCGGACGCCTACTTCCGCTACGACGGCAAGCTGCGCACCAGCCTTCCGCTGGAAAATACGCCGTACTCCCGGAAATAACGGAAACGGCCCGCGCCGGGCTGGCGCAGACCGCTTTCCATCGGGCGCTCAGCGCCCGCCGCCCTCCTCCAGCGCGGCCAGCCGCGCCAGCGCCTCCGGCGTGTCCACGTCCCACAGCTCCCGGGCCGGGACTTCCAGAATACGCAGGTCGTCCTCGTGGCGGCGGATGACCGCCGCGCCGCCCACGTCTCCGGTCAGCTTCATCAGCTCCGGGTAGAACCGGGCGGGAAACACGCAGGGATTGCCCCGCTTCCCGCCGTGGCCCAGCGCCGCGATGGACTGGGGCGACTGGAGGAAAAACTCCGTCAGCGCGGCCACGGACTCCTGCCGCAGGAGCGGCTGGTCCGCCACCATGAAGCACACGGCGGAGCAGTCCCGCAGGGCCGTCAGCCCCAGCCGGACGGAGCGGCTCAGGCCCTCCTCCGGATGCTCGTTGAATACGGCGGAGAAACGATACTCTCCCGCCAGCTTCAGGATCTGCGGATACTGCGTCACCACCGTCACGGCGGAAAACCGCTCCGCCGGGACCGTTTCCAGCACCCGCTCGATCAGCAGGCGGCCCTCCAGCGCCGCGGTCAGCTTGTTGGCGCCGAAGCGCCGCGCGTTCCCCGCGGCGAGGACCGCGCATCCCAGCTTTTCCATTCCGTTCCCCCGTTTCCTCTGTTTTTCCTTAGTATATCCGCTTTTCCCGCCTCCAGTCAACCGGACGGGAAAGTTCACTTCAAAAGGAGGCCAGTCCCATGAGCAAGAGCGTCGGCAGGAGCATTACCCGCGTGGACGCGTACGAAAAGGCCACAGGCCGGGCGAAGTATGTGGACGATCTGTGCGACCGCAGCGCCCTGATCGCCAAGGTCAAGCACAGCACCATCGCCCACGGCTATGTGAAGTCCGTGGACATCACCGAGGCGGAGCAGGTCC
This sequence comes from uncultured Oscillibacter sp., assembly GCA_934574045.1. GTDB lineage: Bacteria > Bacillota > Clostridia > Oscillospirales > Oscillospiraceae > Oscillibacter. The sequence continues at coordinate 32,721 of CAKTMK010000020.1, read as the reverse complement.
CCGGCGTGGTGAAGATCCTCACCTGCTTCGACGCGCCGGACCGTCCCTTCCCCACGGCGGGCCATCCATGGTCCATGGACCCCCACCATCAGGACGTGGCGGACCGGATGCTGCTCAACCGCCACGTGCGCTATTACGGCGACGATGTGGCCGTCGTGGTGGCGGAGGACGAGGTGGCCGCGGCGCAGGCCGTCCGGGCCATCAAGGTGGAGTATGACGAGCTCCCCTTCGTGCTGGACCCGCAGGAGGCCATGAAGCCGGACGCGCCCCAGCTCCACGAAAAGTACCCCGGCAATGTGCTGGCCCACACCGACATCCGCCGGGGTGACTATGAAAAGGCCATTCAGGAGCCGGGTCTTATCAAGGTGGAGGGGTGGTACGACACCCCCACCGTGCAGCACTGCCACATTGAAAACCACGGCTGCTACGCCTATGAGGACTCCGGCCGGATCGTGGTGGTCTCCTCCACCCAGATCCCCCACATCGTCCGCCGCGTGATCGGGCAGGCGCTGGGCATTCCCTGGGGAAACGTCCGGGTCATCAAGCCCTATATCGGCGGCGGCTTCGGCAACAAGCAGGACGCGCTCTATGAGCCGCTGTGCGCGTGGCTGACCACGCAGCTGGGCGGCCGGCTGGTGAAGCTGGAGTGCAGCCGGGAGGAGACGTTCGTCTCCAACCGCGTGCGCCACGCCATCCGCACCCATATCATCTCCTGGCTCCGGCCGGACGGCACCTTCGTCGCCCGGAAGTTCGAGGCGTTTTCCAATCAGGGTGCCTACGCGTCCCACGGCCACGGCATCGTGGCCAAGGGCATGGGCGCGTTTCCCCAGCTCTACCCCTGCGACAACGTGGAGTGCGACAGCTGGACGGTGTTCACCAACCGTCCAGCGGCGGGCGCCATGCGGGGCTACGGCATCCCGCAGGCCATGTTCGCCGGAGAGAGCCACATCGAGGACGTGGCCCGGGCGCTGGGACAGGACCCCATTGCCTTCCGCCGGGCGCATCTGATGCCGGTGGGCTATGTGGACCCCTTCTCCAAAAACGAGCTGTACACCGACACGTTCAACCAGTGCATGGACAAGGGCATGGCCTATATGGACTTTGCCCGCAAGCAGAAGGAATATCAGAACCAGACCGGCCCGGTGCGCCGGGGCGTGGGCTGCGCCGTGTTCTGGTACAACACCGCCGTGTGGCCCATCTCCATGGAAAGCTCCTCCTGCCGGATGGTGCTCAATCAGGACGGCTCCCTCCAGTTCCAGACCGGCGAGACGGAGATCGGTCAGGGCTGCGACACCGCCTATTCCCAGATGGTGGCGGACGCGGTGGGCGTGCCGGTGGAGATGGTCCACGTGGTCTCCACGCAGGACACCGACGTGACGCCCTACGGCACCGGCGCGTACGCCTCCCGTCAGACCTATATCGGCGGCTTTTCCATCATGCAGACGGGCATGGCCCTGCGGGAGCGCATCCTGAACATCGCCAAGGAGCAGACCCGCATGCCGGTGAGCAATCTGGACATCGTGGACGGGAACATCGTCCGCAAGACGGACGGCCGCATCCTCAAGTCGCTGGGCGACCTTGCGATGGAGGCGCTCTACTCCGTGGACCACAGCCAGCACATCACCGCCGAAACCACCGCCCAGATCCGCACCAACGCCTATTCCTTCGGCTGTTCCTTCGCGGAGGTGGAGGTGGACATCCCCATGTGCAAGGTAAAACTGGTGGACCTTGTGAACGTTCACGACTGCGGAACGCTCATCAACCCCCAGCTTGCCGAGGCGCAGGTCCACGGCGGAATGTCCATGGCCATCGGCTACGGGCTGTCCGAGGAGCTGAAGTTCGACGAAAAGACCGGCAGGCCCCTCAACAACAACCTGCTGGACTATAAGCTCTCCACCTTCATGGACCACCCCCATCTGGAGGGCGAGTTCGTGGAAAATCCGGAACCCACCTCGCCTTACGGCACCAAGGCGCTGGGCGAGCCGCCGGCCTGCTCCGGCGCGCCGGCCATCCGCAACGCCATTCTCAACGCCACGGGCGTTTCCATCGACCGCTGCCCCATCACGCCCCACGTGCTGTACGCGGAGTTCCGCAAGGCCGGGCTGATCCGGGACTGAGAGGAGGAAACCGCAATGTATGATATGAAAGCCCTCTATGAGGCCAACACCGTGGAGGAGGCCGTCTCCCTCCGCGTGGAGCATCCCGACGCCCAGATCATCGCCGGCGGGTCCGACGTGCTGGTGCAGATGCGGGAGGGCAAGCGCGCGGGCGCGGAGCTGATCTCCATTTACGGGATCGACGCGCTGCGGGGCGTTTCCATGGAGCCGGACGGCACGCTGCGTATCGGCTCGCTCACCAGCTTTTCCCACATCACCCGGGACCCGCTGATCCAGAAGTACATCAACGTGCTGGGCGAGGCGGTGGATCAGGTGGGCGGCCCCCAGATCCGCAACATCGGCACCATCGGCGGCAACACCTGCAACGGCGTGACCTCGGCGGACTCTGCGTCCACCCTGTTCGCGTGGGACGCGGTGATCGAGCTGACCGGGCCGGAGGGCGTGCGGCGCGTCCCCATTCAGGAGTTTTACATCCGCGCCGGAAAGGTGGATATCCGCCCCGGCGAGATCCAGACCGGCGTCCTCATTCCCAAGGCCAGCTACGAGGGGACCTTCGGCCACTACATCAAATACTCCATGCGCAACGCCATGGACATCGCCACGCTGGGAACGTCCGTCAACGTGCGGCTGTCCGCCGACAAAAAGACGGTGGAGCGGGCGCGGGTGGCCTTCGGCGTGGCCGGGCCGATCCCCCTGCGGGCGGAGACGGCGGAAAAGCTGGCCGCGGGCCAACCGGTCTCCGCGGAGCTGGCGGAATCGTTCTCTCAGGCCGTGAAGGAGGATATCAACCCCCGCGACTCGTGGCGCGCCAGCCGGGACTTCCGGCTGCACATCGCCGTGGAGAGCGCGAAGCGGGCGTTTATCGAAAGCGTAAAGCTGGCGGGAGGTGCGCTGTGATGGAAAAGCACGTGATGCAGTATAAGGTCGTCCATTTCACCCTCAACGGCAAAGAGGTGGAGCGGACGGTGGACGTGCGGGCCAGCCTGACCGACATGCTCCGCAACGACTTCCGCATGACCTCCGTGAAAAAGGGCTGCGAGGTGGGCGAGTGCGGCGCGTGCAACGTCCTGATCGACGGCGAGGCGTTCAACTCCTGCATCTATCTGGCCGTCTGGGCGGAGGGCAAGTCCATCCGCACGCTGGAGGGCCTGCTGGGCCCCAACGGCGAGCTGAGCGACATCCAGCAGGCGTTCGTGGACGAGGCGGCCATCCAGTGCGGCTTCTGCTCCCCCGGCTTCATCCTGACGGCGGTGGAGATCCTGGAGAGCTGCAGGGAATATACGGACGATCAGCTCCGCAAGCTCCTCTCCGGCCACCTGTGCCGCTGCACGGGGTACGAAAACATCCTGCGGGCCGTGAAAAAGACCATGTACCGCCGACTGGGAAAGTCCCTGCCGGAGGAAGTCTGAACGAAGCGCGTCCGACTGTAAGACCGAATACACCGAGCCGGACGGCCCTGCGGGGCCGTCCGGCTCTTCGGCTTTCCGGGCGACACGAAGCAGTCTCCCCCCTTCCGAACGATGAAAGCGGCCTGTTTCGCCGCTTCCGTCTCCCGTTTGGCGCTTCCGTCTCCCGTTTGGCGCTTCCGTCTCCCGTTTGGCGCTTCCATCCTCCACGGGCGCTTCCGTCCTGTGCGTCCCGGCGCGGAGGACGGCTCAAACAGCCGCCTGGCGGGCAGTGCGGCCCATTCTCTCCCAAAAAGACAGTCATGGGAAAATCAGGAAATTTTCTTTACTTGACAAGTAACCGTTTTCACGCTATATATAAAGATGTTTACAATATTTCGATTTACAGTAAATTGGTTTTCACCATTATCAGGAAGGGAGCGACGGTATGCCGAGCACTCCGAAGATCTCAAAGGAAACGCTTCTGAAAAAGGCGCTGGACATTCTGGAGCGGGAGGGTTACGAGGCCGTGACCATCAAGCGGCTGGCACAGGAGACCGGCTGCTCCACCCAACCCATCTCGTGGCAGTTCGGCGGCATGGAAAAGCTGCGGGAGGCGCTGGGGGACTATGCGCTGGCCGAGGCGCTGCGCGTCACGGAGGCGGACGCGGACGGCACGGCGATGGAGCGCTTTGCCCGCAGCGGAGAGCGGTATCTGGAGCTGGCCATCAACCGGCCAAGGCTGTTCTGCTTCGTCTATCTGGGCGGCAGCGGAAAGCGCATCAGCGGCGGGCTGACGGACCTGACGCTCTGCGGGCACGATGAAACGCTTCTCGGCGCCATCGCGCAGGAGGCGGGCATTTCCCCGGAGGACGCGGGCCGCCTTGTGGAGACCATGGTGATCTACAACCACGGCATGGCCTGCATGGTCGCCGCCGGGCTGGTCCGCGAGAGCCGGGAGACCGCGTTTCGGATGCTGCGCCGGGCCGGAGCCGCCTTTCTGATCTCTCTGGGCGTTTCCCGGGAGCGGGCGCACGCTCTGTCTGGAGTGGAGGAGGACGCATGACGCAGCCCGCGGAAACGGTCCGGGCGGACCGGGCGGTCTGGCGGTACGCCGCCGCCTATCTCACGTTCTGGCTGATGGTGCTGGTGCTGTGCGGCGGGGCATCCATGCTGCTCCACGCGCCGCCGCCGGCCATGCGGCTGCTGTCCAACCTGTGCGCGTGGTCGCCCACCTTCGTGCTGTGGGCCATGCTGCCCCGGCTGCGCCCGGGCTGCACGCTGGGAGCGTTTTACCGGGACCTTTTCCGGGATCGTCTCTCCCTCCCCCGGTGCGCGCTGTACGCCGCCGTCACCGCCGGCGGGAGCCTGCTGGCCGCGGCGCTGTACGCGGCGGCGGCGGGTATTCCTCTCCGGTCCTGCTTTTCCGCCGGGGAGTACTCGCTGGGCGTGTCCGCCCTGCTCTCCCTCACCTCCGGGCCGCTGGGCGAGGAGTCTGGATGGCGGGGCTATCTGCGGGACGAGCTGAACCGGCGGTACACGTTCCTCCGCTCCAGTCTCATTCAGGGGGCCGTCTGGGCATTCTGGCACACGGTGCTGTGGTTCGTGGACTCGGACTTCACCGGCCTTGCCCTGATCCCCTACGCCGCGGCCAACGTGGCGGTGATGACCTGTCTGGCGGTGATGATGAACGCTGTACTGGAGCGGCGGCGCAATCTGCTTTACGCCGTCGTGATCCACTTCGCTTTCAACTATGTGTACTGCTTCCTGCGGGTCGGGCTGGGATTTTACGGCTGCCTGTCCGCCGTCTTTCTCCTGATCGCCGCCGGTTTTCTGCGCGTCCGTACATCGTCCGGCGCGGAATGACCGCCTGTCAAAAGAAAAACCCGGCCCCGGCGGAACGCTCCGCTGGGGCCGGGTCCTTTTGCGCTCACTTGCGGCTGGGGATGATCTCCAGCCAGTAGCCGTCCGGGTCGCTGATGAAGTAGATGCCCATGGAGGGATTTTCAAAGCAGATGCAGCCCATCTTCTCATGCTTGGCGTGGGCTGCCTCGTAATCCTCCGCCTGAAGTGCCAGATGGAACTCGCACTCGCCCAGATCGTAGGGCTGGGGATGGTCCCGCAGCCACGTCAGCTCCAGACGGAAATCCGTTTTTCCGTCGCCCAGAAACACGATCTGAAAGCTGCCGTCCGAGGCCTCCTTCCGGCCCACGGGGGTCAGGCCCAGCGCCTCGTTGTAAAACGCGATGGACTTTTCCAGATCGGCCACGTTGAAATTGTAATGATTGAACGTAAACATATGCCTGTTGTCTCCTTATTTCTTGTTTCCGGGCGGAATGGACGGAACCGGTCAGCGAATCGCCCGGGCCTCCACGTAATAGCGCTTATCCTGCGCGTGACCCATGGAGAAGGTCTTGCGGGGCAGCACGCCGTCGGCCATCACGGTCTTGAAGAGCTGCTCCTTGCCCATGGCGGGCAGCTTGAAGCCGATGTTGTTGGGCTTGGACCCCAGCTCGTCGGTCACGTCGTCGCCGTGGATATAGTCCACCTCGCCGCCGTTGGCCTTGAGATACTCGTCGATGAACGCCTGAAGCGTACCCACCGCCAGCTGCACCTTCGGGTCCGGCACGGTGAGGAAGCCCTTGTGCCCCGCATAGGTATAGGCGATGGTGTGGCCCTCGCCCTCGCCCTCGTGGGCGGAGGGGTAAAACGCCTTGAACGCCGCAATCACCTTCTCCGGGTCCACGTTGAACAGCACCCGGTGGATCGGCTCGAACTTCAGCGCGTCGTCGTGGTTGTTGACCACCTCCACCAGCGCGTACCGCGCGGGCAGGCTGGCCCACTGCTCCTTGGGCGTGACCTTCTTCAGGTTTTCATAGCAGGTCTTGGCCGTGGCCAGAGAGTGGTTCCCGTCGCCCACGGCGAACAGCAGCGGCGCGGCGTCCCGCATCCCGTACTTCTTCTCCATCTGCTCCGGGGCACACAGGGCCGTCAGCCCGCCGGCCACGGCGTCCATCTGCGCGTCCGTCAGCTTCCAGCCGGTCAGGTGTCCGCCGCCCTGCTGGAGGTCGAAGTCATAGAGCTTTTCCATTGCGCCGCTCTGAGCGGTCAGCGGCTCGATCACCAGCCCGTCCGGGTCGTCGATCAGCAGCATCACGTGGGGCAGCTCGATGGGCGCGTCCTGCCGCACCCGGACCCGGGGCGGGATGCGGGAGAGCACGGTCCCCTCCGTGGCGCGGATCAGGGCGCCGGAGCCGGGAGTATAGTCATACTGGTCCAGATCCACCATGCCCACCAGACCGTGGCGCACCTTTCCGTCGGACTGGGTGCGCTCCATGTAAATGAGGGACGCGGGCAAAGTCTTGAACACGCCGCCGTCCACATACTCCTGCATGGAACGGTTGATATCCGCGATGTGATCGTCCACATCCGGGTCGTTCAGCTTCGCCTCCGGCAGGATCAGCCGCAGCGTGGAGGGCGCGCCGCCCACGTACTGTTCCACCGCCTCCCAGTATTCCGGCTGAGAGGTGAACTGGTCGCAGGCCACCACGGCCCACTTGCTCATGTCCGCGTTTTCGGGAAGCAGGATATCCGCAGGATAGAAACCCAGGTGCTCGAATTTCTCATTCATGTGTGGTCTCCCTTTCCGTCGTTCAAAATTTCCGGACGCGCCGCGCGCCGTCCCATTTCCCGTTCAGTATACTATACTCCTCCGCCGGATTCAACCGCCGGGTAAGAAAATTTTTCTGTTTACGCAAAAATTTTTCTGATTTTTCCGCGCATAGCGCCGCGCCCAGCGGGCAACCTATTTCCGACTCACAGCGAAACGATTTTAGGAGGTCTGGAGTATGGTCATCGACAAGATCGCGCTGGTACTGGCCATTATCGGCGCGCTCAACTGGGGCGGCATCGGCCTGTTTGGCTTTGACACGGTCGCCTTTCTCTGCGGCGGACAGATGGCGGTTCTCTCCCGCATCATCTATGCGCTGGTGGGACTGGCGGGCCTGTGGTGCATCACGCTGCTCTTTCAGGACGGCGAGGAGCGCACCGCGCGCCATCACGCGGCCTGAGGAAACCCGCGCCGGGGCCCGGAGGGACAAGCGTCCCTCCGGGCCTTCCCGGCGTTTCACGGAGCGTCCGCCCGGGGCCTTGAGACGGCAAAAGCAAAATTTCTAAAAAATTCTAATTCAGCCCTTGTCATGAAAAGGAAAACGATTATAATAAAGATGGAATACATATTTTTGCGATCTGCTTCCGCACTACAAGGAGGGCTTTATGAGAAAAACAAAAATCGTCTGCACCCTCGGTCCCGCCACGGATCGGGAGGAGACGCTGCGCGCCATGCTGGAGGCCGGACTGAACGTGGCCCGGTTCAACTTCTCCCACGGCAGCCACGCCGAGCACAAGCAGCGGCTGGACCTCGTGAAAAAGCTGCGCCGGGAGATGGATCTGCCCGTGGCGGCCATGCTGGACACCAAGGGGCCGGAGATCCGCCTGCGCAACTTTAAGGACGGGCAGGTGGAGCTGAAGGAGGGGCAGGAGTTCACGCTGACCACCCGGGACGTGACCGGCGACGAGCACATCTGCTCCATCACCTACCGGGACCTGCCCGGTGACGTGCGCCCCGGCGGGACGATCCTGCTGGACGACGGACTGATCCGCCTGACCATTCTGGACATCCGGGACGGCGACATCCGCTGCCGGGTGGAAAACAGCGGCCCCATCAAAAACCACAAGGGCGTCAACGTTCCCGGCGTGCGGCTGAGCATGCCCTACCTCTCCCAGCAGGACAAGGAGGATATCCTTTTCGGCGTGGAACAGGACTTTGACTTCATCGCCGCCAGCTTCGTCCGCAGCGCGGCGGACGTGATGGACATCCGGCGTCTGCTCAACAGCGTCCACTCCTCCATCCGCATCATCTCCAAAATCGAAAATCAGGAGGGCGTGAACAACCTCTCCGAGATCCTGTCCGTGTCCGACGGGATCATGGTGGCCCGGGGCGACATGGGCGTGGAGATCGACTTCACGGAGATCCCCATCATCCAGAAGGACATCATCGCTCAGTGCGTGGCCGCCGGAAAGCCCGCCATTACCGCCACGCAGATGCTGGACTCCATGATAGAGAATCCCCGGCCCACCCGGGCGGAGATCACCGACGTGGCCAATGCCATTTACGACGGCACTTCCGCCATTATGCTCTCCGGCGAGACCGCCGCGGGCAAGTACCCGGTGGAGGCCGTCCGGACGATGAACGCCATCGCCCTGCGGACGGAGGCGGACATCAACTACGCCAAGCGGATGAAAAATGCCGCCCCCAGCCGCCACCTGTCCATCGCCGCCGCCACGGCCCACGCCGCCTGCACCACCGCCGCCGACGTGGACGCGGACGCGATCATCACCGTCAGCCAGCGGGGCACCACCGCGCGGCTGGTCAGCCGCTTCCGCCCCGGCACGCAGGTGATCGCCTGCCTGCTGGACGAGCACGTGCAGCGCCAGATGGCCCTGAGCTGGGGCGTGACGCCCATCCTGATGCCCATTGCCGCCAACACGGATGAGCTGGTGGAATTCGCCGTGGACGCCGCCCAGAAGGCGGGACTGGTGGAGCAGGGTAACCTGGTAGTAGTCACCGCCGGCGTGCCGGTGGGTGTGCCCGGGACCACGAACATGATCCGCGTCCATCTGGTGGGCGGCTCCCTGTTCACCGCCGTGGGCATCGGCTCCGGCAAGGCCTCCGGCCCGCTGTGCGTCTGCCGCACGCCGGAGGAGGTCGCCGCCAAGGCCCGGCCCGGCTGCGTGCTGGTGGTGCCGTTCACCACCAACGACATGCTCCCCGCCATGCGCGCCTGCGCGGCGGTCATCAGCGAGGAGTCCGGCTCCAACAGCCACGCCGCCACCGTTGGCCTGACGCTGGAAAAGCCGGTCATCGTGGGTGCCAACGGCGCCACCCGCATCCTGACCGACGGGATGCTGGTCAGCGTGGACTGCGCCCACGGCACCGTCCAGCGCCTTCCCCAGTAACACGCAGTCCCGGTCGGGCCTGTGAACGCCCGCAGAGCACCGTGAACTGAAAAGCCCGCGCCCCGGAGCCGGCGGCTCCGGGGCGCGGGTCGTTTTTTCGTTTTCTCTGCGCCGCTCACTTGGCGGACGGTTCCTCGGCGCTCTCCGGGGCCGTCTCGGCGGGCGCATCTTCCGCCGCGGAGGGGGGCACATCTTCGGCGCTCTCTCCCGCTGGCTGAGCCGCATCCTCCGCGGGGCGGTCCTCTCCGCCCGGCGCAGACGAAGCCGCATCCTCCGCGGTCTCCGGCGCTTCTCCGGCGGGCACAGCTTCCTCCGCCGCCTGCGCCGCGGCGGCCTGCGCGGCCTCCACCTGACGGATCAGCAGGTCGCTGCCGTCCCGGTGCCGGATCTTGATGTTATAGAACAGCACGACGGCCGCACCCGCGGCCAGCACGATGCTCAGCGCCTGAGACACCCGGATCGGCTCGCCCATGAACGTCCAGTCGAACAGATACAGACTGTCCGTCCGCAGCCCCTCGATCCACGCACGGCCAAGGCCGTACCACAGGAAGTAAAAGCAGGTGTTCTCTCCGTCGAATCGGCGGGCGCGGCTGACGATGAACAGCGCCAGCAGCAGCCCCACCAGATTCCAGAGGCTCTCATAGAGGAAGGTGGGATGGACCTCGATGGTCTGGGTCTGGCTGATCCACAGCTGCATCCGCCACGGCAGGGAGCAGTCCGTGCCGAAAGCCTCCCGGTTCATGAAGTTGCCCCAGCGGCCGATGCACTGGCCGATCAGCAGGCCCATGACGCACAGATCGGTCATGGCAAGGAACTTCAGCTTTTTGATCTTACAGTAGACGAACGCCACCAGAATTCCCACGATCACCGTGCCGTACATGGCGATGCCGCCGTCCCAGATGGCAATGACGCGGCCCCAGTCCAGACTCCCGTCCGCGTTGCGGTACAGGTCGAGGTAAAACACCACGTAGTAAATGCGGGAGCCGATGATGCACAGCGGCGCGGCCCACAGGCCCACGTCCATCACGTTGTCCTCCGTCAGTCCGAAGCGCTTTGCCTGCTTCATGCACAAAAGCAGGCCCGCCAGCAGGCCCAGAGCCAGAATGATGCCGTACCAGTAGATCCCGTGGCCGATGTGCAGGGCGATGGGGTCCGGATTGATCTCGATCCCGCCGAACAGGCCGGGAAAGCCGATCGGCATATCGCTGAGTGCTTTCAACTTAGATCCTTCCTTTCGCTCATTTGGGCAGGATGGACGAGAGCGCCGAGCGCTCCTCCGTCAGCTCGTCCCGGATGAAGGCCAGCACGTCTCCCTCGCCGATGCTGTCAAACACCTGCGGGAAACGCAGCGCGTCATAGCCCGCGAAGTACCCCTCCGTCAGCGAAACGGCCACGTTTTCAAAGGAGTTCAGCCCCCGCAGCATCGCGCCGAACGCCGCCCGGCGCACCCGCTCGTAAAACGCGGAGTCCAGCCCCTCCACCGCAAGGCGGCGGGCCTCCTTCACGATCTCCGCGGCCACCGTCTCCACGTCCCGGCTGTCGCCTCCGGCGTAAAGATACGCCGTGTCCGGCATCATCTCGAACGCGCCGCCGAAGCTGGCGTTCACCAGTCCCTGCCCGTAGAGCCGCTGATACAGCGGGCTGGACTCGCCCAGCAGCAGGTCGCAGGCCATGTTGCCGATCAGGCTGCGGCGCAGATACTCCTCGCCCGCCGCCGCGGGGCGGCACTTGAAGCCCAGCAGGAACTGGGGCATGGAGACCTCCATTTTCCGGCTGGTGGTCCGCTGGGCCACGGCCTCCGGCTCCGTCCCGTGGTCCCGCAGGATGGCGGGGCCGCTCTGCGCGGGCAGGATGGACTGGGCCACCTCCGCCACGCGGCCGGGGTCCACGTCGCCCACCACCGTGAGCACCATGTTCCCCGGCGTGTAAAACGCCTTGTGGCAGTCGTAAAGCGTTTTGGCCGTGATCTCCCGGATGCTCTCCACGCTGCCGGCAATGTGGGTCTTGGCCGTGTTGTTCTGATAGAGCGCGCCCATCATCCGGGCGTACACCTGCCAGTCCGGGTCGTCCTCGATCATGCGGATCTCCTGAGCGATGATCCCCTGCTCCTTGGCCACGCTCTCGTCCGTGAAGTACGGAACGGAGACGAAGGAGAGCAGGATCTTCAGATTCTCCTCGAACTTTTCGGTGGAGTCGAAATAGTAGCCGGTCATGGCGTTGGAGGTGAAGGCGTTCGGCTCCGCGCCGTTTTTCGCCAGCTCCTGAAGGGCGTTGCCCTCCTTGGTGTCGAACATCTTGTGCTCCAGATAGTGGGCGATGCCCGCCGGGGTATCCAGCCACTTTCCGTCCAGCTGAAAGCGGGTATCCATGCCGCCATACCGCGTGGCGAAGAAGGCATAGCTGCGGGCGAAGCCCGGCTTCACCACTACGTTGACGGGCAGGCCGTTGGGCAGGGTCCGGCGGTATACGGTTTCGCCGATGCGCTCATAAAACTCCGGCTTCATTCCGCCGCCCCCTCTCCCTTGAGAAAGTACACCGTGTCCAGCGACACGGACCGCATGGCCGCGCAGATCTCCTCCGCGGAGACGGCGCGGATACCCGCCGCCAGCTCCTCCGGCGTGTCGCTGCGGCCTGTGGCCGTCTGGCCTAGCCAGAAGTTCTCCAGCTTGCTCTGGGAGTCGCCCACGGAGGCGTAGGCGCTGCAAAGCGTGCTGCGCGCCCCCTCCAGCTCCCACGGCTCCAGCTCCCCATTCTGCACGGCGGCCAGCTGGCGCAGGATCTCGTCATAGGCCCGCTGGAAGTTCTGAAACTCGATGCCGGAGGAGACGGTGATGATCCCCTTCTGCCGGTGGAACACCGACGAGGCGTAATAGCACAGGGACAGCTTTTCCCGCACGTTCATAAAGAGCTTTGCGTTGCTGCTGCCGCCGAAGAGGGTGTTGCCCATCATCAGGGCGGAGAAGCTGCCCTCCCCGCAGGAAAAGCCCATGCCCAGCTTGCCCTGAGTCACGTCCATCTCGTCTGTGACGCGCTTGACCTCGCTCCGGGCCGGATGCTTCCGGCTCTGGGGCAGGGGGATCGCCGTCCGCGCGGGCAGGGCCGCCAGCGCGCTGCTCAGCGCGTCCCGCACCCGGGAAAGCTCGGCGCTGCCGCAGTAAAAAAGCTCCAGCGGCGCGGAGGAGAGCAGCCGGTCATATGCGCCGTGAACGTCCTCCTCCGTCAGCGCCCGGGCGGACGCCTCATCGCCGAACCGGCTGACGCCGTAAGGCTCCCCGGCGCACATCTCCTGCAGGAGCCGCAGGTCGGCGTAATCCCGCTTGTCGTTGAGAATGCTGCGGATGGCGTCCACCAGATTCGTCCGCTCGCCGTCCACATACTCCGGCAGGAACCGTCCGTCCCGCCGCGCCGGGTCGCACAGGACCTGACCCAGCAGCGCCGTCACCGGCTCGAGCAGCTTTTCCCCGCTGGGGGCAAAGGCGTCGTCAATGAAGCTGGCCACAAAGCCCACGCACTGACACTCGCCCTTTTTGCGCACGGTGTAGTCGATCTCCGCGCCGTACAGCCGGTCCAGCTCCGCGCTCAGCGCGCCCATGTCGGGGTACCGGGCCGTGCCCCGCCGCAGGACCGCAGGCAGCAGCGCCTGCTCCGCCGCGGTCTGCTCCGCAACAGGGGTCATGAACTGGGCGGAGAGGAGGCTCGTCTTGAATTTCCGGGCCGGCAGATGGGTGAGGTACACGCCATCCGCCAGCTTTTCTCTGGTCGTTTTCAAATTCAGGCTCCTTCCTGTCGATTCAAATACAGTATAGTATTATACTGTATCCTTTTCATAAATTCAAACCCTATTTTCAGCGTTTTTGCAACGCTCCGGCCCGTCCGCCGGGGCGGTCAGCCCACCGTCCGGCGCAGGACGCGCTGAAAATTCAGCCGTGCGATCTTCTCCAGCTCCTCCGCCGTCATTCCCAGCTCCGCGAGGCAGGTGAAAAGGTTCGGGACCTCCCCCGCGTCCGCCAGCCCGGCGGTCCGGGGCGGCGCGTCCCCGTCGTCCAAAAACTCCACGAAATCAAAGCCGCAGCCCACGTGGTCCACGCCCATCACCTCCGCCATGTGGGCGGCGTGCAGGGCCAGCCGGCGGACTGTCTGCTCCTCCGGCGCTTCGCCGATGAAACGGGCGTAGGCATTCAGCCCCACCACGCCGTCCGCGTCCCGGACGGCCCGGAGCTGGTCGTCCGTCAGGTTCCGGGGCGTGTCGCACAGCGCCCGGGCATTGGAATGGGACGCGATGAAGGGCGCGGCCGTCAGCTCCGATACGTCCCAGAAGCCCGCCTCGTTCAGGTGGGAAACGTCCAGCAGCATCCCCTTCTCCTGAAGCCGCCGGACCGCCCGCCGCCCCGCGGCGGTCAGCCCCCATGTCTCGCCGGACAGCGCCCCCGCCGCCAGCGCGTTGGCCTCGTTCCACGTGAGCATGGCGTGGCGCGCGCCGAAGTCGTAATATTCGTCGATGCGGGCCAGAGAATTGCCCGCGTAGGCCATGCCCTCCACACCCACGAACGCGTAAAACACGCCGTCCCGACGCGCCCGGTCCATCTCCGCGCAGGTGCGCACCAGCCGCAGCACGCCGTTCCCGGCACTCTCCGCCCGGATGCAGTCCATGATCTGGTGGGTCCGCTTCCCACAGTCCGCGTCATAGGGCGGGTCCACCCAGATGACGAAAATGCCGCCCTCCGCGCCGCCCCGGCGCAGGCGGTCCAGATGGCGCCGCCGGAAAACGTCCGTCTCGCCCCGCAGCCGCCGGACGGTCACATCGTTGAAAATGTCCGAATGGGCATCGAAATACATTGCGCTCCTCCCTCCCCGCGGGCCGCGCCCGCGCGTTCCGTTCTTCCTATTAAATGACAAAAGCCCGGACGGCGCAACCGTTTTCTTCCCCGCGGACGCGTTTTTTGCGCCGCGGGCGCAGAGACGTCCGCCCGAAGCGCGCTTCCGCCTGATTTTGCTGTGCAAAGGCATAGCAAAATATGAAATATGCCATTTCCCCGCCCCTTCGGGGCTGCCGGAAATGATGCGCAAAAACTTCCTGCACCGGCGCTTACATATTTTCGCGGTACAACACTTATTACATGAAGTTTTTGCGGTTTTCCCTGTTTTCCCCTTGACTTTTTGAAAGAAGTCCTGTAAACTAATTGTCGTTGTAAAGCGTGATAACTTTACATTTACTTCTGGCAAGGGGGAGTCGCGTTGAAAAATCAGACCTACCGCATGACCATGCTCTATGATTTTTACGGAGAGCTGCTCACCGACCGCCAGAAGGAATTTTTCGACTACTACTACAACGACGACCTCTCCCTCTCAGAGATCGCGGAAAACGCGGGCATCTCCCGTCAGGGCGTCCGGGACGTGATCGTCCGGGCGGAGGGGATCATGCAGGAGTTTGAGGACAAGACCCACCTGATCCGCCGGTTCGAGCAGATGCGTCCCCGGATCGACGCGATCTGCGCCGCGGCGGACGAGCTGCGGCTCCTCAACGACCGGCAGTTTGAAAACGAGCGTCTGGCGGCGCTGGCGGACTCCATCTCCGAGGAAGCCGCCGCGCTCAGGGAGTGACCGATGGCATTTGAAGGACTGACTGAAAAACTGAGCGCGGCGTTCAAAAAGCTGCGGGGCAAGGGCCGCCTGTCGGAAGCCGACGTGAAGGAGGCCATGCGGGAGGTCCGGCTGGCCCTTCTGGAGGCGGACGTGGGCTACAAGGTCGTCAAGGACTTTGTGGCGAAGGTCACGGAGCGCGCCGTGGGCGCCGACGTACTGGACAGTCTCACCCCCGCCCAGCAGGTGGTCAAGATCGTCAACGACGAGCTGACGGCCCTCATGGGCGGAACGGATTCCAAGCTCATCATGGCTAACAGCGGGCCGACCGTGGTCATGCTGGTGGGCCTTCAGGGCGCGGGCAAGACCACCAACGGCGCGAAGCTGGCCGGCTATCTGCGCCGGCAGTACGGCAAGCGCCCCCTGCTGGCCGCGTGCGACGTGTACCGTCCCGCCGCCATCGAGCAGCTCAAGGTGGTGGGCGCGCAGCTCGATATCCCGGTCTATGAGGAGGGTCAGGGCGACCCGGTGAAGATCGCGGAAAACGCCCTGCGCCACGCCCGGGACCACGGAAACGATCTGCTCCTGCTGGATACCGCGGGCCGTCTCCACGTGGACGAGGCGCTGATGGACGAGCTGCGGCGGATGAAGGCCGCCGTCCACCCCAACGACATTCTTCTGGTGCTGGACGCCATGACCGGCCAGGATGCAGTGAACGCCGCCTCCGCCTTTGACGAGGCGCTGGGGATCGACGGCGTGATGCTCACCAAGCTGGACGGCGACGCCCGCGGCGGCGCGGCCCTGTCCATCCGGGCCGTGACGGGAAAGCCCATCAAGTTCGCGGGCACCGGCGAAAAGCTGGACATGATCGAGCCGTTCCATCCGGACCGCATGGCCTCCCGCATCCTCGGCATGGGCGATATGCTCACGCTTATTGAAAAGGCCCAGTCCAACTACGATGAGAAGCAGGCGGCGAAGCTGGAGGAAAAGCTGCGCAAAAACCGCTTCACGCTGGAGGACTATTACGACCAGCTCCAGCAGCTGCGCCGCATGGGCGACCTGAGCCAGATCGCCGGAATGCTCCCCGGTCTGGGGGACAAGCTGAAAAACGCCACCATCGACGAAAAGGCGCTGGCCCATACCGAGGCCATCATCCTCTCCATGACCCCCCGGGAACGGGAGGACCCCTCGATCCTCAACGCCAGCCGCAAGCGGCGCATCGCCGCGGGCAGCGGCTGCCCGGTGGTGGAGATCAACCGGCTCTTGAAGCAGTTTGAAATGATGCAGCAGCTCACAAAACAGGTCACCCGCGGCCGGTTCACCGGCTTCGGCGGCATGGGCCACGGGCTGGGCAAGAAAAAGCGGAAGAAAAAGTAACCCATTCCAACGGATATAAGTGCAAGCGCATTTATAGATAAATCATTCAATATTTTCTGGAGGTACACAATCATGGTCAAGATCAGACTGCGCCGTCTGGGCGCCAAGAAGGCTCCTTTCTACCGCGTCGTCGTTGCGGATTCCCGCGCTCCCCGCGACGGCCGCTTCATTGAGGAGATCGGCACTTACAATCCCTGCGTCTCTCCCGCCGAGATCAAGATCGACGCGGAGCGCGCGCAGGCGTGGATCAAGTCCGGCGCTCAGCCCACCGACACGGTGCGCGCGCTGCTGAAAAAAGTGGAAGTCCTCTAAGCCGGAGGACACGCCATGAAGGACTTGCTGCTCTATATCGCCAGAAACCTCGTGGACGATCCCGAGGCCGTTTCGGTCACGGAGGTCCCCGGTGAGCAGGAACTGACGTTGGAGCTGCGCGTCGCCCCCGACGACATGGGCAAGGTCATTGGCCGTCAGGGTCGCATTGCAAAGGAGATCCGCACGCTCGTGCGCTCCTATGCCCAGCGTACCGGCGTCAAGGTTTCCGTCGATATCGTAGACTGAAAAGAAGCGGCGCGGGCGCGCCGCTTCTTTTTCTCTCCGGCCATTCCCGCCGCGGGACGGCGCCACACTACTCATTACAATAAGGAGCGTCTCCATGAAACTGGACTTCATCCAAGTCGGCCGCATCGTCAACGCCCACGGCATCCGGGGCGAGGTGCGCCTGCTGCCCCGGGGGTTCGACCCGGCGTATCTGACGGGCTTTGATACCTTTTACATCGGGCGGGACAAAACCCCCGTCCGCCCCCAGGCGAACCACGTCCACAAGAGCTTTGTCCTGCTCAAGCTCCCCGGCGTGGACGATATGAACGCGGCACTGGCGTACAAGGAGCAGCCCGTGTTCATCCGCCGGACGGACGCGGGTGAGGACGCCGTTTTTGACGACGAGCTGATCGGCATGGACGTGAAAAACGCCGACACCGGCGAGACGCTGGGCCGGGTGACGCTGGTGGAGGACTATCCCGCCAGCAAGGTCTATACCGTCACGGGCGAAAAAACGTATCTGATCCCCGCCGTGCCGGAGGTGTTCATCCGCTCCGTGGATCTGGAGGCCAACGTGATGGAGGTCCACATCCTGAAAGGAATGGCGAGCGATGAGAATTGACATTCTGACGCTGTTTCCCGAGTCGGTGGACGCGATGCTCAACGTCAGCATTCTGGGCCGGGCGCAGGAGCGGGGATACATCGCCATCCGGACCCACCAGATCCGGGAGTACACCACCAATAAGCAGATGCAGGTGGACGACTATCCCTACGGCGGGGGCCGGGGCGCGGTGATGCAGGCCGATCCCCTGTTCCGCTGCTGGTACCATGTGATCTCCACCTTCGGCCCCGGCCGGACCATCTTCCTCTCCCCCTGTGGGCGGGTGTTCACCCAGTCCGTGGCCCGGGAGCTGAAGGAGCGGTATTCGCACCTGATCCTCGTCTGCGGCCACTATGAGGGCGTGGACCAGCGGTTTCTGGACGAGTGCGTGGACGAGGAGATCTCCATGGGCGACTTTGTGCTCACCGGCGGAGAGATCCCGGCCATGGCGGTGTGCGACGCGGTGTGCCGGATGGTGCCGGGCGTTCTGCCGGACGAGGAGTGCTTTACGGAGGAGTCCCACTGGAACGGGCTTCTGGAGTATCCCCAGTATTCCCGCCCCGCCGCGTGGCACGGGCGGGAGGTGCCGCCCATCCTCGTCTCCGGCGATCACGCCAAGGTGGCCGCGTGGCGGAAAAAGGAGAGCTACAAGCGCACCATGCTCCGCCGCCCGGACCTGTTCGCCCAGTTCGACGAGTCCCAGCTCACCTCCAAGGCGGACCGGAAGGTCCTCCAGCAGGCGAAGGCCGAGCTTGCCGCCGGGCAGGCCGACCCCACGCCCGAATGAGCCGCGCCCGCCGGAGCGGGCCGGAAAGCGCCCCTGCGGGCCGCCGGGAGCCGGATCGGCTGTCCCGGCCCCTCGGGGGCGAAATTTTTTCTTGACTCTACAACCGTTGTAGAGTTTATGCTATCCTCCGAAAAGAAGCTGACGCTTATGGAACGGAATCTGACTGAGGGCAGCGTGTTCGGCAATATCGTCCGGTTCTCCCTGCCGTACCTGCTCTCGTATTTTCTGCAGACGCTTTACGGCATGGCGGACCTGTTCATCATCGGCCAGTTCGGCGCCGTGGCGGATACCACGGCGGTGTCCGTCGGGTTGCAGGTCATGCATATGCTCACGGTGATGATCGTGGGGCTGGCCATGGGCGCAACGGTGAGCATCGCGCAGGCCGTGGGCGCAGGCGACCGGCGGCGGGCCTCCGCCTGCGTGGGCAACACCGCGGTGCTGTTTCTGGCCCTCTCCGCCGTGCTGACGGCGGCGCTGCTGCTGGCGGTGCGGCCCATCGTGGCCGTCATGTCCACGCCGGAGGCGGCGGTGGAGGGAACGGCGGCGTATCTGCGCATCTGCTTTGCGGGCATCCCGTTCATCACCGCCTACAATATCATCAGCTCCGTGTTCCGGGGGCTGGGCGACAGCAAAAGCCCCATGTATTTCATCGCCGTGGCCTGCGCCGTCAACATCGCGCTGGACTATCTCTTCATGGGTGCGCTCTCGCTGGGTCCGGCGGGTGCGGCGCTGGGGACCACCCTCTCTCAGGCGGTCAGCGTGGCCGTGTCGCTGACGGTGATCGTGAAACGGCGGAGCATCCGCGTCGGCCAGGAGGATCTGCGGCCCAGCGGAGCGTCATGAACCGCATCCTGAAGGTGGGCGCTCCCGTGGCCGCGCAGGACGGCTTCATCCAGATCTCCTTCATCGTCATCACCGTCATCGCCAACCGGCGCGGGCTGGCCGACGCGGCGGCGGTAGGCATCGTGGAAAAGATCATCGGCTTTCTGTTCCTCGTCCCCTCGTCCATGCTCTCCGCCGTCTCCGCGCTGGGCGCGCAGAACATCGGCGCGGGCAAGCCGGAGCGGGCGCGGCTCACCCTGCGATACGCCGCGGCGCTGGCCTGCTCGTTCGGGTTTGTCGTGGCCGTCGCCGTGCAGTTTGCCGCCGAGCCGCTGGTGGCCCTGTTCACCGACGCGGCGGACGGCGCGCAGGTCGTCCGGCTGGGCGGGCAGTATCTGCGGGGATACATCTGGGACTGCTGCCTTGCCGGCGTGCAGTTCAGCTTCAGCGGCTACTTCTGCGCCATCGGGCGGTCCGAGCTTTCGTTCCTGCACAACTTTCTGTCCATCCTGCTGGCCCGCGTCCCCGGCGCGTATCTGGCGTCCCGCTTCTTCCCCCAGACGCTGTTCCCCATGGGGCTTGCCAGTGCCGCCGGGTCGCTGGTCTCCATTGTGGTCTGTGTGAGCGCCTATGCGCTGCTGCGCCGTCATGAGCGGACGTAAGACGGACGGCGGGGAGGGCCGTCTCTTTCAGATCGGCGATATGGCGCGGCTCTTTCACCTGAGCGTGAGCAGCATCCGGCACTATGAGGCCCTCGGCCTGCTGACGCCCGAGCGGGTCGATCCCGCCACCGGCTACCGCTATTACGGGCCGCGGCAGTTCGAGGTGTTCAACACCGTCCGCTACCTCCGGGCGCTGAACCTGCCGCTGGATGAGATTGCCGATTTCCTGCAGGATCGGGACGTGGACCGGATCGAGGAAAAGCTGCTGGCGCAGAAGGCCGCCGTGGCGGAAAAGCAGCGGGAGCTTGCCCGCGTCGAGCGGAAGATCGACGCCCGGCTCCGCCAGCTTCAGGCCGCGCAGACCGCGAAGCTGGGCGCGGTGGAGCTGGTCCGGGTCCCCGCCTGCCGCCTGTTCTGGGTGGACGGGCCGCTGTCGGCCGGAGATTATCACGAGCTGGAGCTGTCCGCCGGGAAGCTGGCCGCGGCGCAGGCGGAGGCGCTGGTCTTTCTGGGCAAGGTGGGCTTCAGCATCTCCGCGCAGCGGCTGGCCCGGCGGCAGTACGACCGCTACGACGGCGCGTTCCTCCTGCTGGACGAGGCGGACCGCGTAGACGGGCCGGTCCTGTGCCTGCCGGAGACACGCTGCGCCCGCGTCCGCTTCCGGGGCCATCACCTCCAGTCGCCCGCGCAGTACCGGGCGCTGGACGATTTCATCCGCGGCCGCGGGCTGCGGATCGGCGGCTTTTCCCGGGAGATCACCATGATCGATCAGGGCTTTACCAGTGACCCGGAGAAGTTCGTCACGGAGATCAGCATTCCCGTGGAGGACGCGTGATCGAAGCGCGGCTTTCCGAAACAAAAACGGACGGAGCGGGCAGATCGCCCGCTCCGTCCGCTCTCTTTCTCTCTTTTCTCTCTCAAGTCACAGCAGCGTGCAGGAGAGGACCTCCTTGCTCCGCAGGAACTCCTCATACCGCAATCCCCGGCCGTCCAGCTCCATCTCCCCCACCTGATTGTCATAGGGGTCGGCCCGCCAGCCGTCCATGGGCACATCGAAGTCCGCGCCGAAGGCCGTGTTGGCCGCCATGCGCAGCGGGTCCAGATTCCCGAAGTAGTGCCGCCGCCGGGTCTCGTTCCCCTCCCGGGCCGCGCCGCAGCCGTAGGACGGGTCGGCATACAGCCAGCCGTAGGGCGCGGCGTAGAACTGCGTCCAGTCGTGCGCACCGCAGAAATCCGGCTCCGCCTTCCAGCCGCTCTGCCACCGGGCGGGAACGCCCGCGCAGCGGCACAGCGTGATGAACAGCAGCGCCATCATGCCGCAGTCCCCCGTCAGATTCCGGGCGCAGGCGTCCGGGATGGCCTCCAGCCCGAAATAGGCCCGAACATAGGAGTAGCGCACGTGCAGGGTGATGAAGTCGTAGATCCGCCGCGCCTTTTCCAGCGGACTGTCCGCGTCCGCCGTCAGCGTCCGGGCCAGCTCCCGGAGGTAGGGGGTGAACAGGATGTGGGGCGGCTGCTCGTTCAGGTCAAAGTCCGGCGGCGCGTCCGGCGGGGCCGGGCGGGGACCGGACAGGTCGGTATAGGCCGCCGTGCGGACATAGGAGAACTCCACCGTGAAGGGGTGATCCTCCTCCATGACCTCCTCCCAGAACACCACGCGCTGGGGCGCGTTCTCCGGAGAGATATGGGTGGGCGCGGGCGAGACGGACTCAATGCAGATCTGGCTCTGGGCGTCGCAGGCACAGGGCAGCGGGAGATACGCCCGGACCCGCGCGCCCTTCCGGAACGTCTCCGGCCGGAGCCGCACGGACGCGCGGCAGCACAGGCGGGCCGATACGCTCCCCTGCCGCCGCATCTGCTGGAGCGTCCGCTCCAGCAGCCCGCTCTCATCGTGGCCGTCGGCCCCCGCGGGGCGGACGCCCGCCCGGGCGGCAATGGCCGTGTCGGTCTTGCACAGGCTGTCGAAAAAGCGGTCGAAATACCGCTTTTCGCCGTTCACATAGATCCAGTCGATGCGGCAGTCGTTCTCCAGCGCGTCGAACTCCTCCTCGGAAAAGTCCGGGATGCGCTCCCGCGCCAGAGCCAGCGCCGCCGCCCGGGTCAGGGGATAGTCCAGCGGCAGGCGCTGAAGGATCTCCCGCTGGACGGTCAGGCTCCGCCGCATGGCCTCCGGCGTGTCCGGGCGGCTCAGGTGCCGGTCGATGGCCGCGGCCGCGCCGGCAAAGTCGCCGTGGTATTTCCGGCGCAGAACGTCCTCCGGCAGGCCCATGTGCAAAAAGTGAAAATCATCGCTGCGTCCCATGCTGCACGCTTCCTTTCCTGTTTTGTCTGCAAAAGCCGCTCCCCCGCCCGAAGGCGGGCGGAGGAGCGGCGGTTCATGCGGTTTGTAAACACACGCGGCGCTCAGGCCATCATATGCAGGATAGCGCCCATGCCCAGTCCTAAGAAGTTTCCGATGGCGGCGCCCAGAACGCCCATCAGAACGCCGATGCCGGCATAGGACTCGTGATAGGCCACCGCGATAATGGGCGCGGAGGCGCTGCCGCCGATATTTGCCACCGAGGCGGTGGACACCATGCACAGATCCCAGCGGAACACCTTGGACAGCAGGAACATCAGCACCACGTGGATCGCAAGGATGAACAGGCCGTACACCACCCACATGGGCGCGGAGAGCAGGTCGTTCAGCGGCGCCTGCGTGGCCAGCAGGGAAACCACGGCGTAGAGCAGGATGTTGGAAAGCTCCTCCACGGCGGGCAGCTTGCCGATGGGGGTCATAGCGCAGATCAGGCCCAGCACGGTGACGAACACGGTGGTGCAGGTGCCCTTGTCGAACATGCTCAGGCCCACGCTCTTCAGGCCGGTGTTCATCAGCAGGCCGATCTTCTGGGACGCGGCGGAGACGATCAGGGAAAGGCCGATCAGCCAGATCCAGTCGGCGGCCTTGGCCTGCTGCTTCTCCTTGGCGACCTCGGCGTTGGCGGCCTCAGCCACCGCGGCCAGCTTGGAGGTGTCCGCCTTCACGGCATTGTCCCACTTCTTGGAATACTTGACCACGAACAGCAGCAGCGCGATCCA
The DNA here is from genome assembly GCA_934574045.1 of uncultured Oscillibacter sp. Classification (GTDB taxonomy): domain Bacteria; phylum Bacillota; class Clostridia; order Oscillospirales; family Oscillospiraceae; genus Oscillibacter. The sequence goes on along the minus strand of CAKTMK010000020.1, from coordinate 9,757 downwards.
CACGGAGTAGCACACGGTATCCAGCGCCAGCGCGCAGCTGTACGCACCCGGGTCCACAGGCAGCGCGTCCTGCATGGCGGCCATGTTGGCGGAGCCGCCCACCCAGGAGGCGTACAGCGCGGCCACGGCGGCCCAGGTATCCGCGCCCAGCGTACCCTTGAAGATTGGATAGCCGATGACGAAGCCCACCGCCAGCGTCACGGAGCAGCCAAGGAAGATGGCCACCATCCGTCCGCCCAGCTTGGCCAGCTTGCGGAAGTCGCAGCGCAGCAGCATGACGAAGATCATGGCGTAAAGCAGGTTGTTTTTCAGCCCGCTGTACGCGGCGGAGCACTCGTCCGAGGCGTACAGGCCCATGGTGCAGAACACCATGTTCAGAACGTAGATCCAGACCAGTGGGGGAATATAGTTGAAGATCTTCCACTTTGCGTACTTCTCCAGCGCCAGCAGACCGCCGGCCAGGAACATGAGGAACGCGATGTAAGTAAAGCCGTTTGTGATGGTAAACATGTTTTTCTCCCCTTTTCTTTTATGATCTGCAGGACGCCGCCCCGCCGCCGGTCTCCCAGCCGGGTCTTATCCGCGGGCCGCGCCCGGATGCACAGTTCAGAGATATGTCAGCCGGCCCGGCTCAATGCCCCGGATGCCGAGGCCCGGCTCGTCGGAGACGGTGATCTCCTTCTCGTTGAACACCGCGCCGCCGAGGATGGGGTCCTCGCTGCACAGCACGGGGCCGTCCAGATCGATCTTGGTGATGATCTTCTTGGCGCAGGCCAGCTCCACCGCCGCGTTGACGGAGATCTTGGCCTCCAGCATGCAGCCGATCATGCACTCCACGCCGTACACCTCCGCCGCGGAGGCGATCTTCAGCGCGTTGTACAGGCCGCCGCACTTCATCAGCTTGATGTTCACAAGGTCCGCCGCCCCCATCTGCATGATCTTCAGGGCATCCTCCGGCGAGAACACGCTCTCGTCCGCCAAAACCGGCACATAGCTGCGCTCGGTGACGTATTTCAGGCCGTCAAAGTCGTGGGCCTTAACGGGCTGCTCCACGAACTCGATGTCCAGTCCCCGGTCCTGCATCTGGTTGAGGATGCGGACGGCCTCCTTGGGCTGCCACGCCTGATTGGCGTCGATGCGGATGCAGACACCGCTGCCCACGGCCTCCCGCACGGCGGCCAGCCGCGCCACGTCCAGCGACGGGTCCGCGCCCACCTTGACCTTCAGGCAGTCGTATCCGCGCTTGATGGCGTTCACCGCGTCCCGGGCCATCTCCTCCGGCGGGTTGACGCTGATGGTGATGTCGGTGACGATGGACTTGCGCGCTCCGCCCATCAGCTTGTAGACGGGGATCTTGTAGAGCTGGCCGTACAGGTCCCAGAGGGCCATGTCCACCGCCGCCTTGGCGCTGGTGTTCTTCACCACGCACTTCTGAACGATCTGAAGAACATCCTCAAAATCGTCCACGTCCCGGCCCACGATGCTCTTGGCGATGTGGTCCCGGACGGCGCCCACGATGGCGCCTGTGGTGTCGCCGGTGATGGCGCCCGTGGGGGGCGCCTCGCCGTAGCCCACCGCGCCGGTGTCCGTGTGGATCTCCACGATGACGTCCTCCACGCTGTTCACCGAGCGCAGCGCCGTTTTGAACGGCACCCGCAGGGGGACGGAGATGGTCCCCAGCCGGACTTCCGTGATCTTCATGCTGCATTCCTCCCTTTCATTTTGCCAGCTGATACATGGCCTCCGCGATGATCTGGGCGTTTTTCATCAGCTTGTCGACTTCAATAAACTCGTCGGGCTTGTGCTCGCGCACCTCGTCGCCCGGGAAAATGGGACCGAAAGCCACCACGTTGGGAATGGCCTTGGCATAGGTCCCGCCGCCGATGCTCTTGGGCGCGGCGGGCAGGCCGGTCTTTTCGGCGTAGACCCGCAGCAGCGTCTGCACCAGCTCACTGCTCTGCGGAATGTACAGACAGGGCTTGTGGACCTCCCGCTCCAGCGTGAAGCCCGCGCCCTCGAACGCGGCGCGCACGGCGGGGCCGCAGTCCTCATACGTTTTCGTCACGGGATAGCGGAAATTGACGGTCAGGCTCAGGGACGTATCGTCGCCCTCCAGCGTGCCCCAGTTGAGCGTCAGCGGGCCGGACACCTCGTCCCGCAGCGCCGCGCCCAGCGCCGCGCCGTCCGTCTCCATGCCCAGCTTTTCCGCCAGAAAGCAGACGGCCGCGCCCGCGTCCTCCGCCAGCGGCAGCGCCGTCAGCGCCCGCACCAGACGGCCCAGCGCGTTTTCTCCCTCCTGGGGCGACGCGCCGTGGGCGCTGACGCCCTCGGCCTCCACCAGCATCCCGTCCGCCGTCTCGCTGACGCGGAGCTTTTCCGCCGGGGCGGCCATCCACTGCTCCGCCAGCTCCGGCGGGCAGACGATCTCCGCCCGGGCGTGAGCCGGGACCACATTGGGCGCGGAGCCGCCGCCGATGCGCTTGATGCGCACCGCGCCGCTCTGGGCGTAAGTCCGGCGGAACGTCATGTTGACGATGCCCTTTTCGCCGTTGATGACCGGGTACTCGCCGTCCGGCGTGAAGCCCATCACCGGCAGCTCGCCGCCGTGGGCGCGGTAGTACTTCATGTCCTGACTGCCGGTCTCCTCATTGGTGCCCAGCAGCAGGCGGATGCGCCGCCGCAGCGGCAGTCCCGCGTCCCGGATGGCCGCCAGCGCGTACAGCGCGGCCACGGTGGGGCCTTTGTCGTCCATGGAGCCGCGGCCGAATACCTTTCCGTCCCGGATCTCGCCGCCGAAGGGATCGAAGCTCCAGCCGTCCCCCTCCGGCACCACGTCCAGATGCCCCAGCACGGCCACCATCTCCTCGCCCTCGCCGTACTCGCACCACCCGGCCTGATGGTCCATGTCCACCGCCTTGAGACCGAGGCCGCGCGCCGTCTCCAGCGCGTGGTCCAGACAGCGCCGCACGCCGGGGCCATATGGGCAGCCCTCCTCCGCCGGAGCCTGCACGCTGCGGATGCGGATGCTCTCCTGCAGCGTGCGCAGCAGCTCCTCCTGCCGGGCGGAGACCGCTTCCTGCAATGTCATATCCATTCCACCTGCTTTCTTTTAGATCGCCGCCGATCCGAAAATTTACAAAAAGATGCAAAAAAGGATACAAAAAGCCCAGCAGAGAACACGCGATCGCTCGCGTCTCTCCGCTGGGTTTCATTCGCTTCCTGGCGCAGGGTGGTGCGCCACGCTGAACGAAGCAGCTCGTATTCTTTTTTCCGCCGGCCGTTCAGATCCCGTTCAGAAACCCGCCGTCCGGCTTTTGTTCTCAGGATATGCGAAACCGGCTTTTCCGTCAAGAGCTTTCGTCAAACTTTATAAGAAACTCTATTTTTCATGAATTTTCTTATGCATCTTTGACTATATTATCCAATTCTTCGTCAAAAGTGTAAAAAGAAAATCTTGACATTTTGTGCGCTCCGCCCGTAGTATAATGGGATAACAGATCCCGGCCCGCAAACTGCGGAGCCGTGAGGAGGTGCTCCGCATGGACGCGCAGAAGCGCTCATATTTTGTAATAGGAGAATCCCGCACCAATTCCGACAACTCCATCACCCGGATCTACGGGTCGTTCTATCTGGCCTTTGAAGTGGACGCCGAGACGGAGACGGTGCTGGCCTTCAACTGCACCCACACGCTGGACCTGACGGAGCAGTTCCTGCGCCGCCTGTTCGTGGGGCGGCGCTTTCCGGAGATCGACCAGTGGCTGGAGCCGGCGCTGCGGAAGTATTACGGCGGCTCCTCCCGCAAGGCGGTGCTGGCCTCGTACCGGGACGCGCTCAAGCGCTGGCGCACCATGCTGGCCGAGCCGGAATAAACCCGCCGCCGTTTTTGCGCAAAGCGATTGACAGGCGGCGCAAAGTCTGCTATGCTCTCTGTATCACAAGATAGCTTGCTAACTCGCTAAAGCGTCCTCCCCGCACCGGGCCGGACGCAGCCGGACTGGAAAGTGGGGCCGCAGAAATGGCAGAAACGTATGAGAGCAAAGTAAAATCCGAGATGGTGGACCATCTGTACCGGGCGATCCTCGCGCTGGAGACCCCGGAGGACTGCTATCGGTTTTTTGACGACCTGTGCACCGTGGGCGAGATTCAGGTCATGGCCCAGCGGTGGATGGTGGCCCGGATGCTTCAGGAGGGCGAGACGTTCAACGCCATCAACGAGCAGACCGGCGTCTCCTCCGCCACGATCACCCGCGTGCGCAAGTGCCTTGTGTACGGCGCGGACGGATACGCCCGCATGATCGACCGGGTCTCCCGGCAGGAGCAGGAAGAAAGGAAATGACCCCTCCCCCGCCCCAAAAATAGTGAAAAGGCCGTCTCCGTTCCCCCGCGCGGGGGAGCGGGGGCGGCCTTTTTCGTCGTTCCGTTCCGATCCTCATGTAAAATTTTTCTCCGGCGGCGCGGATGCAGGATATCCTGCACAGGGAAGCCCTTCCCCCCCGCCGGTGCCGGTCCGGAAGCGGCAGAGCGCAGCCCGGCGGGGCGTTTTGGGCGCTTTGACCGAAAAAAAGCCGCCGAACAGGCTGAAAAATAAAAACGCCCGCCTTGACAGGCGGGAAAAACAATGGTATAATAAGGCGCTTATAATGAGCGGCGGATATTCCGCCATTCTTATTTCCTGTGACTAAGATAGCATAGTCCCCATCAAAAAGCAAGAGCGAAACGGCAAGATTTTAACAACTCATCCGTGCGTGTCAAAATTTCGCCGCCCGCTCGCAGTTCAATCCATCGCTCCGGCCGGACAGGGCCGCGGCGGCGGACAGAAAGGTTGCGTGAATCAGAGATGTCCAAAGACAAGTATTACGGAAAGACGCTTCGTAAGAACTTTGCCCGGCACGAGGAAGTCATGCCCATGCCGAACCTGCTGGAGGTCCAGAAGAAGTCCTATCAGTGGTTCTGGGACGAGGGCCTGCGCGAGGTCTTTGCGGATGTGGGCGCCATCGGCGACTATCAGGGAAATCTGGAGCTGACGTTCGTCGATTACAAGATGGACGAGGCCCCCAAGTACAACGTGGAGGAGTGCAAGGCCCGGGACGCCACCTACGCCGCCCCCCTGAAGGTGATGGTCCACCTGCGCCACAAGGAGACGGGCGTGATCGACCATCAGGAGATCTTCATGGGCGACTTCCCCCTGATGACGCACTCCGGCACCTTCGTCATCAACGGCGCGGAGCGCGTGGTGGTCAGCCAGATCGTCCGCTCCCCCGGCGTGTACTACGGCAAGGAGATCGACCTCAAGACCGACCTGCCCATCCTCACCTCCACCGTGATCCCCTACCGCGGCGCGTGGCTGGAGTATGAGACGGACGCCAACGAATGCTTCTGGGTCCGGATCGACAAGAACCGCAAGCTGCCCATCACCTGCCTGCTGCGCGCGCTGGGTCTGAAGACCGACGCGGAGATCACCGCCCAGTTCGGCGACGATCCGCGCATTCTGGCCACGCTGGAAAAGGACCCCTGCAAGAACTATGAGGACGCGATGCTGGAGATCTACCGCAAGCTCCGCCCGGGCGAGCCGCCCACGGTGGAGGCCTGCGAGACCCTGCTCAACAACCTGTTCTTCGACCCCCGGCGCTACGATCTGTCCATCGTGGGCCGGTACAAGTTCAATAAGAAGCTGTGCCTGTGGCCCCGCGTCGCCGGCTATAAGCTGACGGCCCCCGCCGTGGACCCCTCCACCGGCGAGCTGCTCTTTGAGGAGGGCCACCTGCTCACCGCGGACGAGGCCAAGAGCCTGGACGCCTGCGGCGTGCAGGAGGTCACCATCGAGGTGGACGGCGAGCCGCTGAAGGTCCGCTCCAACGGTATGTGCGACCTGAGCCACTTCGTGGACTTCGACCCGCTGGCGGAGTGCAAGATCAAGGAGCGCGTGCGCTACGACGTGCTGCAGGAGCTGCTGGGCCAGTACTCCGGCGAGGAGCTGAAGGAGCAGATCCGCCTGCACAAGGACGCGCTGGTGCCCAAGCACATCATCGTGGACGACATCCTCACCTCCGTCAACTATATGAACGGCCTTGCCCGCGGCATCTCCAACCGGGACGATATCGACCATCTGGGCAACCGCCGTCTGCGCTGTGTGGGCGAGCTGCTGCAGAACCAGTTCCGCATCGGCTTTTCCAGAATGGAGCGGGTCATCCGTGAGCGTATGACCATTCAGGACATGGACGTGGTCACGCCCCAGAGCCTGATCAACATCCGCCCCGTCACCGCCGCCATCAAGGAGTTCTTCGGCTCCAGCCCCCTGAGCCAGTTCATGGATCAGACCAACCCGCTGGCCGAGCTGACTCACAAGCGGCGTCTGTCCGCCCTCGGCCCCGGCGGCCTGTCCCGTGAGCGCGCCAACATGGAGGTCCGAGACGTGCACTACAGCCACTATGGCCGTATGTGCCCCATCGAGACGCCTGAAGGTCCCAACATCGGCCTGATCTCCTATCTGGCCACCTACGCCCGCATCAATGAGTACGGCTTCATCGAGGCGCCCTACCGCGCGGTGGACAAAAAGACGTTCCACGTGGCGGACGAGGTCACCTACATGACCGCCGACGAGGAGGACAACTACATCGTCGGTCAGGCCGCCGAGCCGCTAGACGAGAACGGCTGCCTCATCAACTCCCGTATCACCGCCCGCCACCGTGACGAGATCGTGGAGGTGGACAAGGAGCGGGTGGACTATATCGACGTCAGCCCCCGGATGATGGTCTCCATCGCAACGGCCATGATCCCCTTCCTGCCCAACGACGACGCGAACCGCGCCCTGATGGGCGCGAACATGCAGCGTCAGGCCGTGCCCCTGCTCAAGCCCCACGCCCCTATCGTCGGCACCGGCATGGAGCACAAGATCTGCATCGACTCCGAGATCGCCGTTCTGGCGGAGGGCGACGGCGTGGTCACCTCCATGGACGCGCGGCACATCACCGTGAAGTACGACTCCGGCGAGACGAAGGACTACAAGCTGGTGAAGTTCCTGCGCTCCAACCACACCACCTGCATCAACCAGCGCCCCATCGTGGAGGTGGGCGAGCGGGTCCACGGCGCGGGCATCGGTCCCGACGGCAAGCCTCAGGACCCCACCGTGCTGGCGGACGGCCCCGCCACCGAGCAGGGCGAGATCGCTCTGGGCCAGAACATTCTGGTCGGCTTCATGACGTGGGAGGGCTATAACTACGAGGACGCCGTGCTGCTCAACGAGCGGCTGGTGCGCGAGGATCTGTACACCTCCATCCACATCGAGGAATTTGAGCTGGACTCCCGGGACACCAAGCTGGGGCCGGAGGAGATCACCCGCGACATCCCCAACGTGGGCGAGGACGCGCTGAAGGATCTGGACGAAAACGGCATCATCCGCATCGGCGCGGAGGTCCATGCCGGCGACATTCTGGTGGGCAAGGTCACGCCCAAGGGCGAGACCGACCTGACCGCGGAGGAGCGGCTGCTGCGCGCCATCTTCGGCGAAAAGGCCCGCGAGGTCCGCGACACCTCCCTGAAGGTCCCCCACGGCGAGAGCGGCATCGTGGTGGACGCGAAGGTCTTTACCCGCGAAAACGGCGACGAGCTGGGGCCGGGCGTCAATCAGGTGGTCCGGGTCTATATCGCCCAGCGCCGCAAGATCCAGGTGGGCGACAAGATGGCCGGCCGCCACGGAAACAAGGGCGTTGTCTCCCGGGTGCTTCCGCAGGAGGATATGCCCTTTATGCCCGACGGCACTCCGCTGGACATCGTGCTGAATCCTCTGGGCGTTCCCTCCCGTATGAACATCGGACAGGTGCTGGAGGTCCATCTGGGCTACGCAGCCCACGCGCTGGGCTGCAAGGTGGCCACGCCTATCTTCGACGGCGCCAACGAGCAGGATATTTCCGATATGCTCCAGCAGGCCGGTCTGGACCCGGAGGGCAAGAGCGTCCTGTACGACGGACGCACCGGCGAGCCGTTTGACAACAAGGTCACCGTCGGCTATGTGTACTTCCTCAAGCTGCACCATCTGGTGGACGATAAGATCCACGCCCGCTCCACCGGCCCCTACTCCCTCGTCACGCAGCAGCCTCTGGGCGGCAAGGCCCAGTTCGGCGGCCAGCGCTTCGGCGAAATGGAAGTGTGGGCGCTGGAGGCCTACGGCGCGGCGTACACCCTGCGCGAGATGCTCACCGTCAAGTCCGACGACGTGACGGGCCGTGTCAAGACCTATGAGGCCATCGTCAAGGGCCGCAACGTCCCCGAGCCGGGCGTGCCCGAGGCGTTCAAGGTCCTCGTCAAGGAGCTGCAGTCCCTGTGCCTGGACATCCGCGTGCTGGACGAGAACGGCAACCAGATCGAGCTGAAAGAGGACGAGGACGCCATGGATACCTTCAACCTCGCCCGCATGGACGCGGAGGACGACCGTCACCGCGCCGTGGCGGAGGACGCGGAGTTCCAGGAGTCCGGATTTGACATCGAGGACGCCCCCGACGACGCCGGCGCAGACGCCGGTCTGGACGGAGGAGACGACGCCGGTTTTGACGACGAGTGATTCGGGATCGAGAGCCGCAAAACACTCAACATTCTGAATCATGATAGGAGGAAAACCACAATGATTGACAATTCTACCGGCAACAACGTTGCTTTTGACGCTATCAAGATCGGCATGGCCTCTCCCGAGCAGATCCTCGAGTGGTCCTACGGTGAGGTCAAGAAGCCGGAAACCATCAACTACCGCACTCTGAAGCCCGAGCGGGACGGCCTGTTCTGCGAGAAGATCTTCGGGCCGACCAAGGACTGGGAGTGCCACTGCGGCAAGTACAAGAAAATCCGCTACAAGGGCAAGGTCTGCGACCGCTGCGGCGTGGAGGTCACCCGGGCCAAGGTCCGCCGTGAGCGCATGGGCCACATCCAGCTGGCCACCCCCGTCAGCCACATCTGGTACTTCAAGGGCATCCCCTCCCGGATGGGCCTGCTGCTGGACATCAGCCCCCGCATTCTGGAAAAGGTGCTCTACTTCGCCAACTATATCGTCACCGACCCCGGCGAGACCCCGCTGATGAAAAATCAGATCCTCTCTGAAAAGGAATATCGGGACTACCGGGAGAAGTATGAGGACGACTTTCAGGCTGGCATGGGCGCCGAGGCCGTGAAGAAGCTGCTGCAGGACGTGGATCTTGAGCAGCTCTCCGCCCAGCTCCACGCCGAGCTGAAGGACGCCGCCGGCCAGAAGAAGGCCCGCATCGTCAAGCGGCTGGAGGTGGTGGACGCGTTCCGCATCTCCCACAACAAGCCCGAGTGGATGGTCATCGACGTGCTGCCGGTGATCCCGCCGGAGCTGCGCCCCATGGTCCAGCTGGACGGCGGCCGCTTCGCCACGTCCGACCTGAACGACCTGTACCGCCGGGTCATCAACCGCAACAACCGCCTCAAGCGCCTGATCCAGCTCAACGCCCCGGACATCATCGTCCGCAATGAAAAGCGGATGCTGCAGGAGGCCGTGGACGCCCTGATCGACAACGGCCGCCGCGGACGCGCCGTCACCGGCGCCAACAACCGCGCCCTCAAGTCCCTGAGCGACCTGCTCAAGGGCAAGCAGGGCCGCTTCCGCCAGAACCTGCTGGGCAAGCGCGTGGACTACTCCGGCCGAAGCGTTATCGTCGTCGGCCCCGAAATGAAGATCTATCAGTGCGGCGTGCCCAAGGAGATGGCCGTGGAGCTGTTCCGCCCCTTCATCATGAAGAAGCTGGTG
>CAKTMK010000019.1 GCA_934574045.1 uncultured Oscillibacter sp. | reverse complement strand
CGTTGGCCCGGTTGGTAAACCACTTGACAAGGTCGCCGTAGGCCAGCGACGTGACCCGGACGGGGCGGCCCCGGTAGTTGATCTGGGTATAGGTGTCCAAAATCTCGAACTGGGACACCATGTCCGCCAGCTCGCCCAGCTTGCGGTTGCCCAGCAGCACGGCGGAGTCCGCGTCCAGCATGGGGATCTGGTCATAGGAGATCTCGTCCACGTCCTGCGCAAAGTCGCCGGTCTGGATATCCAGCAGCCCGCTGTAGCTCTTGGCCCGGATGACCACCCAGCCCGCCAGCGAGCCGACGGCCACGACGGCGATCATGGCGATCACCAGAAAGAAGGGAACGGCGCACTGCTTTTTCACAAAGCGGAAGTAGCCGCCCGCCCCCTCGCCCTGAAAGCCGGAGGTGAACACGGCGCACACGCAGTACACCGCGCACAGCAGAAACACGAACAGGTAAAATTCCTCGCTGTGGAAATTGAGGGCAGGAAGCTTAAGGTAGAAGTATATCCCGCCGAAAATCAGCGTGACCAGCAGGTTGACAAGCACGCGGGCAAACGCGCTGCCGATGGCCTTGCGGGGCTTTTTCGGGCGGGACGCCTGCGTCCCGTCCCCGCCGGGAGTGTCCGCGGCGCCGCCGGAATGAAAACGAACGTGAAATGGCATTTTGCCGTATCCTCCTTTTTATAATGCAGATCGAACGGTCTTATTGTATGCCGGATTTGTGAACAAATCAACCGGCTGACCGGGCAGGCCGGGCCGCGGAGGCTCCGCTCACAATATCCGCCCCGGATTTTTGTAAAATCTATACAAAATCAGCGGTGGAAATTTTGACCCCGCCGCCCTGTTCCGTTTTAATTCAGGCTTGTCTTTCCGGAAAAATACTTATATAATATTAGTATTCAATCATTTAGGCAATCGTTTAACATTTTTTGTTTCTCGAGGCAAATCAAGACGGAGGAGTTAAAGTACATGGCAAAAAAGTATGTCTACAAGTTTTCCGAGGGCAACAAGGATATGCGCGAGCTGCTGGGCGGCAAGGGCGCGAACCTTGCTGAGATGACTCTGGCCGGCATGCCGGTCCCTCAGGGCTTTACCATCACCACCGAGGCCTGCACCCAGTATTACAACGACGGCCGCCAGATCAACGCCGACATTCAGGCTGAGATCGCGGAGTATATGACCTGGCTGGAGGGTGAGAACGGCAAGAAGTTCGGCGATCCCAGCGATCCCCTGCTGGTCTCCGTCCGCTCCGGCGCCCGGGCCTCCATGCCCGGCATGATGGACACCATCCTGAATCTGGGCCTGAACGACGTGGCCGTGGAGGGCTTTGCCAAGAAGACCGGCAACCCCCGCTTCGCTTACGATTCCTACCGCCGCTTCATCCAGATGTTCTCCGACGTGGTCATGGAGCTGTCCAAGAAGCGCTTCGAGGAGATCATCGACGAGGTCAAGGCCAAGAAGGGCGTGAAGCAGGACATCGAGCTGGACGCCGAGGACATGAAGGAGCTGTCCGTCCTGTTCAAGGAGTTCTATAAGAAGGAAAAGGGCGAGGACTTCCCGCAGGATCCCAAGGTCCAGCTGATGGAGGCCGTGAAGGCCGTGTTCCGCTCTTGGGACAATCCCCGCGCCAACGTCTATCGCCGCATGAACGAGATCCCCTATGACTGGGGCACCGCCGTCAACGTCCAAACCATGGTCTTCGGCAACACCGGCAGCAACTCCGGCACTGGCGTGGCGTTCACCCGCAACCCCGCCACCGGCGAGAAGGCCCTGTTCGGCGAGTACCTCATCAACGCCCAGGGCGAGGACGTTGTGGCCGGCGTGCGCACTCCCTCCCCCATCAGCAAGCTGAAGGAGGAGATGCCCGAGGTCTACACCCAGTTCGCCGAGATCGCGGGCCGTCTGGAAAAGCACTACCGCGATATGCAGGACATGGAGTTCACCATTCAGGACCGCAAGCTCTATATGCTCCAGACCCGCAACGGCAAGCGCACCGCCGCCGCCGCCCTGAAGGTGGCCGTGGATCTGGTGGACGAGGGCATGATTACCGAGCAGGAGGCCGTCCTGCGCGTGGAGCCCAAGCAGCTGGACGCTCTGCTGCATCCCCAGTTCGACGCCGCGGCCCTGAAGAAGGCTGAGGTGATCGGCAAGGGTCTGGCCGCCTCCCCCGGCGCTGCCTGCGGCCGCGTGGTCTTTACCGCCGAGGACGCCAAGGAGTGGGCCGACCGCGGTGAGAAGGTGGTTCTGGTCCGTCTGGAGACCTCTCCCGAGGACATCGAGGGCATGCAGGTCGCGCAGGGCATCCTGACCGTTCGCGGCGGCATGACCTCTCACGCCGCCGTGGTCGCCCGCGGCATGGGCACCTGCTGCGTGTCCGGCTGCGGCGAGATCGTGGTCAACTATGAGAAGAAGCAGTTCGAGCTGGGCGGCAAGACCTACAAGGAGGGCGACTGGATCTCTCTGGACGGCTCCACCGGCAATATCTACGGTGAAGCGGTCGCCACCGTTCCCGCCGACGTCGGCTCCGGCTACTTCGGCCGCCTGATGGGCTGGGCCGATCAGTACCGTCAGCTGGAGGTCTATACCAACGCCGACACCCCGAGAGACGCCGCGCAGGCCCGCAAGTTCGGCGCGCAGGGCATCGGCCTGTGCCGCACCGAGCATATGTTCTTTGAGGGCGAGCGCATCAAGGCCATGCGTGAGATGATCGTGGCCGAGAACGAGGCCGACCGCCGCAAGGCTCTGGATAAGCTGCTGCCCTATCAGCAGAGCGACTTTGAGGGCATTTACGAGGCCATGGAGGGCTGCCCCGTTATCATCCGCTTCCTCGATCCCCCTCTGCACGAGTTCCTGCCCACCAAGGAGGCCGACATTCAGGAGATCGCCGGTGAGCTGGGCATCACCGTGGAGAAGCTGAAGAACGTCATCTCCGGCCTGCATGAGTTCAACCCCATGATGGGCCACCGCGGCTGCCGTCTGGCCGTCTCCTATCCTGAGATCGCCGAGATGCAGACCACCGCCGTCATCAACGCCGCCATCGCCGTCACCAAGAAGGGCGTTTACAAGATCAGCCCCAACATCATGATCCCGCTGGTCGGCGAGGTCAAGGAGCTGAAGTACGTCCGTGACGTGGTCGTTGCCACCGCCGACAAGATCATCAAGGCCTCCGGCATCGACATGAAGTATGAGGTCGGCACCATGATCGAGATCCCCCGCGCGGCGCTGACCGCTGACGAGATCGCCAAGGAGGCCGAGTTCTTCTCCTTCGGCACCAACGACCTGACCCAGATGACCTTCGGCTTCAGCCGCGACGACGCCGGCAAGTTCCTCAACTCCTACTACGAGAAGAAGATCTACGAGTCCGATCCGTTTGCGCATCTGGACCAGAACGGCGTGGGCAAGCTGGTGAAGATGGCCGTGGAGCTGGGCCGCAAGACCCGGCCCGACATCCATCTGGGCATCTGCGGCGAGCACGGCGGCGACCCCACCTCCGTGGAGTTCTGCCACAGTGTCGGCCTGAACTATGTCTCCTGCTCTCCCTTCCGTGTGCCCATCGCCCGCCTTGCCGCCGCGCAGGCCGCGATCAAGAATCCCCGGAAGTAATTTCTCCGCAAGTGCATTTTAAAGCGCCCCCCGATCTTCGATCGGGGGGCGCTTTTTGTCCGTTCCGTTTTTTCCGCTGGCTTTCCCGAGTTGGCCTTTCCGGGCGGACTTTTCCGGGCAGACCGCTCCCGGCAGGCCAGTTCCTGACGGTTCCCTCCCGGCAGTCCCCTTATGGCAGTCTTCTTGCGGCCCTCATGGCCGTCTCCTAATGTCCGTCCGACGCGCCGCTTTCTCAGCAAGCAGACGGACTGCGGCGTTTCAGTTGGACAATTTTTACATATTCACCCAAGCAGGCAAGACGGCGCAGAAAGGCGCGCGGAAAGCGATGCTTTCCGCGCGCCCGAATCTTTTTTGCCCCAGCCGTCCGCAGGATCACTGCACGCCGGCGATGGTGTGCTCGTCCACCCGGAGCTGAGAGACGGTGGTTTTGATCTGGCTGACGATCTTCTCGATCCGCTGGTTGGCCTCGGAGCTGCTGTCCGAGAGCTTGCGGACCTCCTCCGCCACGACGGAGAAGCCCTTTCCGGCCTCGCCCACTCTGGCGGCCTCGATGCTGGCGTTGATGGCCACCAGCTTCTGGCGCTTCTGGTTGTTCTGCAGACTCTCCGTGCAGGCCACGATCTCCTGCACCAGCGCGTCCGTCTCCTCCACGCCCTTGGTCAGGCTCTCCATCGTCCCCTTGGTGCGGAACTGGTAATACTCTGAATTGACAAAGTGGTTCAGCACCTGACCCAGCAGCTCCGCAGACGCCTTGATGGCGCTCTCCGTCCGGACGCTGACTTTGCTCAGCGCCGTCACATACTCGTCCGGGTCCACGCCGATCTCCCGGGCCACCCGACGGAAGCTGTCCTCGTTCGGGTCCTCCGGCAGCACCTGTCCGCCGATGACCTGGCCCAGCTTCTGGCCGTTCACCGTCAGATCCATGGCAAAGTCGATCAACCCCGCGTGGCAGTGGTAAACGCCCTTGCCCTCCCGGTCACACTGCTCGCACCGGCGGCGTCCCTCTGCGGTGCCGCGGGTGTACTTGATGCAGAAATCCGTGAAGTTATAGCAGTCTGATATGTACTCTCCGTCCTGTCCCACCGCAACACACGCAAGACCTGTGGCTTCCGCCCAGTTCTTCATGACCGCCTCAAACTCCTTCATATTGCAGAATTCCTGGATCTTCATTGCTGCTCTCCCCTTTTTCATGTGTCGGTTCCCTCATCTCCGCCCCTGCCCGGCCGGAGCAAAGCTCCTTTTCGCCGGTCCGGCGGCGCGGCGGACCTGTCTGGATACAGTATATCACACTCCGCGCGGAAAGTCACAGGAAAAATACCGTATTCTTCGCCCTCACGCCGTTTTTTCGTCCAGCCGGATCATCCGCGCGAAAGCCGCCGCCTGAAATCCGGCGGCCAGCAGGATGGCGTGCTGCGGGAAATACCCCGCCAGCAGTCCGCTCAGCGCCGCACCCGCGATGAAAAACAGGATCACGCCGTAGTAATACCGGCTCTTTTCCGCCGCCCGGGGATCGCCGTTCTCCGCCGCCTGATACAGCGCCTCCGTCCCGCTGCGCAGGTTGCCGGTGCACATGGTGGAGGCAAAGGCGTTGCCCCGCACCTTGCGGAACGTCTCCACCTGAAGGGCGCAGACAAACGCCACCAGCACGTTCACCAGCGGATCCGGCTCACCCAGCGGGATCAGGGACGCCAGCACCAGCAGCGCGATCTCCGCGCCCAGCGCCGCGTGCCGCCAGTGGAGCCGCCCCGCCTTGTCCCGGCGGCGGCTCTTGATCCGCTCCGCCGCTAGAACGCCCATGGCAAACGCCAGCACCGGCGCCAGATACCGCAGCGCGGCGGTCCACTCTCCCCGGGCGAGGCACACGCCCAGAAGCACGATGTTGCCCGTCTCCGCGTTGGCGAACACGCCGCCGCGGCACAGATAGGTATATGCGTCCAGCGCGCCCCCGGCCAGCGCCAGCAGCGCGGCCACGCCGAAGCTCTCCGACCGCTGCGCCATTCCCTCCATGCTCTCCGCTTCCTTCCCGCCAAACGGGCGCGGGACGAACCGCCCCGCCCGCCGTTTTTCCGTTTTCTCAGTATTCCACGGTCCCCTCAAACACCAGCTTCGCGTCGCCGGTCAGGGTGACCTCCTCGTCCGTGTAGTTCACGGTCAGGTCGCCGCCGGCGGCCTTTACCGTGATGTCCCGACCCTTTTCCACAAGGCCGTTGGCCGCCGCCGCCACCACGGCGGCGCAGGCGCCGGTGCCGCAGGCCAGCGTTTCGCCGCTGCCCCGCTCCCAGACCCGCATCTTGATGGTGCTGGCGTTGACCACCCGGATGAACTCCGTGTTGATCCGCTCCGGGAAGATGTCCGCGTATTCAAACTGGGGGCCGACCTCCGGCAGGTCCATGCCGTCCACCCGCTCACAGAACACCACGCAGTGGGGATTTCCCATGTCCACGCAGGTAATGTTCCACGTCTTTCCGGCAATATGCGCCGGATAATCCACCAGCCGCGGCTCCTTCAGCGTGGTGGGCAGGCCCGCCGCGTCCAAAGACGCGCGGCCCATGGACACGCAGGCGGAGCTGACCTTTCCGTTCATGGTGTAGAGCCGGACGGTCTTGAGACCGCTGACCGTCTCAATGGAGAGCGTCTCCTTCTTCACGATGCCCTTGTCGTACAGGTACTTGCCCATGCAGCGCAGGGCGTTTCCGGCCATGCTGCCCTCGGAGCCGTCGGAGTTGAACATCCGCATCCGCGCGTCCGCCGTCTCAGACAGCTCCATCAGGATGATGCCGTCCGCGCCGACGCCGCTGTGCCGGTCGCAGAGGGTGACGCACAAAGACTCCGGGCAGGTGATGGACCCGTCGAAATTCTCAAGGAAGATGTAATCGTTGCCGCAGGTCTGCATCTTGGCGAAGGGCAGGCGGCGGTGCTCTGTCCGCAGGTGGCAGATATCCACCAGCTCCGTGTTCTGCTGGGTATAGCGGCTGGCGAGGATGTCCGCCAACGCGGCAGCGGTGTCCAGACTGGTCAGGCACGGGATGCCCAGCTGAACGCAGCGGTGGTTCAGCCGGATGAAGTCCCGGATGTACTCCGGCTCCGTGGAGCCGGTGAGGATCACGAAGTCGATCTTCCCCGCCTCCAGCATCTCAAAGACCCGGTTGTCCTGCCCCAGCTTGCCCACGATCTCCACGTCGGTCCCCAGCCGGGCAATCTCCCGGGCGGTGCCGTCGGTGCCGTAGAGCTTGTAGCCCATATCGTCCAGCTTGCGGGCGATGTGGACCACCTCCGGCTGGTCCCTGTGGTTCACGGAGATCAGGATGCCGCCCCGCTCCGGCTTTTCCACCTTGTATCCGGCGGAGACAAGGCCCTTGAACAGCGCCTCCTGCAGGTTCTTGCCAAGGCCCAGCACCTCGCCGGTGGACTTCATCTCCGGGGAGAGGGCAGCGTTGGCATCGGTGATCTTTTCAAAGGAGAACACGGGGACCTTTACCGCCACATAGGGCGGGGTCTTATAAAGTCCCGTGCCGTACCCCAGCGAGCGCAGGGGCTGGCCCACCATGACGCGGGTGGCCAGATCCACCATGGGAACGCCGGTGACCTTGGAGATATAGGGAACGGTGCGGCTGGCCCGGGGGTTGACCTCAATGACGTACAGCTCGCCCTGATAGATGAGGTACTGGATGTTGATGAGTCCCCGGGTCTTGAGGGACAGGGCCAGCTTTTCCGAGCAGTCCACAATGGTCTTGAGCATCTTGTCGCCGATGTTGAAATGGGGGTAGACGGCAATGGAGTCGCCGGAGTGGACGCCGGTGCGCTCGATGTGCTGCATGACGCCGGGGATCAGCACGTCTGTCCCGTCGGAGATCACGTCCACCTCCAGCTCCCGGCCCTGTAAGTACTGGTCCACCAGCACCGGGTTCTCGATCTTGCCGGAGAGGATCACGTCCATATACCGGCGGACCTCCTCGTCGTTGTGGGCGATGACCATGTTCTGCCCGCCGATAACATAGCTGGGACGCAGCAGCACGGGATAGCCCAGTTCGTTGGCGGCGGCAAGGGCCTCGTCCAGCCCCAGAACGCCCCGGCCCTGGGGCCGCTTGATGGAAAAGCGCTCCAGCAGCTCGTCGAACCGTTCCCGGTCCTCCGCCATGTCGATGGACTCGGCGCTGGTGCCCATGATGCGCACTCCGTGGGAGTCCAGGAATTTGGTCAGCTTGATGGCCGTCTGTCCGCCGAAGGCCACCACCACGCCCACCGGCTTCTCCACGTCGATGATGTGCATCACGTCCTCGGGGCACAGCGGCTCAAAGTACAGCCGGTCGGCGGTGTCGTAGTCGGTGGAGACCGTCTCCGGGTTGTTGTTGACAATGACCACCTCATAGCCCAGCTCCTTGAGCGTCCAGACGCAGTGGACGGAGGAGTAGTCGAACTCGATGCCCTGCCCGATGCGGATGGGGCCGGAGCCGAGGACCATGACCACGGGCTTTCCGCTGCGGGGGAAGCTGCGGGACTCGCAGGCTCGGTCAAAGGTGGAGTAAAAATAGGGCGTCTCCGCGTCGAACTCCGCCGCGCAGGTGTCCACCATCTTGTAAACGGCCTTTTTCGCTGGCTCCGGCAGTGCCGCCGCTTCGGACAGGCGCAGCAGCGCCCCGTCGGTATAGCCGTACCGCTTGCCCGTCTCGTAAAGGGGCTGCGTCAGGCCGTCCTTTGCCAGCGCGGCCTCAAAGTCCGCCAGATTCTTCAGCTTGGCGAGGAACCACTTGTCGATCTTCGTCACGGCGTGGATCTCGTCCAGAGAGACGCCGGACTTGACGGCCTCGAACACGGTGAAGAGCCGGTGGTCGTCCACCCGGGCCAGCCGCTCCCGGATAGGAGCGGCGTCTCCCTCGTCCGGCCTGCGGTTCAGGGTGTCCAGTCCCGTCTCCGCGCCGCGGACGGCCTTCATCAGCGCCATTTCAAAGCTGGTGCCGATGGCCATGACCTCGCCGGTGGCCTTCATCTGGGTGCCCAGCGTGCGGCTGGCGTCCGCGAACTTGTCAAAGGGCCACTTGGGCATCTTCACCACCACATAGTCCAGCGCCGGCTCAAAGCAGGCGCAGGTCTTTCCGGTGATGTCGTTTTTGATCTCGTCGAGGGTGTAGCCCAGGGCGATCTTGGCTGTGATCTTGGCGATGGGATAGCCGGTGGCCTTGCTGGCCAGCGCGGAGGAGCGGGAGACGCGGGGGTTCACCTCAATGACCGCGTACTCAAAGCTGTTGGGATTCAGCGCGAGCTGGCAGTTGCACCCGCCCACGATGCCCAGAGAGGAGATGATGTTCAGCGAGGCGCTGCGCAGCATCTGATACTCCTTATCGGACAGGGTCTGGGTGGGCGCGGCCACAATGGAGTCGCCGGTGTGGACGCCCACGGGGTCCAGATTTTCCATGGAGCAGACGGCGATCACGTTGCCCGCCGCGTCCCGCATAGTCTCAAACTCGATCTCCTTCCAGCCGAAGATGGCCCGCTCCACCAGGATCTGCGTGATGGGGGACGCGTCCAGTCCCGTGGCGGCGATGATCTTCAGCTCCTCCGGGCTGTTGGCCGCGCCGCCGCCCGCGCCGCCCAGCGTGAACGCAGGACGGACGATCACGGGATAGCCGCCGATGCGCTCCGCCACCGCCAGCGCCTCGTCCACCGTGGTGGCGATGTCGGAGGGGATCACCGGCTGGCCGATGGCCTCCATGGCCTCCTTGAAAAGCTCCCGGTCCTCCGCCCGGGAGATGGCGGCGGCGTCGGTGCCCAGCAGGCGGACGCCCTCCCGCTCCAGAAAGCCCTCTTTTCCCAGCTGCATGGCGATGGTCAGGCCCGTCTGACCGCCCAGAGAGGCCAGCATGCTGTCCGGCCGCTCCTTGCGGATGATGCGCTTGACGGTCTCCGCCGTCAGCGGCTCCAGATAGATCTCGTCCGCCATGGCCTGATCGGTCATGATGGTGGCGGGGTTGGAGTTGCACAGAACGACCTCCACGCCCGCCTCCTTCAGAACGCGGCAGGCCTGCGCCCCGGCGTAGTCAAATTCCGCGGCCTGACCGATCACGATGGGACCGGAGCCGATGACCAGCACTTTTTTGATCGACGTATCCAGCGGCATTACAGCGCGCCCCCTTTCATCATATCCACAAACCGATCGAACAGGAAGCCCGTGTCCTTGGGTCCGGTGCAGGCCTCCGGGTGGAACTGGACGGTGAACGCGTTCAGCTCCGGATAGTCGATGCCCTCACAGGTGCCGTCGTTGGCGTTGACGAAGCTGATTTTGCCCTGCTTGAGCGAGTCGGAGTCCACGGCGTAGCCATGGTTCTGGCTGGTGATGTACGTCCGCGGCCCGTCCGCCTCCCGGACGGGCTGGTTCACGCCCCGGTGGCCGTATTTGAGCTTATAGGTGGTCCCGCCCAGCGCCAGCGCCGTGAGCTGGTGGCCGAGACAGATGCCGAACACCGGCTTTTTCCCCAGCAGCTTGCGGATCTCGCCGATCTGAAAGACCGCCTCCGCCGGGTCGCCGGGACCGTTGGAGAGCATCACGCCGTCCGGGTCCCCGGCCAGCACCTCCTCCGCTGTCGCGGACGCGGGCAGGACCGTGACCTCGCAGCCCCGCTTCTGCAGCTCCCGGACGATGTTGCGCTTGGCGCCGTAATCCAGCAGCGTCACGGAGAATTTCTTCTCCCCCTCCGCCGGGTGGACGGACGCTTGGGTGCAGGTGGCGGAGCGGACCGCGTCCGTCACGGCGTACTGCCGCACCGGCGTCAGGTCCGCGGGGATCTGAGAGCAGATGGACGCGTTCATCACGCCGTGTTCCCGGATGATGCGGGTCAGCTCCCGGGTGTCCACGCCGTACAGCCCCGGCACGTCCTGCTGCCGGAGGAACTCGTCCAGCGTCATCTCGCAGCGGAAATTGGACGGGGCCTCGCACCACTCCCGCACCACATAGCCCCGGACGGAGCACTTTCCCTCAAAATCCGCCGGGATCACGCCGTAATTTCCCATCAGGGGATAGGTCTGCAATACGATCTGCCCGTAATAGCTGGGGTCCGTCAGCGTCTCGATGTAGCCGCACATGCCGGTTGTGAACACCAGCTCACCCACAGCGTCCCGCGCCGCGCCGAACCGGAAGCCCTCGAAAACCTGTCCGTCCTGCAAAACCAGATACGCTTTCTCCATGTCCCTGACCATTCCTTTCGCGCGCCGCTCTGCCGCGGCAGGCCGCGCCTCATTTACTCAACATTATCCGCTTTTCCCCCGTTCTCGTCAATATTTTCTCCCAAAATATCCATAAATTTGTATATAGGATTTTTGTGCAAAAGGTACTACTTTTTGTTCATTTTCATCATACAGCTTTTGCACTCCCTTGCTTTCCCAGTTCTCCTTTCTGGTTTTCCACGGCTTTACGTCCGAACGCGACGGAATTTTATTCATGTGTTCTGCATTTTTTGCCGTCTGTCCGGAGGGAACGAAGGATCGGCTCCGGCGCGCGAAAAGCCCGCCCCGGATGATCCGGGGCGGGCCGTGGCGTGGGTCAGTCGTCCTCGTCCAGCTTGAGGACGGCGAGGAACGCCTCCGTGGGGACCTGCACCGTCCCCAGGGAGCGCATTTTCTTCTTGCCCTCCTTCTGCTTTTCCAGCAGCTTCTTCTTGCGGGTCACGTCGCCGCCGTAGCACTTGGCCAGAACGTCCTTGCGCATGGCCTTGACGGTCTCGCGGGCGATGACCCGCCCGCCGATGGCGGCCTGAATGGGGATCTCGAAAAGCTGGCGGGGGATGTTCTCTTTCAGCTTTTCGCACAGGCGGCGTGCCCGGGGATACGCCTTGTCCTTGTGGGCGATGAAGCTCAGCGCGTCCACCTGATCGCCGTTGAGCAGCAGATCCACCTTCACCAGCTCGCTGGGGCGGTAGTCGGACAGCTCATAATCCAGCGAGGCGTAACCCTTGGTGTTGGCCTTGAGCGTGTCAAAAAAGTCGTAGATGATCTCGTTGAGGGGCATCTGATAGTGCAGCTCCACCAGATTCGTGTCCAGATACTGCATATCCTTGAACTCGCCCCGGCGGTTCTGGCACATGGGCATGATGTTGCCCACGTATTCGTTGGGCGAGATGATGGAGACCTTGACGTAAGGCTCCTCCGCGTGCTCGATGGAGGCCGGGTCTGGATAGTTGTGGGGGTTGTCCACCACAACCTCCGTCCCGTCGGTCTTGTAGACGTGGTAAATGACGGAGGGGAGCGTGGTCACGAGGTCGAGGTCAAATTCCCGCTCCAGCCGCTCCTGCACCACCTCCATGTGCAGCATCCCCAAAAAGCCGCAGCGGAAGCCGAAGCCCAGCGCGGCGGAGGATTCCGGTTCAAAGGAGAGCGACGCGTCGTTGAGCCGCAGCTTCTCCAGCGCGTCCCGCAGGTCGGGATACTTGGAGCCGTCCTCCGTGTAGATGCCGCAGTAGACCATGGCCTGCGCGGGCCGGTAGCCGGGCAGCGGCTCCGCCGCCGGGTTTTCCGCGCCGGTCACGGTGTCGCCCACCCGGGTGTCCTGCACGTTTTTGATGCTGGCGGTAAAGTAGCCCACCTCGCCGGCCTCCAGCGCGTCGCACGGCTCCAGTCCCAGCGGCAGCAGATGGCCGCACTCCACCACGCCGTACTCCGCGCCGGTGGCCATCATCCGGATCTGCATCCCGGGGCGGATCACGCCGTCCACCAGCCGCATATAGACCACCACGCCGCGGTACGCGTCGTACTGGCTGTCAAATACCAGCGCCTTGAGCGGCGCGGTCCGGTCGCCCTTGGGCGGCGGAACGTTTTTCACCACGTCCTCCAGCACCGCCTCGATATTGATGCCCATTTTAGCGGAGATCTCCGGCGCGTCCATGGCGGGCAGGCCGATGATGTCCTCCACCTCCTGCTTCGCCTTCTTCGGGTCGGCGGCGGGCAGGTCGATCTTGTTGAACACGGGCAGGATCTCCAGATCGTGCTCCATGGCCAGATACGTGTTGGCCAGCGTCTGGGCCTCCACGCCCTGTGTGGCATCCACCACCAGCACCGCCCCCTCGCACGCGGCGAGGGAACGGGACACCTCGTAGTTGAAGTCCACATGGCCCGGCGTGTCGATCAGGTTCAGCTCATAGGTCTGGCCGTCCTGCGCCTTGTAGTTCAGCCGGACGGCGCGGGCCTTGATGGTGATGCCCCGCTCCCGCTCCAGATCCATGTTGTCCAGAAGCTGACTTTCCATCTCGCGGGCGGAAACGGCCTCGCACTTTTCCAGAAGCCGGTCGGCCAGCGTGGACTTGCCGTGGTCAATGTGGGCGATGATGGAGAAATTACGGATATGGGTCTGATCGGTCATAGCTCCTCCTCCTGCGCTCCGCGCCGTCCCGGTCCGGGCGCGGCGGGGCGCAAAAACGCCGGTGTTTCCGGCGGTCTGTATTCCAATGCGCCCGTTTCAGGGCTGAAACAGCGGCTCGTAGTCATAGTTTACCACAAATTCATGAAGCGCGTCCAGTCTTTGGCGCGCATTCTCCGGCGTCAAGCGGTACGCTCCGCCGGGCAGCGCCTCCGCCATCGCGTAGGTCACCCGTCCCGCCGCATGGATGTGATCTGCGTAGTTGCCCAGATCCAGAATCACGTCCATGTCGTCCAGAAAGCAGTGCAGCTCCGCGTTTTCATAGGGCAGCAGCGTCTCCGCCGTCCGGCGCAGCAGGGCGAACATGGCGTCCGTCTCCCCCAGCCGCTGCATTTTATCCCAGTAGAGGATGCTGTACGGCGCGAGGTAGAAAACAAACTGAGTGTCCGGATGCGATTCCAGCCAGCCGGTCACCACCGCCAGATTTTCCGCGCAGGCGGCGGAAAACGCGTCCTCCGGCAGCGGCTGGGCCGCCGGGTCCGGCCGATCGTAGCCGGCGAGAGCGTCCTCCCGGCTGAAACTCTCCGTCCCGTCCCACATGAACGCGTCCTGAAGCGGGCAGGTCCGGCCCCGCTCCTTCTCCGCCAGCGCGTACCCTGCCCGCAGCAGCACGTCCTTGCTGAACAGGTACGCCCCGTCGTTCCACGGGTCGTCGTCGTAGAGATACGCCGGGAGCTGATCCGGTGCCTGCGCCGCGGGCCGGGCCAGAATGTTGGGGTCCAGCCCGAAAATGACCCGCTTCACGTCCTGCCTTTCAAAGGCGTAATCCAGCGCCTGCGAAAACTCGTGGAACCCTCCGTTGGGAAACGCCGCTTTTACGGTCGAAGTTTTGTAAAATACGTCGAACCAGAAGGGGCGGTAGTTCTCCGCCAGAGAAGTCCCCATCAGCACCGTTTCATACTGCTGGCTGCGCAGGAGCCCCGCGTTCTGATACCGCTCGTCAAACCAGACCTCGCCCTCCGGGTCCGGGTCGTGATAGTGAAAAAAGGGGTCCACGGCCCAGACCGTCCCGGCGCTGAGCGTCAGGACCGCCAGAAAGCCCGCCAGAAGTCCCGCGGACCACCGCCTGTACGACTGCTTCAAAGCGTCCTCCTCAGAAATTCGCATAGATGAATGTGGTCACGCCGGAAAACGACAGCGCCGCCCAGCACAGCAGCAGGCAGCACAGCGCGCACCGCCCCGCCGTGGGCCGCAGCGTCTCCGCCCGGCGCAGGGTGTTGCCCGGCTTGAGGGCGGCGGCCAGCCCCGCCGTGAACACCGCCGCCAGCAGCGCCGTCCCCGCCCGGCCGCCAAGGCCCAGCACCCGGAGCGCCTGCGCCTCCGAGGGGAGCAGGTCCGCCGCCAGCCACGCGGGCAGGCCCCAGCCGCCCAGCAGCGCCTGACGCAGCACGGTCCCGGCCGTATCAAGGTCCGGCGCACGGAAAAACACCCACGCCAGATTTACGAAGCCGAACGTCAGCGCCCACTGCGCCCAGCGCGGCAAACGGTCCCGCCCCCGGCCCCAGAGCCGCTCGATCACCTGACCCAGCCCGTGCAGCGCGCCCCAGACCAGAAAGGTCCAGCCCGCGCCGTGCCACAGTCCGCTGATGAGGTACACCAGCAGAATGTTGCGGCAGGTCCGGGCCGTGCCGCCCCGGCTGCCGCCCAGTGGAAAGTAGACGCACTCCCGCAGAAACGCGGTCAGCGTCATGTGCCACCGCTTCCAGAACTCCCCCAGCGACAGGCTGCGGTAGGGCGAGTCGAAGTTCACCGGCAGGCGCACGCCCAACAGCCGGGCGCTGCCCGCGGCAATGTCGCAGTAGCCGGAAAAGTCAAAATAGAGCTGGAGTGTGTACCCCAGGATCACCAGCCACGCCGCCGGGGCGGTCAGCTCTCCCGCCCGGGCGTAGCCGCTGTTCACCACCGCGCCCAGCGGGTCCGCCAGCAGCACCTTTTTCGCCATGCCGAAGCACAGGGCGTACAGCCCCTGCGCCCGGTCCGTCCAGTCGGGGCGCAGGAAATGCCCGTCCGCCGCCTGCGGGAAAAAGGCGTCCGGCCGCAGGATCGGCCCGGAGGAGACCGTGGGGAAAAACAGCCCGTGCAGCGCCAGCGCATCGGCCGTCAGAGGTCCCGGCGGCGAAAACGCGCCGGAGGCGGACTCCTTCAAAAGCCAGAGCTGCTGAAAGGTGAAAAAGCTCAGTCCCAGCGGCGACCAGCCCACGGAGACGGCCCCGCCGGTCAGAAAGCCCGTGTACTTGAAGGCCAGCAGCACCGCGATGTGATACGCCCCGGCCCACGCCGCGGCCCGCCGCCGTCCGGCCCGCAGGGCGCGCAGCGCCGCCGCCGTGACGCACAGGCCCGCCGCCAGCACAAAAAGCCCCCGCGCCCCGCTGCCCAGATAAAAGAGGACGCAGAACGCCAGCAGCGTCCACCGGGCCGCCCTCCCGCTCCGCCGCGCCAGCGCCGGGCAGACCGCCGCCGCCCCCGCCAGCAGCGCCAGATAGGAAAAGGACTGGAACGCCATGTCTTACTCCCGGGCCAGCGCGGCCGTTTTGGCGTCCGCGCTGTGGAGCACCTGCGCGATGCACTGGCCGCTGCCGGGATAGCTGCGGCTGAGAGCCTCGCCGCCCACCTCCGGAAACGCCGCGCCCTGCTTGCAGAGCGCGTCCAGCGCCCGGGCGTACCGTGCCTCCGCCAGCTTCATCTCCGCGTCCGGCAGGCCCATGGCCGTCAGCTCCGCCGGAGCGGCGAACATGGCCTCGTTCCCGCCGGCGGCGCGGTGCAGCCGCCGGAACAGGGCGTATACCGCGCCGCTGAGCATCCGGGCCGCCTCGTTCACCACGGTCTTGTCGTTCAGCTTTCCCAAAAGGTCGAACAGGACGCCCACCGCGCCGGAGATCAGCTTGGACTGGAGCGTGGCCAGCACGCTGCCCCGCAGGATGTTGCCCTGATCGGCCATGTTCACCAGATCGTCGTCGGTCAGCGCGCCGCCCTCCCGGGCCAGCGTGCGGCCCAGCAGAAAGTCCGCCGAGACGTGGTAGTATTCGCACGCCCGCACCACGAACGCCAGCCCCGGCTCCCGGATGCCGTTTTCATAGTGGCTCAAAAGCGCCTGCGAAATGCCCAGATCGCCCGCCGCCGTCCGCTGGGAGACGCCCCGCTCCTGCCGCAGGAGGGACAGCGTTCTTGAAAATTCCGAATGTGCCATGTCGTTCTCCCCTTTTCTCCGCAAAAATACACACCGTATAGTTTATCAGAAACTATACGGTGTGTAAAGACGTTTCCAGAAATTTGGCCGTCAGAACAGGCGGGCCTGATCGGGAAGCTCGTCCCGGCCGATGGCGCGGAGCTGCTCCTGATTCTCCTCGGCCAGCGCGTCGGAGATGGCCATGCGGCGCAGGATGTTCTTGGCCGTCCGGTCCAGCTCGGTCCCCTCGGAATAGTCTGCCGGGAAGATGAAGTCCACCCGGCCCTTGGCCAGCAGATCCTCCACGCCGGAGCGGTTGCTCTCCTGATACACGGCGATGGCCTGCCCGCCGTAAGCCCGCATCATCTTCATGCAGGGCACGTCGGAAAGCCCGTCCCCGATGTAGATCATGTTGGTGAACGGCACGCGCTTGCTGTCGTCCGGCATGGAGGCGTTCAGGTCCCGGTCGTTGGACACGTCCAGAACGCCCTTGTTGATCCGGTAGACGAACTGGGTCTTGGCCGTGAAGTTGACCGTCAGCTTGGGCCACACGGGCCGGCCCGCGGCGTCATAGTAAAACTCGCTGGCGTAGATCTCCTTGAACGCGCCGCTGATGGCGCTGCCCTCGATGATCTCCCGCAGGCCGGAGGAGATGACGTAATGCTCCACCTGCACGCCCTGCGTCTCGCCGAAGGCGTTGATCCGGCCGAACCAGTCCTGCACGCCGGGGAAAAGCACGATCTCCCGCCCCTTTTCCACCAGATCAGCACGGGTAAAGGGCAGGCCCCGCTTCTCCGACTCCCGGATCATGGTGTACATATACGCGAGGATGCCGTCCATCCGGTTCTCCCGGCCAAAGCCGTTGGCCTCCGGCCAGAACTCCGCCGGGGTCATGCCAAGGCTGGGGATGAACGCGTAGTCCTCCATGTCCGTGGTGCAGAGGGTCTTGTCAAAATCGTAGAGAAAGGCCACGATGGGCCGCTGGCTCCGGCTCATAAAAAGCTCCTCTCCCCGCGCCCCGCGGACGCGGAAAGGCCCTTACTCGGGCCGGTTGTAGTTGCGGCCGAACTTCAGCTCGTCCAGCTCGATCTTGCGGGTCGGCTCCTCCGCCGCGGGAACAAACGGGTCGGCGTAGGGCGGCGCGCTCCGCTCCGGCGCGCTCTGGGGCGCGGCGGGCGGCTGCTCCTCCTGCGCCGCCGGCTCCTCGCTCTGGGGCGCGAACGCCTCCGCCGCAGGCGCGTCCTGCCGGAAGGTGTCCAGGATCTTCTCCTCGATCTCCTTGGCTGGGACCGCCGGCTCCGCCGTCACGGTGACGGGGGCCTGCGGCAGCTCCTCAAGGAACTTCAGCTCCTTTTCGCACACAGACTTTACCTGCTCGGTAAAGGCGGCCAGCTCCCGCTGGCCCGTGCGGATGCGCTCCTGCGCCTCCTCCGCCTCCCGGCGCAGCGCGTTCAGCTTGTCCTGAGCCTGCGTCTGCGCGTCGCGCAGGAGCTGGTCCCGCTTCGCCTCCGCCTCCCGGACGATGGAATCCGCCATCTTCTGGGCGGTGAGCAGCGTGGCCCGCATGGAATCCTCGGTGGCGCGGTAATCCTCCACCTTCTCCACAAGGACCTTCATCTTCGCCTTCAGGGCCGCGTTTTCCTTGTAAAGCGCCGTGTAATCGTCGGTCAGCTCATCCAGAAACTCGTCCACCATGGCCATGTTATAGCCGCCCATGACGGCCTTTGTAAACGCATGGCCGGAGACCTCCTGCGGTGTCAGCAATGCAATTACCCCCTCCGCGTCCGCGAGGGGACGCAGCATTCAAGATTTTTTCCGCTCTCAGAAATAGAGGCCGTTGTTCTCCAGCTCGTCGATCAGGTCGCCCTCGATGTCCACGTGATAGGGCGTGATGATGTACGTATTGGCCGCGACCTTTTTGATCTTGCCCTCCCCGGCATAGGCCACACCGGAGAGAAAGTCGATCAGCCGTCGGGCCACGTCCTTGTTGGTGGACTCCAGATTCAGCACCACGGTCCGCTTGTCCTTCAGGTGGTCGGCGATCTCCGACGCGTTTTCAAACCGCTCCGGCTTCACCAGAACGACCTTGAGCTGGGTCGTGGCATGGATGTTCACCACCTTGTTGTGGCGCTCCTCGCTCCGGGCGGAGCGGCGGTCGTCAAAGGCGCTCTCCTTGCGGGGCGTCTCCTCAAAATCGTCGTATTCCTCGTCCTCATCCTCATAGGGATGGGTCCACTTTTTCAGTTCGTCCAAAAGGCTCATACGGTTCCCTCCTGTTCTGCGGCGGGGTACGCGCGGCGGCCGAAAATGGCCGTTCCCACGCGGACCATGGTCGCGCCGGCGCGGATGGCATCTGCAAAATCGCCGCTCATCCCCATCGACAGTATATCGAGCATATTATCATACAGTTTTTGGTTTATGTCAACATAAAGGCCGTGTACTTTTTCAAAATTTGCAAGATTCTGGCCCGGCTCCGTCTCAATGGGGGGAACGGTCATCAGCCCGCGCAGGCGGACGTGCTCCAGCGTTTTCGCCCGCTGGGCCGCGGCGAACACCGCCTCCGGGGCGAAGCCGCTCTTGGCCTCCTCCCCGCCCACGTTGACCTCCAGCAGGATGTCCTGCACCAGTCCCAGCTTCTCCGCCTGCTTTTCGATCTCGTCGAGCAGCGGGTCGGACCCCACGGACTGGATCAGCGCCACCTTGCCAACCACCTGGCGGACCTTGTTCCGCTGAAGATGGCCGATGAAGTGGAGCGGCGCGCCGTCATAGGCGTTTTCCGCCAGCTTTTCCGTCATCTCCTGCACCCGGTTCTCGCCCAGCGCGTCGATCCCGGCGGCAATGGCCTCGCGGCAGGCGGCGGCATCGTTCATCTTGCTGGCACCCACCAGCGTGATCCCGGCGGGGTCCCGGCCCGCGGCCCGGGCCGCCTCGGCGATCTGCGCCCGAACGGCCTGAATGTTTTCTGCGATCGACATCAACAAACCTTCCTTTCTCTCTATCCGGCGTAGCTGACCACCGCGCCGTCCGTCAGTCCTCCTGCGGACAGGATCACCTGATCTCCGGGGCGGAGGATGGCCGCGCCCGTGCCCTCCGCCTCCACCAGCGCGTAGCCGTCGTCCGAGGACCAGAGGAGCCGGACCGGCTTGAACCGCGCCTCCGCGCCCACGACGCAGTAAACACCCGGCGCGCCGGACTCGTCCACCCGGATGGCCTGCTGCGGCACCCGGATGCCGGAGATAGCGGAAAACACCACGTCCGCCGTCTGCGCCCGCAGCAGCGTGAGCTGGGCGAGATAGGCCGTGCCGCGGAACACCGCCACGCACCGGCCGTTTTCCGCCGCACTGACGGACTGGACCGTCACCCGCAGGTCCCGGTCCACACCCTTGGCGAAGCGCAGCGTCTGGGCGGAGCCGACGCTCAGCCGCTCCGCGTCCGCGGCGGACAGACTGGCGGCGAAGTACCACGCGTCGCCCAGCACCAGCTTGCCCAGATCCCCGGCTCCCTCCGCGGGCCGGACGGCGGCGAGGGCGGAGGGCGTGAGCGTGTCCAGCATGTCCGGAGTCAGCACGGATTCATAGCCGTCCGCCACGGCGGAGTACAGCCCCGACCGGGGCGCGGCCACGGTGCGGGACCGCCCGGCGGACTGGGCGGTGAGCGCGCTGAGCTGAGACTTCAGCTCCTCCGCCTGCGCCTTCAGCTCCGCCGCGTCGGTGTAGGTATACTCCCGGCGCAGCGTCAGCGCCTCCAGCTCCGCGGCGGCGTCCGCCGCGGTATCCAGCCGGTCCGCGGCCACGCTGCGGCGCACGGAGAGCAGCGCCTCCGAGATCAGCCCGTCCAACTGGAGCGCCGCGCCCCCGGCGGAGGCGGCCTCCGCCGCGTAATTGAGCTGGTCCAGCTGGGTGCGCAGCCGGTCGATCTCCGTCTGGCGGTCCAGCGAGGCCTGATCGGCGTAGATCTGGGCCACGGTCCCGCCCGCGCTGACCCGCTCGCCCTCCGAGCGGGTCAGGCGCAGCAGTCCGCCGCCGGAGTCGCCCAGCGTCTCCTCGTCCCGCACCACGAAGCCGGTGACGGACAGCGTGTCCTCCGTCTGATAGCGGTACGCCACCGCGCAGATCATGGGGTCTGCCAGGGCGCTGTAGATCTGGATGCCGAAATATCCGGCCACAGCCAGAAAGATCAGCGCCGTGAGCAGCCGGATGCCCGGCGAGCCGCGCTTCCCGGCGGGAGGGGCGCCGCCCTCCCCGCCGGGGACCGAGGCGATTTTCGGGGTGTTCTTTTCTTTCATCTGGGGTCTCCTCCGCTTCTCCGGGCCGCCGCGCCGCCGGATCGGACCCCGAACGCTCATTCCTCGCTCAGGTCCACGCTCCGCATGGGTACGATGGTGGAGATCGCATGCTTGTAAATGACCTGCTGCTTCCCGTCCGAATCCAGAACGACCACGAACGCGTCAAATCCGGTGATGACGCCCCGCATCTGGAATCCGTTCATCAAAAACAGCGTGGACGGCACCCGGTCCCGCCGCGCTCTGGTGAGAAACAGCTCCTGTAAATTCGTTTTGCCCTGCATAAGTATCCGCTCCTTTTCTTTTTTCGGCGGACACAGATGTTCTCCGTCCGCTTTGGACTTAGGATAAGCCCTCGGCGGAGAGGATTTCAGTCGAAATTTGCATGGCACGGGCAAAATCCCGGTTTTTTTCCCATTCGATCCAGTGGACGGCCGGATCGCGGCGCAGCCAGGTGAGCTGCCGCTTGGCGTACTGCCGGGAGCGGAGCTTCACCTCCTCCAGCGCCTGCGGCAGGGTCTTTTCCCCCGTCAGAACGCCGGCCAGCTCCTTATAGCCGATGGCCTGAAGGGCCGTGGCCCCGGGAGGCGGGTCCCGCTCCAGCAGCGCCCGGACCTCGTCCAGCAGCCCCGCCGCCGCCATGGCGTCCACCCGGCGGTCGATCAGGGCCTTCATGTCCTCC
Organism: uncultured Oscillibacter sp.; assembly: GCA_934574045.1. Taxonomy (GTDB): domain Bacteria; phylum Bacillota; class Clostridia; order Oscillospirales; family Oscillospiraceae; genus Oscillibacter. The sequence goes on along the minus strand of CAKTMK010000019.1, from coordinate 19,561 downwards.
CGGTCCGCGAAGCGCAGCCCCAGCTTCACCGAGCCGAACCGGGGCGGCAGCGCTCGCTCCGCCGCGTTGTGGGCGGAGATGGTCTGCCCGGTCTGGCGGTAGACCTCCAGCGCCCGGAGGATGCGCTTTTCATCGGCGGGATGGAGCCGCCGCGCGGACTCCGGGTCCACCCGGCCCAGCTCCTCCAGCAGCGGGGCGATGCCGCTCCTTGCCAGCTCCTCCTCCAGCTCCGCCCGGACCGCGCCGCCCGCCGCGCCGGGGGCGAAGTCATGGCCCCGCAGCAGCGCGTCCAGCCACAGCCCGGTGCCGCCCACCAGAACGGGCCGCTTTCCACGGGCCAGAATGTCCTCCACCACCGGCGCGGCCGCCTGCACGAAGCGGGCGGCGGACCAGCTCTCCGCCGGGTCGGCCACGCCGATCATGTGATGGGGAACGCCCTCCATCTCCTCCGGCACGGCGGCGGCGGTGCCGATGGTCATGCCCCGGTAGATCTGCATGGAGTCGCAGGAGACCACCTCGCCGCCGTACCGCTGCGCCAGCAGAACGCCCAGCCGGGTCTTGCCGCAGGCCGTGGGCCCCACCACGCAGATCACGCGCCTGTCCATCGTCTCCGCCTCCTCTCACCGGGCGCGCTCACGCCCGCTTGAACATTTTCTCCAGCTCGTATTTGCTCAGCTTTACCTTGACGGGCCGCCCGTGGGGACAGTAGCGCACCTCGCCGGACTGCACCTTGTCCACCAGCGCCCGCAGCTCCTGCTCGCCGCTGTCCCAGCCCGCCTTGATGGCGGACTTGCAGGCGATGGTGTGGAGCAGGTTCTGGCGCTTTTCCGTGGGGCTGCGGCCCGTGCGCAGCGCGTCGGCCAGCTCCTCCAGCGTGGCGGAGATATCCTCCGCGTCCAGATCCGCCGGGACCTCCCGCACCAGCAGCGCCCCGTCTCCGAAGTCCTCGCAGGAAAAGCCGAGGGACTCCAGCAGCACGCTGTTTTCCAGCAGCAGGGCGCAGTCCTCCCGCGCCAGCTCCGCCGCCGCGGGGCGCAGCAGCGTCTGGCGCATGGGCGGCTGGTCCGCCGCCATCAGCCGGTCAAAATTCACCCGCTCGTGGGCGGCGTGCTTGTCGATGAGCCAGACGTTCTGTTCCTCGTCCTCGCAGACGATGTACGTTTTCAAGACCTCTCCCGCGATGCGCCACGGGGCGGCCCGGCCCGTCTCCGTCAGCCGCTCCTCCGGCAGCACCAGCGCTGCCTGCTCCATGGGGATGGCGGGGGTGAAGGGCTTGTCCGGCGGTGCGGGAACGGCCGGTATCTCCGGCCCGGAGGGCTGGGAGCCCGCTTGCGGGCGCTCCGCTTCTCTCTCGATCCGGGGAGCCGCGTCACGGACCGTCTCCGGCCCCCGGGTCCCTCGCGTGGGGACGCTCACCGTGCGGGACGGCGCGTAGTCAAAGCCCGTGGAGCCGCTGTCCGCCACCCGGGCGGACGCGGCGCGCTCCGTGTTCCAGCCCGCAGGCGCGCGCTCCATAGGTTTCCACGCCGGAGCGGACGGCTGCGGCGCGGCCGGACGGACGGCCCGCCCGTTCCCCGCGTTCTCCGCCGCCAGCTTCCGGCGGAACGTCCCGGCGTCCATGGTCTGGTAAAAATCCTGCCGGGGGGCGGGGGCCGTCCCGGCGGGGCGGGCAGGCTCCGGCCGGGGCGCCGCGTCGGCGGCAAGGCTGTCCATCACGGTGTGATACACCGCGTCGAACACCTCCCGTTCCCGGGCGAATTTCACGGTGGTCTTGGCGGGATGCACGTTCACGTCCACCGCCGTCACCGGCACCTCCAGCAGCAGCACGCAGCCGGGGAACCGGCCCTTCATGAGCTGGTTGCGATAGCCCTCCTCCAGTGCGGCGGTGAGAAGCTGGGACTTGATGAACCGCCCGTTGACGAAAAAGGTCTGCATCCCCCGGGAGCCGCGGCCGCACAGCGGCTTTGTCACAAAGCCGCTGACGCGCACCTCGCCGCCCCGGCCCTCCACGGGCGTGAGCGTCCGGGCGAAGTCCCGGCCCAGCGCGGCGTACACCGCGGAGTCCAGCTTCCCGTCTCCGGGGGTGTGGAGCGCCTCGGTCCCGTCCTTGATGAAGCGGAACGAGACGTCCGGGCGGCTGAGGGCCAGATGCTGCATCAGGCCGTTCACCGCCGCGGTCTCCGCGCTGTCCTTTTTCATGAATTTCAGCCGGGCGGGCGTGTTGTAAAACAGGTCGCGCACGCAGATGTCCGTGCCCTGCGGCGCGCCGACGGGCTCCACCGCGCCGGGAACGCCGCCCTCCAGCCGCAGAACCGCGCCGGATCCGCCGGCCCGGCAGGTGGTGATCTCCACCCGGCTGACGGCGGAGATGGCCGCCAGCGCCTCGCCGCGGAAGCCCAGCGTGCCGATCCGGGCCAGATCCTCCGCACAGCGAAGCTTGCTGGTGGCGTGGCGCAGGAACGCGGTGGGCAGCTCCTCCGGCGCGATGCCGCAGCCGTTGTCCGTCACGCGGATCAGGCGCATCCCGCCGTTGCGCAGCTCCACCGACACGGCGGACGCGCCCGCGTCCAGCGCGTTTTCCACCAGCTCCTTGACCACGCTGGCGGGCCGCTCCACCACCTCTCCGGCGGAGATCAGGTCCGCCACATGGGCGTCCAGCTGCTGAATATGGGGAAAAGTCATATTGACCGCCTTTCTAAACCGTCCGGGTCAAAACCGCAGCGCCAGAACGCTCAGGGCGTTCACCGCCGCGTGCAGGGCGATGGAGGTCCAGAGCGTTCCCGAATGCTCAAAGGCCCACGCCAGCACCGCGCCCGGCGCGAAGTACTGGAGCATCAGCCAGAAATACCGGATGTCCCCGCTGCCCAGCGAATACTGCCACACATGGAGGAAGGCGAACAGCAGGCAGCTCACAAGATACGCCGTCAGACGGCTGCGCTCCCGCAGGCCGCCGAAGATCAGTCCGCGGAACAGCACCTCCTCCACAAAGGGGGCGAGGAAGATCACGATCAGCAGCGTGGTATGGGGCGCGGCGTGGATGCGGGCGCTGACGGACAGATCGTTGAGATTCGTCTGGTTCCCCACCAGCGCGCGGGTCAGGCGGTACATCAGCTCGTTGAGCCCGTACATGGCGATCAGCCCCGCCGCCAGCGTCTTGAGGGCAAGACCCAGATTGTCCGCCAGCTTCCGGCTGGTCCGGGCCAGCAGCCCGTGGAAGATCACCGCCGTCACGGCGAAGATGAGGTAATAATAGATCGTGGTCTGAAGCCCGCTGCCGATGTTCACGTCCAGCAAAAGCTCCGCCAGCCGGAACAGCGGGTCCGCCGCAAGGGGCAGCACCAGCAGATACAGGATGAAAAACACGGTCCCGCCCGCCAGCTCGCCCCGGGAAAGATATTCGCCCGATCTGTGTTTTGCCATGAAAGACTCCCTTTCTCCGCCCGGGTCAGCTCAACTTCTGCTTGAGCTCGTAGAGCAGGCTCATGGCCTCGATGGGCGTGAGCGTATCCGGCTGGCAGCGGCGCAGCGCGTCCAGCACCTCGCCCTCCTGCACAGCGTCCAGCGACACCTGCTCCCGCTCCGCTCTGGGCTTGACGTACTGCACGCCGTTTTCCCGCTCCAGCTCCTCAAGGACCGTCCGCGCCCGGGCCACCACCTTTTCCGGCAGGCCCGCCAGCTTGGCCACCTCGATGCCGTAGCTCCGGTCGGCCCCGCCGGGGACGATCTTGCGCAGGAAGATGATGTCCTCGCCCCGGGTCTTGACGGCGATGTTGTAATTCACCGTGCCGGGGAGGGTGTCCTCCAGCTCGGTCAGCTCGTGATAGTGGGTGGCGAAGAGCGTCTTGGCCCCCAGCTTTTTCGGGTCCGCGCAGTATTCCACCACCGCCCGGGCGATGCTCATCCCGTCGAAGGTGGAGGTGCCCCGGCCGATCTCGTCGAGGATCAAAAGGCTCTTTTTCGTGGCGTGGCGCAGAATGTCCGCCACCTCGGTCATCTCCACCATGAAGGTGGACTGGCCCGCGGCCAGATCGTCGCTGGCGCCGATGCGGGTGAAGATCCGGTCCACCACGCCGATGTGGGCCGCGCTGGCCGGGACGAAGGACCCGATCTGCGCCAGCAGCACGATCAGCGCCACCTGACGCATATAGGTGGACTTGCCCGCCATGTTGGGGCCGGTGATGATGGCCACCCGCTGCTCCTTTTCGCCCATGAACGTGTCGTTGGGGACAAACAGGCTGTCCTTGAGCATCCGCTCCACCACCGGGTGGCGTCCGCCGGTGATCTCGATCACGCCGGACTCGTCCACCTCCGGGCGGCAGAAATTGTCCCGCACGGCCACCGCCGCAAGGGACCCCAGCGCGTCCAGCTCCGCCACGGCGGAGGCCGTCCGCTGGATGCGGGGGGCCTGCGCCACGATCTGCTCCCGCAGCTTGGTGAAAAGCTGGTATTCCAGCGCCGTCACCCGCTCGGACGCGGTGAGGATCTCGTGCTCCAGCTCCTTGAGCTCCTGCGTGATGTAGCGCTCGGCGTTGGCAGTGGTCTGCTTGCGGATATAGGTCTCCGGGACCTTGTCTGTCATGGCACGGGCCACCTCGATGTAATAGCCGAACACCTTGTTGTAGCCGATCTTCAGCTTGGGGATGCCGGTCTTTTCCCGCTCCCGGGCCTCCATCTCAGCCAGAACGCCCTTGCCGCCGCTCATGATGTCCCGCAGGCGGTCCACCTCCGCGTCGTAGCCGCCGCGGATGAAGCCGCCCTCCCGGACGGAGAACGGCGGCTCGTCGCAGATGGCGGAGCGGATCAGCTCCCCCACATCCTGCAAAAGGTCCAGCCGACCGGCAAGCTCGCTGAGCTGCCGGTCGGCAAAGCCGGAGAGCTGACCGGCGATGGCGGGCAGTTTTTCAATGGCCGCCCGCAATGCCGCCAGATCCCGCCCGCCGGCGGTGCCATAAGTGATGCGGCCGATCAGCCGCTCCAGATCGCCCAGCCCGCTCATGGCGGCGGCCAGCTCCTCCCGGCGGATGGTGTCGTCCACCAGCGCGGCCACGGCGGCGCTGCGCCGGTTGATGGCCACCACGCTCAGAAGCGGCCGCTCCAGCCAGCCCCGCAGGCAGCGTCCGCCCATGGAGGTCTTGGTCCGGTCCAGCACCCAAAGCAGGCTCCCCCGCCGCTCCTTGGCCCGCAGCGTCTCCGTCAGCTCCAGATTCCGCCGGGCGGCAAGGTCCAGCTCCATGAACCGGCCCTGCTCGTAATAGTCCAGCCGGTTGATGTGGCTCAGGTCCGTTTTCTGCGTCTCATAGAGGTATTTCAGCAGCCCGCCCAACGCCATGGCCGCGGCAGGATTGCCCGCCGGCAGGCTCTCCCAGCCCGCGTCGCCGAACTGGGCGCGGATGCTCCGCTCCGCCTCTCCGGCGAGGAAGCGGCCCTCGCCGCCGTTTTCCACCCGGCAGTTGAACCGCTCCCGCAGAACGGCGCACAGCCGCTCCTCGGAATAGGCCCTGTCGTTGACCACGGCCTCCGCCGGGGAGAAGCGGCCCAGCTCGTTGACGATGTGCTCCACCCGGTCCTTTCCGGAAAAGGAGGTGGCGTGCGTCTCGCCGGTGGACAGGTCGCAGAAAGCAACCCCGGCGTTCTGAGAATCCAGATAGACGCTGCACAGGAAGTTGCCGGACTTCTCGTCCAGACACGCCGCGTCGATCACGGTCCCCGGCGTGACCACCCGGATGATGTCCCGCTTGACCAGCCCCTTGGCCGTGGCGGGGTCCTCCATCTGCTCGCAGATGGCGACCTTATAGCCCTTGGCGATCAGCCGGGCGATGTACGCGTCGCTGGAGTGGTACGGGACGCCGCACATGGGCACCCGGTCCTCCGGGGCCTTGTTGGGGTCCTTGTCCCGGCTGGTCAGGGTCAGGTCCAGCTCGCGGGAGGCCGTCCGCGCGTCGTTGTCGAACATCTCATAGAAGTCCCCCAGCCGGAAAAAGAGGATGGAATCCGGATTTTCCGCCTTGATCTTCAGATACTGCTGCATCATGGGGGTCGTTTCCGCCATGGATCACACCTCGTTGTCTTTCTATTTCATCCCCGCGGGCGCGCCGGACGCTTCCCGCTCCCTGCGGCTCACAGCGCCTCGCCGTACAGCGCCCACGTGTTGCTGCCCGTGATCTTCACATCCAGAAATTTTCCGATCAGGGACTCGTCCCCCTTCAGCCGCACCAGCCGGTTGCCCTCCGTCCGGGAAGCGAGGGGATATTCCGCATCGTCGCTCCGGCTGTCCACCAGCACCCGCACCGTCTTTCCCACATAGGCGGCGTGGGCCGCGGCGGAGTGGGCGTTCTGCACCTCCAGCAGCCGGTCGAACCACTTCTGCTTCTCCGCCCGGGGGACCGGGTCGGGAAGCTCCGCCGCCTTCGTGCCGGGGCGGGGGCTGTAAATGAACGTGAACAGGGCGTCAAAGCCCACCTCCTGCACCAGAGAGACGGTCTCCATGGCCTCCTCCTCCGTCTCGCCGGGGAAGCCGATGATCACGTCGCTGGTCAGGACCAGACCGGGCATTTTCTCCCGGGCGTACCGGATCAGCTCCAGATACTGCTCCCGGGTGTAGCGCCGGTTCATCTCCTTGAGGACCCGGTTGCTGCCGGACTGGAACGGAAGATGGAGCTGCTTTGCCACGTGGGGGCACTCCGCCATGGCGTCGAACAGCTTGGGCGTGGCGTCCTTGGGGTGGCTGGACATGAAGCGGATCAGATACTCGCCGGGGATCCGGTCGATGTCCCGCAGCAGGTCGGCAAAGCCGTATTCCCCGCCCAGATCGTTTCCGTAGGAATTGACGTTCTGCCCCAGCAGGGTGATGTCCTTATAGCCCGCGTCCACCAGCTCCCGGACCTCGGCGAGCACCGCGTCCTTGTCCCGGCTGCGCTCCCGGCCCCGGACGTAGGGCACGATGCAGTACGAGCAGAAGTTGTTGCACCCGTACATGATGGAGACCCACGCCTTCACGCCCTTTTCCCGGACGGTGGGGATACCCTCGGCGATGCTGCCCCGCTCGTCCGCCACGGAAAAGACCCGTTTCCGGCTCTCATACACCTGCCACAAAAGCTCCGGGAAGCGCCACAGGGCGTGGGGGCCGAACACGAGGTCCACGTGGCGGTAGGACTCTTTCACCCGCCGGGCCACCCGCTCCTCCTGCGCCATGCAGCCGCACAGGCAGATGACCTGCTCGGGATTCTCCCGCTTCGTGTGGGTCAGCGCTCCCAGATTGCCGAACACCCGCTGCTCCGCGTGCTCCCGGACGGCGCAGGTGTTCAGAATGACCAGATCGGCCTCCTTCGGCTCGTCCGTGAAGGAGAAGCCCATCTCCTCCAGCATCCCCATCAGCTTCTGGCCATCGGCCACGTTCTGCTGGCAGCCGAAGGTGTCCACGCAGGCCCGGGGGTGCGCCTGCCGCGCGGCGAAGCGCTCCGCGATCTTTTCCGAAAAGCCCCGCTGGCGCGCGATCTCCTCCGGGGCGATGTAAGCTGTTTTGCGTTCCAAAAAGCAGACCCTCCAAATTTCGATACTCTAACTAAAGTATCATATCACCCAACCGGGAAATTGGCAAGGCGGAAGTTGCTTTTTCCGCCGGATTGCGGTAGGATATGGGCAGGTTCTTCCGAAAATCGGACGCGCGGACTGCGCGGGGAGGTTTTTATGCTCTATGTCATTCTCGGCGCGCTGCTGCTGGCGGCGGACCAGTACGTGAAATTCTGGACGGTCTCCCATCTGGCGGAGGGCGGCTCCGCGCCGCTGATCCCCGGCTTCGTGGAGCTGCTGCGGGTCCACAATTACGGCGCGGCGTGGTCCAGCTTTTCCGGGATGCGGTGGCTGCTGCTGGGCGTCACCAGCGCCATCGTGCTGGCGGTGGTCTGGGCCGTGGCCAAGCGGCACGTGCGCCATCCGCTGGGGCTGACCGCCGCCATGCTCATCATCTCCGGCGGACTGGGCAACATTCTGGATCGGGCGCGGCTGGGCTATGTGGTGGATATGTTCAACTTCCAGTTCATGAGCTATCCCGTGTTCAACGTGGCGGACATCTGCATCGTGTCCGGCGCGGTGCTGGGCGCCGTGTATTACCTCTGGTTCTATGAAAAGTACGACGGAAAGGGAGCGCGGAATGGAAACGCTGACGCTGACCGCCGGTCCTGACGGCCCCGCCCGGCTGGACGCGTTTCTGGCCGCCCGCGCGCCGGAGCTGACCCGCTCCGCCGCCGCCCGGCTGATCGAGGAGGGGCGCGTGCTGGTAAACGGCCGCCCCGCCGCGAAAAGCCTGAAGCTCTCCGGCGGCGAGACGGTGCTCGTCTCCCTGCCGGAGCCGGAGCCGACAGCCGCCCAGCCGCAGGATATCCCGCTGGACGTAGTGTATGAGGACGAGGACGTGATCGTGGTGAACAAGCCCAAGGGGCTGGTGGTCCACCCCGCCCCCGGCCACCCGGACGGCACGCTGGTCAACGCCCTGCTGCATCACTGCGGCGGGTCCCTGTCCGGCGTGGGCGGCGTTCTGCGCCCCGGCATCGTCCACCGCATCGACCGGGATACCTCCGGCCTGATCGCGGCGGCGAAAAACGACTTTGCCCATCAGCGGCTGGCGGCCCAGCTTCAGGACCACACGCTGGCCCGGACGTACGAGTGCATCGTGGTTGGAAACCTGCGGGAGGACTCCGGCACGGTGGACGCGCCCATCGGCCGCTGCCCCGCCGACCGGAAAAAGATGGCCGTGGTCCCCGGCGGGCGGCCCGCCGTGACCCACTGGGAGGTCATCGCCCGGTATCCGGGCTTCACCCACGTGCGCTGCCGTCTGGAGACGGGACGCACCCACCAGATCCGGGTCCACATGGCCCACATCGGCCACCCCATTCTGGGCGACACGGTGTACGGCGCGAAAAAACCCGTTCCGGGCCTTCAGGGCCAGTGTCTCCACGCCGTGGGTCTGCGGTTCCTCCACCCCCGGACGGGCCGGCCGGTGGAGCTTTCCTGCCCCCTGCCGGAGGAATTTCAGCGCCAGCTCGCCCTGCTGCGGGCAAAGGGAGAAAAATGACACAGGCGGACGCTCGCAAAAGCGTCCGCCTGATTTTTATGGCTTTTTCAGTCCCCCGCGCCGTCACCGGCGGCCCCGGGGATACGGGGTCTTTTCATCCGTCAGCCCCGCAAGGTAATCCATGCTGGTGTCCAGCGCCAGCGCGATGCGGCGGCACTGCTCAAACGTGTAAAACCGCTGCTCCCGCTCCAGCTTGGAGTAATCGCTCTGATCGATGCCGGTCAGCATCTGCATTTTGACCTGCGTATAGCCCCGCTCCCTGCGCAGCTCGGCCAGTCGTCCCATCTGCATCACCCGGAAAAATTATGTCATACTGACCTATTGAAAATAGGGTCATATTGACCTAATATATCTTTGCAGATCTTACAGACATCGCAAGAACATTTACTTGATCTCATGCTTTTTCCGGAAACGTGATCGTATGCCCGGTCCTCGGCGTCTCCCCGCCCGCCGCCAGCCAACCGGCCTCAAAGGCGGCTCTGGCAATCGAAAACAGCGCGTCCTCTGCCGCTTCATAGTTCTGGCCCTCTAAAAATTTTTCAAATTCCAGTTCATATGTATCCTTCCGCATATGCCCCCTCCTCGCTCTTATTTTAACCTGTTTTAGGCTGAAATTAAATACTCCGTTTCAGGTTAAGATACCATGGCGGCGAGGTGACCGCCATGTATCCACGGCTGCGCGACCTGCGCGAGGACCACGACCTCTCCCAGCAGAAGCTGGCCAAGCTGCTGGGGATGTCGCAAACGGGGTACTCCAAATATGAGACCGGCGAAAACGACGTCCCCACCCAGATCCTGATCCGGCTGGCCGACCTCTACGGAACGTCCGTCGACTACCTGCTGGGCCGGACGGAGGACCCCCGCGGACCGGAGAAAAAATGACCGCCGAGCGCGAGAAAGCCGAAGCTCCCCATGGGGAGCTTCGGCTTTCGGTTTTCATGCGTTCCGGCAGTCCGGACCGGAGCACTCTCAGAACTGGGGCAGCTTGGAGACGACGGACGCGCAGCGGGGGCAGAGGGTGGGATGGTCGGGGTTCTCGCCCACGCGGGTGTCGTGCATCCAGCAGCGCTCGCATCGAGCGCCGTCGGCCTCCCGGACCTCCACGGTCAGGCCGGGGAAGTTGGTCCCCTTGCCCACGGTGGAATCCGCCGCAGGCTCGGCGGTGGTGATGCTGCAGTTGGAGACGATGAACACCTCCGCAAGGCTCACGCCCACGGTGGACATCAGCGCCTGCGCGGCCTCGTCCGTGTCGGCGTGGAGCGCCACGTGGGCCTCCAGCGCCTTGCCCAGCTTCTTCTGGGCGCGGGCGGTCTCCAGCACGGCGTTCACGTCGGAGCGCAGCTTGATGACCGTGTCCCACTTCTCCATGGCCTTTTCATCCAGCGCGTACTCGGTGAACACGCCGTTCATCTGATTGAGCAGCACGTTGCGCGCGTCGTCGCCGGAGCGGTGGGTCATGGCCTGCCAGATCTCGTCGCAGGTAAAGGCCAGGATGGGGGCCATCAGCTTGGTGATGGTGTCCAGAATCAGAAACAGGGCGGTCTGAGCGCTGCGGCGGCGCTTGCCGTCCGCCTCCTCACAGTACAGCCGGTCCTTGATGATGTCCAGATAGAAGCTGGACAGGTCCACCACGCAGAAGTCGTTGACGGAGTGGGTCACCGTCAGGAACTCGTAGTTGTCGTAGCCCTTCAGGCACTTTTCCGTCAGCGCGTTCAGGCGGGTGACGGCCCAGCGGTCCAGCTCCTCCATCTCGTCGGCGGGTACCAGATCGTCGGGATCGAAGCCGTCCAGATTGCCAAGGCAGTACCGGGCGGTGTTGCGGAACTTCAGGTAGTTCTGGGAGAGCTGCTTGAAGATGCCGTCGGAGCAGCGCACGTCTACATGATAGTCCGCGGACGCGGCCCACAGGCGCAGCAGGTCCGCGCCGTACTTGTTGAAGATCTCGGCGGGCGCCATGCCGTTGCCGAGGGACTTGTGCATGGCCTTGCCCTCGCCGTCCACGGTCCAGCCGTGGGTGACGCACTCCTTGAACGGCGCGCCGCGGCCCAGCGCACCCACGGCCACCAGCAGCGAGGACTGGAACCAGCCGCGGTACTGATCCAGACCCTCCAGATACATGGTGGCGGGCCAGAACTTCTGCGTCCGCTCCATGGCGGCGAAGTGGGTGGAGCCGGAGTCGAACCAGCCGTCCAGCGTGTCCTCTTCCTTTTCAAAGCCCTCGGCCGCGCCGCACTCCGGGCACTTGAACCCGGCGGGCAGCAGCTCCTCCGCCGTCTTGGAGAACCACGCGTTGGAGCCTTCCTTCTCAAAGATGGAGGCGATGGACTCGATGCTCTCCTCCGTCACGACGGGCTTGCCGCAGTGCTTGCAGTACACCACCGGGATGGGCAGGCCCCACTTGCGCTGGCGGGAAATGCACCAGTCGGTGCGCTCGCGGACCATGGACTTGATGCGGTCCAGACCCCACTCCGGCACCCAGCGCACGTCCTCGCAGGCGGCGCAGGCCTCGTCCTTGAAGGAGTCCACGGAGCAGAACCACTGAGGCGTGGCGCGGAAGATGATGGGGCCTTTGCAGCGCCAGCAGTGGGGATAGCTGTGGACGATCTCCTCCTGCGCGAACAGGGACCCGGCCTCCTTCATGTCGGCCAGAATGACGGGGTTGGACTCCTCGGTCTTCATGCCGGCGTACTTTCCGGCGTAATCGGTGTGGCGGCCCTGATCGTCCACGGGGACCACCATCTCCATGCCGTACCGGCGGCAGGTCTGGTAGTCGTCCGCGCCGAAGCCGGGGGCGGTGTGGACGCAGCCGGTGCCGGAGTCCATGGTGACGTAATCCGCCAGCAGCAGACGGCTGGTCTTGGGCAGGAAGGGATGGTCGGCCAGCATATTCTCAAAGAACGCGCCGGGATGGGTCTCCACGATCTCATAGGAGTCGAACCCGCCGATCTTCATGACCTTGTCGGTCAGGGCCTCGGCCATGATATAGGTCTCGCCGTTGGGGGCCTTCACCAGCGCATACGGCTCGTCGGGATGCAGCGCGATGGCCAGGTTGCCCGGCAGGGTCCAGATGGTGGTGGTCCAGATCACGAAGAACAGCTTGCTCTTATCCTGACCGGGGAGCTTGCCCAGATCGTCGTGCATGGGGAACTTGACGTACACGGTGGTGCAGGGATCGTCCTGATACTCGATCTCCGCCTCGGCCAGCGCCGTCTCGTCATGGGGGCACCAGTACACGGGCTTGAGGCCCTTGTAGATGTAGCCCTTCTTATACATCTTGCCGAACACGCGGACCTCGTCCGCCTCGAACTCCGGGGCCATGGTCTTGTAGGGATGCTCCCAGTCGCCCACCACGCCCATGCGCTTGAAGCCCTCGCGCTGAACGTCGATATAGTGGTCGGCGAACTTCTGGCAGGCGGAGCGGAACTCCGGCACGGACATGGACTTGCGGTCCAGCTTGTTCTGCTTGATGATGGCGGACTCGATGGGCATGCCGTGGTTGTCCCAGCCGGGGATATAGGGTGTGTAGTAGCCGCGCATGGCGTAGGACCGGGTGATGAAGTCCTTGAGGGCTTTGTTCAGGGCGTGGCCCATGTGCAGCTCGCCGTTGGAGAACGGAGGGCCGTCGTGCAGGTTGAAGAGGGGCTTGCCCTCGTTCTTCTTCAGCAGCTCGTTGTAAAGATCCTGCTCCTCCCAGCGCTTGAGCATCTCCGGCTCCCGCTTGGGCAGGCCCGCCCGCATGGGAAAGTCCGTCTTGGGGAGATTGATGGTCTTGTTGTAATCCATATTGCGTCTCCTTTTCAGAAAAATTGGTTCCTGTCTCCGCGCGGAACGCGCCGCAGCGGCGCGCCGCAAAATAAAAAACGCCTTGTCTCCGTCAAGAGACAAAGCGTTTTGAAAACACTCTGCGGTACCACTCTCATTGCCGCCCCCTCACGGGACGCGGCCGCTCGCAGCCTGCCGTCACAGGCCGACGGGATAACGTCCGTCACGCGTCCACGCTTACTCGCGTCGTCTTTCAGCAGGAGGCTCCAAGGTGATTTTCAAGTCCTTCCGCCGACAGCCCTCCCACCAAAACGGGCCGCTCTCTGAACAGGGATCGGGACCTTACTCGTCCTTTTCTACGCCTGATATTTGATTCGCACTTATCCTATACCACGAAACGGCCCTTTGTCAAGACGGAATTTTTCCCTTTTTCCGCCTGCTCACTGATAGCGGTAATGCTGGCCCGTGTACTCGTCCACGCAGGAGAGGAACATCTCCCGGCTGCGAAACTCCATGGGCCGGAAGCCCTCCGCCTCATGAAACGAAACGATCCGGTTCGCCGTGTCGATCCAGACGCGCCATAGCGCGTTATTCGCCGTATTCTCCATTTGAAAAGCTCCCTTCTTTCCCAATTTGCACACACTCTCCCGCCGCGCCGGACGGCGGGCTTTCCTTCTGCATATAGAACGCTGCGCGGGGCAAAAAAGTTTCCGTTTTTCCGGGGAAATTTTCAGTTTTTTGGGGGCGTCTCCCGCATCTGCGCCAGCCGCGCGTCCACGTCCGCCAGAAAGCCGCTCCACGCGTCCTCGTTTTCCACGTAATACTTCGGGCAGATCTTGCCCGACACGTCGTAATGGCGCAGCACGTCATCCGCCGTCAGACCGAAGGTGCTGCACAGCCACGCCGTCAGCTCCACCGTCCGATCATAGGTCACGGGCGAAAACTCTCCCGTCTCGTCCGGGTGGCACACCTCCACGGACACCGTGTCTCCGTTCCGGCTGTTGGACGCGTAGGCCCACTCCGTCAGCGGGATGCACTGGACCACCTCGCCCTCCAGCCCCACGATGAAGTGGGCGCTGGCGTAAATGTCCTCCGCCCCATCCTTCAGGCTCTCAAAGTAATTGCGGTTGGCTGCGGCGGAGGTATCCGGATTGCCCACGTAGTGGATCACCACGCCGCGGATCTCCTCCAGCGGCGTTCCGGGCCGGGACCAGGGATTTTCCGTCAGCAGCTCCTGCGTCACATACTCCGGCAGGACCGCGCCCTCTCCCGGCAGCCCGCTTCCGGGCCGGGGCAGGAACCTCGCGGCGGCTCCCGCCGCCGCGAGGACCGCGATCAGGCACAGGGCGGCAAAGCGCGGGTTCACGCGCCGCTTTCTCTCTCTGCGCGCCACGGCTCAGCCAGCTTCCTCTTCTTCCGCGCCGCCGACAAACACCGCCGTGGGGCCGTCTGCGCCGCCGATGATCCCAATGGCGTCCTCCTCCGCCGGGACGTAAAGCATATCCTCGTCAAGCGCTTCGTAAACGCCGACGGAGCCGGGCTCGCCGCTGTCAACGCCGATGCGCCGGTCCAGCTCTGCGGTGGTGATGAGATCGTCCTTCAGGCCCAGCTTCTCCAGCTCCGCCAGAAGCTCGGTATAGTGGGTGGTGAAGGAAAGGTAGAGCGTGTCGCTGTCCTGCTGGTAGCGCCGGCTGGGGTCCGCCTTGGGCACATAGTAGATCCGCAGCGCGTTGACGTAGTCGTTCTCCTGCGAGGCGTCGGCGTCCATGGCGTCCACGCCGGCGTGCCCCGCCTGAACGTCCCGGACGAACGCATCCAGCAGCGTCCGGGCCTGCTTGGCGTCCAGCGGGGCCGCGTCCTGAGAGTAGCCGCCGGACTGATAGTTGAAATAGTACTCCAGCTCGCCGCTGGTGATGCGCTCGATGCTGTTCAGATCGCCGCCGAGACTGGCCATCTGCATTCCCGGCTCCCGGAACAGCGCGGCCATCTGCGCCGCGGGCGAGGTATTATCCTTCAGATCGGCGGCGGAATAGGCGAAGCTGTACTCCCGGGAGAGGCTGCCGCCGTTTTTCAGCGCATACCGCAGCGTCACGGAGGCGTAGCAGTCAACGCCGCTGCTGTAATCCGTATCCTCCGCGGGCCGCTCCTGCACCAGCGTCTGGTGGAGGGCGGTGAGCCGCTCGATCAGCGCCGGGTCCTCCACGGTCCCCCGGAGGGAGGAATACTGCCCGTAGAGCTGGAAATAAACATCCCGGACCTGATCCGCCTGCGGCACCCGGCTCTCCACCTTCAGGAGATCCAGCCCGTAGCCCGCGCACACCAGCAGCAGTACCGCGCAGAGCGCCGCCGCGCCCCGCCAGCTGGCCTTTACCACGCGGAAGGACTTGCGCAGCAGCATCTCCGCCCCGAAGTACGCCGCCAGCCCGCCGGCCACCGCGCACACCGCCATGGCCGGCGCGGAGACCGCGCCGCCGCTGAACTGGTTCCAGAGGAAGCTGTACAGCGCCATGCCCAGCAGCAGTCCGCCGCAGAAGCCCATTCCGTACCGGAACAGGGGCTTTGCCCACGGGATGGCCACCAGATCCCCGGCGGTCTCGCTGGCCCGCCGGCGGTACACCGCCAGCGCCAGCGCCGCGAGAACCACCCCCGCCGCCGCGTAGGCGGCCACCGTGGGAAGGCCCGTGAAGGTGTAGCCGATGATGTCATTGTTCGCGTCCAGCTGCGTGCTGGAATACACGCCGTCCGTCAGGGCCCACACCGGCGTCAGCCAGCGCACCGGGTCCGGAAAATCGCTGTACGCCCAGCCGTAAAGGAACTGGGACGCAAGGGCGTTGAAGATCCAGGTCAGCCCCGCGGCCAGCAGGTTGAAGATGGTGTAAAACGCCGGGACCGCCAGCACCTGCCCGGCGAACATGGCGCAGAACACGGCGAAGCTGTAAAAGAACAGCATCTGGCCCGTGACGGATAAAAACCACGCGCCCACGGCCCAGAACTGCGTCACGCCCGCCGCCGCCCAGACGGCAAGGGTCAGCAGCGCCGCCGCGGCATGCACCGTCAGAAAGACCGCCGCGCCCGCGGCGTAATGGGTGAGGAACAGGCCCTCCCGCTTCACCGGCAGCGCGTGGGCGAAGCCCACGGAGCGGGCGGTGGTAAGATAGGAGAACAGCGCCATGGCGAACAGGCACGCGGCGATGGCCAGAAAGACCGTCGCCGAGCCGCTGCCGGCCTCCAGCGCGGCGTCCACCGCCTCCAGCCGCCGCGCAGGCATATCATCCAGCGCCCATATGCCGTTCCGGCGGAACAGGATCAGGAACTGCGCCGCGGGCATCGCCAGCAGCCAAACAGTCGTATACGCCGCCCACAGCGGCCAGAAGCGGGTCAGATCGCTGCGCAGCAGCGCCGCGCTGAAGCCGCCCTTAGAGGACGATGTCTTTAACGGCATAATCCGCACCTCCCAGCTCATAAATGAAGATCTCCTCCAGCGTCAGCGGCACCGCGTCCACCAGCAGGGGGTGATACTGCGCCAGCAGCTCCTCCGCCTTCTGCGCGTTCATGCGCAGGATCAGCGTGTGGATGCGGCCCAGCTTCGCCGCGTGCAGCACGGGAAGCTCCGCCGGAACGGCGTCCATCCCCTCCGGGAACACCACCTGCAGCTTGACCATATTGTCCTGAAGCTGCTCCAGCGACCGCTCCAGCAGCACCTTGCCGTGGTCCAGAATGCCCACGTGGTCGCACACGTCCTCCAGCTCCCGCAGGTTGTGGCTGGAGACCAGCACCGTGGTGCCCCGCTCCGCCACGTCGTCCAGCACCAGCGACCACACCTGGCGGCGCATCACCGGGTCCAGACCGTCCACCGGCTCGTCCAGCAGAAGATACTCCGGCATACAGCACATGGTCAGCCAGAAGGCCGCCTGCTTCTGCATCCCCTTGCTCAGGTGGCGGATGGGCTTTTTCGGGTCGATGGGAAAGACCTTTTCCAGCTTTTCATACCGCTCCATGGAAAACGCGGGGTACAGGCCCCGGTAGAGCTTCATCATGTCCTGCGTGCTGGCCTGAAGAAAATAGAACCAGTCGTCCGGGATGGAGCTGACGCGCCCCTTCACCGCCGGGTCCTCCCAGACCGGCGCGCCGTCCACCGTCACGGAGCCGCTGTCCGTCCGGTAAATGCCGGAAAGGCAGCGCAGCAGCGTGGACTTTCCCGCGCCGTTGGGTCCCACCAGACCGTATACCGCCCCCGTGGGCACCGTCAGCGTCACGCCGTCCAGCGCCGCGAAACCGTCAAACCGCTTTACCGCGTCACGGATCTCGATCATTTCGTCTCCCCCTCTCTCAAAAGCGCCGCAAGCTCCTCCTGCGTCACGCCCAGCTCCCGCAGCTCCCGCACCAGCTCCCGCACCTTGCCGCACAGCAGCGCCCGCCGCTGGGCGTCCGCGTCGCCCCGGTCGCTGGCAAAGCTGCCCTTTCCGGGCACGGAGTAGATATACCCCTCGCCCTCCAGATCGTTATAGGCCCGCTGGATGGTGTTCGGATTGATGCTCAGCTGCGTGGCCAGCGCGCGCACCGACGGCAGCTTTTCCCCCGCCGCCATCGCGCCGGTGACGATCAGCTTGCGCAGCTCATCCTTGATCTGTTCGTAGATGGGCCGCGAGTCCCGGTAGTTCAGGCAGATCATCTCTCCACCTCCGTGTTGTCCGCCCTGACGGCGGCACTGTATTATCCGTATTAGTACAGTTAGATTACATCCCCGTGGCGGTTTTGTCAAGCGATATTTTGAAAAATCCGGTTTTGAACGGGAAAATTCTCTTTACAAGCGGGAAACCTTATGATATAGTGACTAAGCACGCAAATTCTGCGGCGCCCCGGCGCTTCGTCCACGGCTCTCACCGGCCTGAACGCAGTCCTGCGGGTAATTTTTGAAAAAGGTGGATATCATTATGCTGCGCAAGGAAGAAAAGACCGCTATCATCGACGCCAACCGCACCCATCCCACGGACACCGGCTCTCCCGAGGTCCAGATCGCCATTCTGACCGAGCGGATCAATGTGCTTACCCAGCACATGAAGGCCAATCCTCAGGATAAGCACTCCAACCGGGGCCTTATCATGATGGTCGGCAAGCGCCGTTCTCTGCTGGACTATCTCCAGAAGAAGGACATCGAGCGTTACCGCGCCCTGATCGCCAAGCTGGGCATCCGTAAGTAAGTTGAAACGAGGGCGGTGTAGTAGCTTCTGCACCGCCCCCTTTTCTCATATTTTTCCCCGCGCCGCGGGAAACCGTACACCTTTAGCAGTTGAATCAACGCCCGGAAGGCCGGACGCTGATTCAAGTGCTAACGGCCCGGCTCCCGCGGGAACTTCAAATGAAAAGGAGCAAACCCATGTCAACGATCATTACCAAAAGACAGTTCCCCAACTACCGCAGATATGAGATGGATCTGGCGGGCCGCCCCCTGTTTCTGGAGGTCGGCAAGCTGGCCGAGCTGGCCAACGCCGCCGTCATGGTGGGCTACGGCGACACCCGCGTGCTGGTGTGCGCCACCGCCTCCGCCCGTCCCCGGGACGGCATCGACTTCTTCCCCCTGAGCGTGGACTTTGAGGAGAAGATGTACTCCGTGGGCCGCATCCCCGGCAGCTTCAACCGCCGCGAGGGCCGTCCCGGTGAAAAGGGCATCCTGACCGCCCGCGTCATCGACCGGCCCATCCGGCCCCTGTTCCCCTATGACTTCCGCAACGACGTGTCCATCATGGCCACCGTCATGAGCGTGGATCACGACTGCTCTCCCGAGATCGCGGCCCTGATCGGCACCTCCGCCGCGCTGGCCATTTCCGACATTCCGTGGAACGGCCCCGTGGGCGCGCTGAAGGTGGGCCTTGTGGACGGCGAGCTGGTCCTCAACCCCAACAGCGAGCAGCGCAAGGTCTCCGATCTGGACGTGACCGTGGTCTCCACCGGCAAGAAGGTGGTCATGATCGAGGCCGGCGCCAATCAGGTGGACAACGACACCATGTTCAAGGCCATCCAGCTGGCCCATCAGGAGAATCAGAAGCAGATCGAGCTGATCGGCCGCATGGTCAGCGAGATCGGCAAGCCCAAGTTCGACTATCCCCATGCGGACTTCGATCAGGAGCTGTTTGACAAGATCGTTTCCGCCACCATGGACGACGCCAAGGCCGCCATGGACACCGACGACAAGAACGTGCGCGAGGCCCGCTGGAACCAGCTCATCGAGAAGTGGCACGAGCTGTTCCTTGCGGACTATCCCAACATGGACCAGTATCTGGACGAGATCACCTACAAGTTCCAGAAGAAGATCGTCAAGGCCTGGCTGCTGGAGGGCCACCGCGTGGACGGCCGCCAGAAGAACGAGATCCGTCCGCTGGCCGCTGAGGTTGGCATCCTGCCCCGGGTCCACGGCTCCGGCCTGTTCACCCGCGGCCAGACACAGGTACTCTCCGCCTGCACGCTGGACACCCTCTCCGCCAACCAGAAGCTGGACACCATCTGGGAAGAGACGGAAAAGCGCTATATGCACCACTACAACTTCCCCGGCTACTCCGTCGGCGAGGCGAAGCCCGCCCGCAGCCCCGGACGCCGCGAGATCGGCCACGGCGCGCTGGCTGAGCGCGCGCTGCTGCCGGTGCTCCCCTCCGTGGAGGAGTTCCCCTACGCCATCCGCGTGGTGAGCGAGGTCGTCTCCTCCAACGGCTCCACCTCTCAGGGCTCCATCTG
>CAKTMK010000018.1 GCA_934574045.1 uncultured Oscillibacter sp. | reverse complement strand
GTGGCGGTCATCGTCCATCCTGACGGCACCGAGGAGATCGTCAAGAACTCCCTGCCCACCGAGGACGGCATCCAGCTGACGGTCAATGGCGGCGCGACGGTGAAGATCGTTGATAACTCCAAGGATTTCATCGACACCCGGAACCACTGGGCGAAGGATGCCATCGACTTCGTCAGTGCCCGTGGGCTGGTGAACGGCATGAGCGCCACGATCTACGCGCCCAACGCCTCCACCACCCGCGCCCAGCTGTGGACGATCCTCGCCCGCCAGAACAATGCGGACCTGACCGGCGGCGCAAGCTGGTACGAGAAAGCGCAGGCTTGGGCCAAGGACAAGGGCGTTTCCGACGGTGCCGATCCCAACGGCGCCATTACCCGCACCCAGATGGTCACGATGCTCTATCGTGCGGCGGGCAGCCCGGAGGTGAGCATCACAACTACGTTCACCGATGTCCCCGCCGACAGCTACTACGCCAAGGCGGTAGCCTGGGCAGTGGAGAACGGGATCACCGCCGGCGTGGGCGGCGGTCGTTTCGACCCCAACTCCACCTGCACCCGCGCACAGATCGCAACATTCCTGTATCGGCTGTATCTCAGCAGATAGGAAACCGGACGGTAGAGAGCCGTCAGCAAAGCGTATGTAAAATGGAAACCGCAGGGCGGCTCCTTCATGGAGTCTCCTTGCGGTTTTCTTATATACAAGTCGGTCATAAAGTTGCAAAAGTCGACATTTAATGGCATTATGCGGCATTTATCGTAGACCATTGTAGAACGATTACATGACACAAAGCGGCAGTTATCGTGTATGATTGAGTTACGGAGGATACGGATGTTTTCAAAGATTTTCGACCTTACCATCGTACACCCGGCAATCTCCCACCATCCCGCTTTTGCGGCTGAAACAGAATATCGGGGTATTCCTAACGGCTGGATGAAGAATTGTTGAATCCAGCGCATAGCATAGGTCTTACGCAAAAAAGACCTGCCACTGGCCGAGAGGCCCGCCTGTGCTGCCCTTTCTCTGTTTTGATCTTCAAATATCACATAGGAGGGGTAACAATGCCTTTGGTTTATTATGTGCCTGAATATGAGCGGGACGCGGAACAGACCCCGTTGGACGCCGAGCGTCTGCTGCGCCTGCTTGGTGTTACCGGAAAGCTGTCTGGTTTCCGCTATGCGGTCTATATGGTTGAGCAGGTTCGGGATCAGCCGGACAATGTGCTGCTTATCACGAAGCGCCTCTATAAGCAGACGGCGGATCATTTCAACACCACGCCGAGTTGTGTGGAGCGCAATCTCCGCACGCTGATTCAGAGCTGCTGGAATCAGCTCGACCATGACTTTCTGAATGTGATCGCCGGTACGCAGCTGCGCCAGCCGCCGACCAATTCTCAGTTCATCGACATGATGGCCGCTTACCTGCGAAATTGACCGACAGGGAGAAAGGCGGCGTTGCCGCCTTTCTCTTTTTATCCACTGCGGAAATGTGGCTCAATTTGAGACAGATTTCGACACGGTTGCCATTTGGCACAGGCACATTAAAAGGTGTGTCTGTGCGGGCTGGCGACAGCCTGTGTTCACTGTCCATAAGCAGTAAACTGTTTGCACCTTGAGAAGTGAATGACCGTCCAAATCGGATATGGTTTTCGGTGAAGCAGTGCATTTGCGTGCCAAGAAAATCAAAACGCCGCTGAAAGTTGTGCAGGGGTAGGAACGGATTTGGGGAAAACGGCCTCCTTATCAAGACCATATCTGCATGAGGGTATGGTCTTGCAATTTTTACAATACGGAGGAATGGATCGTGAATCAGAAGCAGTGTTCAGAATGCGTATCGACGCACGAAACGGCGCAAACGCAGACGATCTTTGTAGATGGCTGCAAGGTTACAGTCCGGTATTCCGGCCATAAAAACCCCGATGCCATCCGCGGAATCAAGGAAATCCTTCTCACAAATATTGCGAAAAAAGCGTAAAATTTTGCACTATTTGATGAAATATGAGATAATAATGGTGTAGAGATGCACCTTGAAAATTGAAACAAGGCCATATACACCGTTCCAAAGATTGTTAAGAGCAACAGGAGTGATGTATATGTTAGAAAACTTGATGGCTGATTTGCGGCGTGTTTATTGCCTGTACCGTGTTTCGACGCTGGGACAGGTTGAGAAAGATGATATTCCCATGCAGAAACAGTATTGCCGCGAGTTCGTCGGGCAGCATCCCGGCTGGGAAATCGTCAAGGAATTTTCGGAAAAAGGTGTTTCCGGGTTTAAGGTCTCAGCGAAAGACCGGGATGCCATTCAGGAAATTCAGCGTGACGCCTTGCAGAACAAATTCGATATTCTGCTGGTATTCATGTTTGACCGACTGGGACGCAGAGAGGACGAAACGCCTTTTGTTGTGGAGTGGTTTGTCAAAAACGGCATTGAGGTGTGGAGCGCCAAGGAAGGACAGCAACGGTTTGATACCCATGTGGACAAGCTGCTGAATTATATCCGTTACTGGCAGGCGTCCGGCGAAAGCATCAAAACCTCTGTCCGCACCAAGACCCGAATGGAGCAGCTGACGCAGGAAGGTCATTTTACCGGCGGCTGTATTCCGTTTGGTTATCGTCTGGAACATAAGGGACGCACCAATAAGCGAAATCAGGATGTGGGCGATCTTGTGATCGACCCGGACGAAGCAGAAATCGTGAAACTGATTTTTCAGAAATATCTCTGCGAAGGATATGGAGCGCAGCGCCTTTGCCGGTATCTTGCCGAACAGGGTATTACAAACCGAAAAGGACGCAACATACCGACTACTTCAATCAACCGCATCATCAAGAATCCCATTTACACTGGAGTCATCCGAAATGGAGAAAGCCAATCAGAGGTGCTGCCAGAGCTTCAGATCATTGACACTGAGACTTATGAACGGGCGCAGCAAATGATGGAGAAGCGTGTGACACATCACGGCGATGTACCGCTCAACACCAAGGGACGGTCTTTGCTGGTAGGCAATGTCTACTGCGGACACTGCGGAGGCCGTCTGACGCTGACTACCAGCGGGCGAAAGCGTGTCCGAAAAGATGGGACTATCACGCGGGAAACGAGAGCAAGGTATCAATGCCACTACAATGTCAGGCATCCCGGCGAATGCGATGGACAATCTGGATATGGCGTAGAAAAGCTGGATAAATTGGTAGACCAAATCATTCGTATCCAGCTTGGGCGCATTCAGAACTCACCATCTCAAGAACTGATCGAAAAGCAGCAGGCCAAGGAGGTTGAACTCGTCAAGTCCAGACTAAACCTCTTAAATGAGCAGTATCGGCAGAAGCAGCGGGAGTATCAAGACCTGCGCGCTGAGACGATCAAGGTCATCCAAGGCACCAGCCGCTTGAATGCAGACCTGCTGAACAGCCTTGTCAGCGAGACTACGGAACAAATCAAACAGCTGGGAGTACAAATTCAGACCACCACAGCCGAGTTGGAAGAAACCGTACAGACGGCCAGCCAAGTGTTGCGGGAATATGACCAGCTGATAAGTTGGGCCGAGATGTATGACCACTGCACTTTTGAGGCCAAGAAAATGATCGTGGCCAAGTTTGTCAAGGCCATCCGTGTGCGGCGCGATTATGAGATCGACATGGAGTTCAATTGTCGTTTGAGGAATTTCAAGCATTGTATCTGGAGGGGGAGCCGGAAGATGCAAAAAGGCCCGGAACAAATACAATTCTGGTAATGGAAACAAAAAAGTAAGGCAAGCATGACGCTTGCCTTACTGCTGGTGGACTCGAAGGGGATCGAACCCTCGACCTTACGGATGCGAACCGTACGCTCTCCCAAACTGAGCTACGAGCCCGGATATGAAATTTTTGAGATGGGAACCGCTTGCGGGCAACTGAGTTAGACTACCGGAAAAGAGGGGCTATAAGCAACCCGCTTCCCCTCCCAGCTGAGCTATGGGCCCGTGTATGAAGTTTTTGGTGATGTGAACTGTTTGCCCGCAACTGAGTTGGACTACCGGAAAAGAGGTGCTATAACCGAACCGCTTCTCCTCCCAGCTGAGCTACGCCCCCAGAGATATCCGTCCCGCGCGGGATGCTCCCAATGCTCCCGCTCAGAGACAAATGATATTATAGCACGTTTTTCTCAAATGTAAAGTGGAATTTTGCAAAAATTCTCCGTAGGGCGAAAATTTCCCCGGCGGAGGTGTGAACTGCCGGTAAATTGCGCGGAGAAAACGGAAGAAATACTACCAAATCGTCCGCGGCTGTGGTATACTGCTATAATTGGAATGAAAGCTCCAGCGGAGGGCGCAGTGCGCTCCCGCCGGGGAGAAACGGAGGTGAGGGCGGATTGAAGCGGACCGGACGCGCCGTTGCTGCGCTGGCGCTGGCGGCGGTGCTGAGCGGACTTCTGAGCGGCTGCACAGGGCTGCGGTTCGGCTCGGTGGAGGAGCTTTACGCCCTCCCCAGCCTTCCGGCGGAGTATCAGGCGCTGGAGGAGAGCATCAACGCCCTGATCGACGAGGGCGCGGAGTACGCGGCCCCCTCCTCGGGGTCCAACATCCAGCCCGTGCAGCTGGTGGATCTGGACGGGGACGGGCAGGAGGAGGCGCTGGCCTTCATGCGCAAGCCCGCCGAGGAGCGGCCGCTGAAGATCTATATTTTCAGCCCGGAGGAGGGCGGCTACCGCCGCTCCGCCGTGCTGGAGGGCAGCGGAAGCGCGATCTTCAGCATCGTGTACAGCGATTTGGACGGCGACGGACGCACGGAGCTGGTCGTGGGCTGGAAAACGGCCTCCGAGGTGCAGGCGCTGACGGTCTACACCCTGCGCAGCGGGCAGCCGGAGGAGCTTCTGCGCACGCCCTACGTCAAGTACGCGCTGGTGGACCTGAACGACAGCGGGTGCAGCGAGCTGGTGGTGTTCCGGGCCGACACCGACGGACACGGCCTTGCGGAAATGTACGGCTGGCAGGACGGGACGCTGGCGCTGCAATCCTCGTCCCGGATCTCCGTGAGCATGGCGGAGCTGAGCAATCTGGGCCGGGTGACGTCCGGCGCCCTCCGGGACGGGACCCCGGCGCTGTTCGTCGTGGGTGTGGTGGATTCCTCCGTGGAGATCACGGACATTCTGACCGCGCAGGACGGCGAACTGCGCAACATCGTCCTCTCCGGCATCACCGGAACGTCCACGGAGGTGGCGCGCTTTTTGTCCCTCTATCCCACGGATATCAACGGCGACCGGATCACCGAGGTGCCGGTCCCGGTGCTGCTGACCGGCTCCAGCGAGGAGCAGAGCTATTACCGCGTGGAGTGGCGCAGTTATGACGCCTCCGGCGCGTTTGAGCGGGCTATGTCCGCCTATCACAGCACGGAGGACGGCTGGTATCTGGTGCTGCCGGAGAGCTGGCGGGACCGGGTCCTGGTGCGCCGGGAGCTGGGAGCGGAAGAATCCACCACCGTGTTCTCCTACCGCAGCGGGCTGGATCAGGTGGACTTCATGAAGATCAGCGCCGTCACGGGCAACAGCCGGGAGATCAAGGCCGTCCGGGGCGGACGGTTCATCCTCAGCCGCCGGGCGGAGACCATCTACTGCGCGGAGCTGCTGGCGGGCAACGCGGACTGGCCCTCCGCCATGACGGAGGACGAGCTGCGCACCGCGTTCAACCTCGTGACCGAGGAGTGGCAGGCAGGCGACAACTGACGCGAAAGGAGCGGACATATATGAAAAAGGTACTGGTGCTGGAGGACGAGTCCAGCATCCGCAGCTTCATCGTTATCAATCTGCGCCGGGCGGGCTATGACGTGATCGAGGCGGAGACCGGCGAGGAAGCGCTGGACCGCCTGAAGGAGAATCCGGACACCCGGGTGGCCCTGCTGGACATCATGCTGCCGGGGATCGACGGGTTTGAGGTCTGCCGCCGCATCCGGGCCACCAACACAAAGATCGGCATCATCATGCTCACCGCCCGCTCGCAGGAGATGGACAAGGTGACCGGCCTGATGACCGGCGCGGACGACTATGTGACCAAGCCCTTCTCCCCCGCGGAGCTGACGGCCCGGGTGGACGCGTTGTTCCGCCGGGCGGGCGGCGAGGAGCCGGCCCCTCAGGGCGAGCTGAGCCAGCCGCCCTTCCTGCTCAACACCCGCAACCGCACGCTGGAAAAGGACGGACACCGGGTCAAGCTGACGCAGGTGGAGTATTCCATCGTGAAGATGTTCATGGAGAACCCGGGCAAGGCCCTCAGCCGGGAGGAGATTCTGGACACGGTCTGGGGCCGGGATTATTTCGCGGAGCTGAAGATCGTGGACGTGAACATCCGGCGCCTGCGGCTCAAGATCGAGGACGACGTGGCCAATCCGGCCTATATCACCACGGTCTGGGGCTACGGCTATAAGTGGGGCCTGTGAGCGCGGCGCGGGGCGAGTCCGCGCAGGAAAGAGGACGGAGGACCATGCGGCGGACGGCCGGACAAAAGAAATATCTGCGCATCGGCGGCCTGCGCCAGCGGTGGATCCTCAACACCATCATGCCGGTGTTCCTCCTGCTGGTGCTGATCGTGACGCTGTTTTCCGCGGGCGTCGCCAGCTATTATTACAGCGGCATCCAGCGCGGGCTGGAGATCCGGGCGCAGGACGCGGCGGACTCCTTCAACAGCTATTTCATGAACAGCTACACGGAATATTACCAGATGGCCGTGTACTATACCGACTCGTTTGACGACAAGGACCGCATCGAGCTTCAGTTCATCAGTCCCGGCGGGCGCATTCAGGCCTCCAGCTACGGGCTGACCGTGGGCACCTCGCCCAGCACCGGCGACATCGGCGAGGCGGTGGCCACCGGGGAGAAGTCCGTGTTTCAGGGCCGGGACCCCGCCACGGGAGAGAACATCCTCTCCGTCTCCTACCCGCTGCTGTTCAACGGCCGGGTGGTGGGCGTGATGCGGCTGGTGACGGCGCTGCGGGCCGTGGAGCGGCAGGTGCTGCTGGCGGTGCTGGCGGTGTTTGTGATCGCGGCGGTGTGCATGTGCATGGTGGTCATCTCCAACCTCATTTTCATCAACCGGGTGGTGGAGCCGGTGGCGGTGGTGTCCGACGCGGCCAAGCGCATCTCCGCCGGGGGCTACGGCATCCAGATCGAAAACCGATACACCGACGAGCTGGCGGCGCTGGTGGACAACATCAACGATATGTCCCTGAAGATCGGCCAGAACGAGAAGATGAAAACGGAGTTCATCTCCTCCGTCTCCCACGAGCTGAGAACGCCCCTCACCGCCATCAACGGCTGGGGCGAGACGATTCTGGCCGACCCCTCCGGCGACCCGGCGCAGATGAAAAAGGGCATCCGCATCATTCTGCGGGAGGCGCGGCGGCTTTCCACCATGGTGGAGGAGCTGCTGGAATTCTCCAAGATGGAGGACGGGCGCTTCACCCTGCGGGTGGAGCCGGACGTGGACCTTCAGAGCGAGTTTGAGGACGCCATCTTCACCTATCGGGAGCTGTTCCGGCAGGAGGGGATCGAGCTGGAGTACGACGCCGGGGACGAGGCGCTCCCCTTTATCTCTGCGGACCCGGAGCGGCTCAAGCAGGTGTTCTGCAACGTGCTGGACAACGCCGCAAAGCACGGCGGCTCCGGCAAGCGCATCGCCGCGTCCGTATCGGCGGAGGACGGGTACGAGGTCGTGCGGGTCCGGGACTTCGGCCCCGGCATCCCGGAGGCGGAGCTGCCCTTTGTCAAGCAGAAGTTTTACAAAGGCTCGTCCAAGGCCCGGGGCAGCGGCATCGGCCTTGCCGTGTGCGACGAGATCGTTACGCTGCACAACGGCACGTTCGACATCGCCAACGCCGAGGGCGGCGGCACGGTGGTCACCATCCGCCTGCCCATGCAGGGCTGAAAAATCATAGAACAAATGTTGCATTTCGGAAAGATCTGTGGTATTCTCTGAAATTAGAAAGGAACGCTCATGGCAGAACACAACGGCAAAACCTTCCGCACCAGCATCGGCGGACAGGCCCTGATCGAGGGGATCTTGATGCGCGGACCGGAGAAGCAGGCCATCGTTGTCCGGGATCAGAACGGGGAACTGGTGGAAAAGGTGGAGGAGCTCCACCTCATCAAGGAAAAGCACCCGGTTTTGGGCTGGCCGCTGATCCGCGGCACCGTGAACTTTCTGGACTCCATGGTCCGGGGCGTGAAGGCGCTGATGTACTCGGCGGACTTTTATCCGGAGGACGCGGCGGCGCAGCCGTCCAAGCTGGACCTGTGGCTGGAAAAGCACCTGTCCAGCAAAAAGCTGGAGGGCGCGCTGGTGACGGTGGCCACCGTGCTGGGCGTGGGGATGTCCCTGCTGCTGTTCATGGTGCTGCCCACATTCCTGACCGGCGGCATCCTGCACTTTTTCCCCGGCTTCCCTCTGTGGGGGCGCAACGTGGTGGAGGGCCTCCTGAAGATCGTCATTTTTCTGGCGTATCTGATCGCCTGCTCCAAAATGAAGGACATCTACCGGGTGTTCCAGTACCACGGCGCGGAGCACAAGACCATCTTCTGCTATGAGGCGGGGCTGCCGCTGACGGTGGAAAACGTGCGCATCCAGCCCCGGCACCATCCCCGCTGCGGGACGAGCTTTCTGTTCGTGGTGATCTTCGTGTCTATTCTGGCGTCCTCGGTGGTGTTCGGCGTGTGGCCGGTGACCAACGTGTGGCTGCGGACGCTGGTGCATCTTCTTCTGCTGCCGCTGGTGGTGGGCGTCACCTATGAGTTCAACCGCTGGGTGGGCCGCAGCGACTCGGCGCTGGCCCATGTGCTGACCGCGCCGGGAATGTGGATGCAGAACTTTACCACCAACGAGCCGGACGACTCCATGATCGAGTGCGCCATCCGGTCGCTGGAGCTGGTGCTGCCGGACAAAAAGGGACAGGACGCGTGGTGAGCCGCCGCCCTGAAAGGAACGAGACGGATTGAGTACGACCTACAACAATCTATACATGGACCTGCGGGCGCAGCTGCGGGCCGCGGGCGTGGAGATGTCCACGCTGGAGGCGCGGGAGCTGGTCTGCTTTGCCGCCGGGAAGAGCCGGGAGGAGCTGATCCGGGACGGGGCGCTGTACGTCTCGCCGGAGCTGGAGCACCGGGTCCGGGAGCTGACGGCCCGCCGCCTTGCGGGGGAGCCGGTGGCGTATCTGATCGGCGAGTGGGAGTTTTACGGGCTGGAGTTAGATATCTCGCCGGACGTGCTGATCCCCCGGGCAGACACGGAGGTGCTGGCGGAGCGGGCCATCGAATACTGCGCGGCGCAGGGCGAGTGCCGGGTGCTGGATCTGTGCGCCGGGAGCGGGTGCGTCGGTCTTGCCGTCGCCGCCCACGCGCCCCGCGCCCGCGTGGCGCTGGGCGAGCTGAGCGAGGCGGCGCTGAAGATCTGCCGCCAGAACGTGCGGCGCTGCGGCCTCTCCGGCCGGGTGATCTCCGTGCAGGCCGACGCGCTGAAAAAGCCGCCCGACGCGCTGGGGGAGTTTCAGTGCATCGTTTCCAACCCGCCCTACATTCCCGCCGGGGACATCCCGGGACTGGACGCGTCCGTCCGGGATTACGAGCCGCATCTGGCGCTGGACGGCGGAGCCGACGGGCTGGACTTTTACCGCAGCATCGCCCAGACGTGGCGCGACGCGCTGACGGAGGACGGGCGGCTCTATTTCGAGGTTGGGATCGGTCAGGCGGACAGCGTGCTGCGCATCATGCGCGCCGCGGGCTTCGGCGACATTCAGGTGGTCAAGGATACCCATGACATCCCCCGCGTGGTGTTCGGCACGCGGTGTGCGCAGGTTTGACGGGGAGCGCCGGTCCCGGCGGCTTCCGGACAGATAGATTTTCAATGAGATCGGGAGGAAGAAAGCATGGCAAAGGATAAGGCGGCGGCGTCCTCGCTGCCGGATAAGAAGGCGGCCCCGGCCGCGGACCGGGAGCAGGCGATCAAGACCGCCATCGCTCAGATCGAAAAGGCGTACGGAAAAGGCTCCATCATGCGGCTGGGCGACCGGTCCAAACTGGAGATCGACACCATCTCCACCGGCTCGCTGGCGCTGGATCTGGCGCTGGGCATCGGCGGACTTCCCAAGGGCCGCATCATCGAGATCTACGGGCCGGAATCCTCCGGCAAGACCACGCTGGCGCTCCACGTGGTGGCTCAGTCCCAGAAAAAGGGCGGGCAGGCCGCGTTCGTGGACGCGGAGCACGCGCTGGACCCCACCTATGCCCGGGCGCTGGGCGTGAATATCGACGATCTGCTGATCTCCCAGCCGGATACCGGCGAGCAGGCGCTGGAGATCACCGAGGCGCTGGTGCGCTCCGGCGCGGTGGATGTGGTGGTGGTGGACAGCGTGGCCGCGCTGGTCCCCCGGGCGGAGATCGAGGGCGAGATGGGCGACAGCTATGTGGGCCTTCAGGCCCGCCTGATGAGTCAGGCCCTGCGCAAGCTCACCGGCGCCATCGGCAAGACCAACTGCGTGGTCATCTTTATCAACCAGCTGCGCGAAAAGGTGGGCGTGATGTACGGCAATCCCGAGGTCACCACCGGCGGCCGCGCGCTGAAGTTCTATTCCTCCGTGCGCATCGACGTGCGCCGGGTGGAGGCCCTGAAAAACGGCAGCGAGCTGATCGGAAACCGCACCCGCGCCAAGGTCGTGAAAAACAAGATGGCCCCCCCGTTCCGGGAGGCCGAGTTCGACATCATGTACGGCGAGGGTATTTCCCACTTCGGCGAGCTGATCGACCTGGGCGTGAAGCTGGATCTGGTGCAGAAGTCCGGCTCGTGGTACTCCATCGGCGAGACCCGCATCGGCCAGGGCCGCGACGCGGCCAAGAACTATCTGCGGGACAACCCGGAGGCGGCGGAGCGGTTGGACGAGGATATCCGCAAGAACTTCGACAAGCTCCTCACCGGCCAGTCCCGTGCGGCGGCAAAGGCCGCGGGCCGGGCGGTGGACGTGAACGCCGACGATTTCAACGATGAAAATTGACCGGCTGGAGCGCTCCCGGCACGTTTCGGGCCGCGTTCTGGTATTTCTGGAGGACGGCTCCCTCGTCAAGGTCACGGAGCAGGAGCTGCTGGACTTCGGCCTGCGGGCCGGGGACGAGCTGGACGGCGATACGCTGGAGCGGCTGCGGGACGCGGCCGCCGGGTCGGACGCCAAGGCCCGCGCCGCCGCGCTGATCGGCCGGCGGGCTATGTCCCGTCGGGATCTGGAGCGGAAGCTGACGGAAAAGGGCGCCACGCAGGCCGAGGCGCGGTACGCCGCCGAGTGGCTGGAGGCCATCGGCGCGCTGAACGACGCAGAGTACGCCGCCCTGCTGGTGCGCCACTGCGCCCGCATGGGATACGGCCCCGCCCGCTACCGCGACGAGCTTTACAGGCACGGGATCGACCGTGAGCTGTGGGACGACGCCATGGACGCCGCGCCGGACCCGGCGGAGCTGGTGGAGGAGTTCCTGCGGGACCGCTTCCGCAAGGGGCCGCCGGACGAAAAGGAGCGCCGGCGGGCCGCCGACGCGCTGGCGCGGCGGGGCTTTTCATGGGGCGACGTGAAGGCGGGGCTTTCCGCATGGGCGGACGGAGAGCCGGAGGAATGAAGTCCGCCCGGCAAATGGAGGAAAACGGGTTTGAGTTATAAGGTAGCGTTTATTTCCCTTGGCTGCGCCAAGAATCAGGTCAACTGCGAGCAGATGATGGCCACCGTGCAGGCGGCGGGACACACGGTGTCCGCCGAGCCGGCGGGGGCGGACGTGGCAGTGGTGAACACCTGCGGCTTTCTCTCGTCCGCGTGCGAGGAGGCCATCGACAACATTTTGCAGATGGCGGAGCTGAAAAAGGCGGGGAAGCTGAAAAAGATCCTCGTCACCGGCTGCATGGCCCAGCGGTACCAGCAGGACGTCCTCAAGGAGCTGCCGGAGGTGGACGGCGTTCTGGGCACCGGGAGCTACGGCGACATCGCCGCCGCCATCGCCGAGGTGATGGACAAGGGCCTGCGCCCCTGCCATATCGGCAACATCCACACCGCCAACCAGAGCGGCGAGCGGGTGCTCTCCACCCCGGCGTGGTATGCGTACCTGCGCATTGCGGAGGGCTGCGACAACCACTGCGCCTACTGCGTGATCCCCTCCCTGCGGGGGAAGTACCGCAGCCGTCCCATGGACGAGCTGCTGGAGGAGGCCCGGGGCCTTGCCCGGCAAGGCGTTCAGGAGCTGATCGTCATTGCGCAGGACATCACCCGGTACGGAACGGACCTGACGGGAAAGCATCAGCTTGCCCAGCTCCTGCGGGAGCTTTGCCGGATGGACTTCCACTGGATCCGGCTCCACTATCTCTATCCCGACGAGATCACCGACGAGCTGATCGATGTGATCGCAGAGGAGCCGAAGATCGCAAAGTATATCGACCTGCCCATCCAGCACTGCAATGATGCCATCCTCAAGGCCATGAACCGGCGGGACACCAAGGCGGAGCTGCTGGCGCTGCTGAAAAAGCTGCGGGAGAAGATCCCCGGTCTGGTGCTGCGCACCAGCATCATCGCGGGACTGCCGCTGGAGGACGACGCGGCGTTTGAGGAGCTGTGCGCCTTCCTGCGGGAGACGAAGATCGAGCGGGCGGGCGTGTTCCCGTTCTCTCCGGAGGAGGGGACGAAGGCCGCTCAGATGGAGCACGTCTCCGCCGAGGAGGCCCGCCGCCGGGCGGAGCTGCTGGTGGATGTGCAGTCTGACGTGATTGACGGGTACAACGAGTCGGTCCTCGGCAGCGTGCGGGAGGTTTTGTGCGAGGGCTTTGACCCGCAGGCGCAGATGTATTACGGCCGCAGCTACGCCGAGTCGCCCGACATCGACGGGCGCATCTGGTTCACCGCGCCGGAGGCGCAGCCGGGGATGTTCGTCCCCGTCCGGCTCACCGGCACCATGGACGGCGAGCTGACCGGAGAAAGGGAGTGAGGAGCCGTGAATCTTCCCAATAAGCTGACGGTGCTGCGCATCGCGCTGATCCCGGTGTTCATGGCGGTTTTGTACTGGGGCTTTCCCGGGGCGAATTATGCGGCGCTGGTCATCTTCATCCTCGCCAGCCTGACGGATCTGCTGGACGGAAAGATCGCCCGGGCCAGAAACCTGGTGACGGACTTCGGAAAGTTCGCCGACCCGCTGGCGGACAAGATGCTGGTCACCGCCGCCATGCTCTGGTTCGTGGAGATCGGCCAGATGCCCGCATGGGCGCTTTTGATCGTGATCTGCCGGGAGTTCGCCGTCAGCGGCCTGCGGATGCTGGCGTCCGACGCGGGGCGGGTCATCGCCGCGGGCTGGTCCGGCAAGGTCAAGACCGCGTCCACCATGGTGTGCGTGGTGCTGATGTTCCTGCCCATCCCGGCGGTTTTGAACACCGTGTGCGTCTGGGTCATCGTGGTGACCACGCTGTATTCCGGCGTAGAGTATTTTGCGAAAAATAAGGATGTGTTCCGCTCCATGTGAGCGGGTAAGCGCGCGGCGTCCGCCGAAAAACGAGCTTCGTTTTTGGGCGGACGCCGTACTTTTCTGCGTTCCAAGCGGGGGGAAAAACGGCATCAGCCGTCGGTCAGGCCCAGCAGGGCCAGCACCTCCGGCGCAGAGCGGGACGCGCAGTCCTCCGGGTCGGTCAGCGGGCCGCTGCCGTCCAGCGCCCAGCGGAACGCGCCGCCGGAGAGGCCGGTGTAAACGTCCCACGGCTCCGCGATCGGCGCATAGCGCCGGTACCACGCGGGGCGGCGGCGCATGACCGCGTCCGCCAGCGCCAGCGCCTCGCCGCCGGAGCCGTCCGGAGACAGGGCGCTGAGCTGCACGCCGCCGCCGGGGCAGCCCTCCCGGCTGGGCGAGGGCGTGGAATGGGCCAGCAGCACGCTCCCGTCGCCGCAGGTCCCCATGCACAGCCAGACATGGCCCCGGATGCTGCACACGTCGCCGGGGCGGAACGATTCCGGCGCGGGAAGAAGCGCGCCCCAGCCGCGCGTAGCCAGCTCCCCCGCCATGCGCTGGGCGGGGCAGACGAGGCCGGGGAGGCCCGTCCGGTCATAGAGCGCGGCGTAAACGGCCCAGCCCAGATAGCCGGAGCAGTCCAGCCCCGCGAAGTACCACGGGTTCCGCCCGCCGGACTGCCTGTGGTCCCGGTAGGAATAGCGGCCATCCTGCGCCTGAAAAAAGGCGTGCCACTCCGGGGCGGGCGCGGGGGAGCGGGTCTGCGGCCCCGCGCCGGAGTCCTGCCAGTCCCAGCCGCCGCCGTAAACGTAGAGCACCCGCCCCAGCGGAGCCGCCGCCGCGGCCAGCAGCGCTTTGAGCGTCCGCCCGCCGGGGACTGTCCTGCCCTCCGCCGGAAACGGCGGCAGCTCCTCGCACGGTTCAACATCGGCAACGGCGCCCCGCTCCGGCGTCAGCCGGAAGCGCCGTCCGATCTGGAGCCGGTTCATCAGGGGAAAGCCGTCCCCGGCGGCGACGGGGCGGCAGATGCTCCGCCCCTCCCACCGGAAGCGGCAGCAAATCTCCGGCCCGGTCTGCCGGGGCAGCGCGCCCAGAAATTCGGCGGTCATATGATCCGTCCTTTCCACCGGCGGGAGCCGGTACGCTGATGCTTATGCGCAGCCCCGGCGCGTCATACCGCCCGGGACCGCGGCAAAAAAGTCCCGCGCCGCGAAAGCGGCGCGGGACAGACGGTTTCAGACCAGCAGGCCGCACACGAGGTCGGTGTAGCCGGAGGGGTCCTCCAGCGGCAGCCCCGCGATCAGAAGCGCCTGATCGTAGAGCAGCTCCGCGTATTTCTTCGCCCGCTCGGGGTCGGCGGACACGGCCTGCTCCAGCGCGGCGAAAACGGGGTGGGAGGTGTTCAGTTCCAGGATGCGGTCAGCCTTGAGCTTCTGCTCCGGCTGGACGGCGGCGAAATACTTCTCCATCTCAAAGCTCAGGCCCGGACCGGCGGTGAGACAGACGGGGTGGGACTTGAGGATCTTGGACGCCCGGACCTCCTTGACCCGCTCGCCCAGCGTCTCCTTCACAAAGTCCAGCGCGGCCTTGTGGTCCCCGTCCTCCAGCTTTTCGGTCTCGCCGTCCTTGCTTTCGGCGGGAGCGGCGTCTCCGGAGAGGGCGGACTGGAATTTCTTCTCCTGATAGGCCGTCAGCGTCTGGGCGGCGAACTCGTCCACGTCCTCCGTGAAGTACAGGATCTCCGTCCCGGCGTCCTTCAGGGCCTCCAGCTGGGGCAGGCGGTCGATAGACTCCACGGACTCGCCCGCGGCGTAATAGATGACCTCCTGACCCTCCTTCATCCGGGAGATGTAGTCCGCCAGCGAAACGGGCTTTTTCTCCGTAGAAGAGTAGAACAGCAGCAGGTCCTGCAGGTCCTGCTTGTGGGCGCCGAAGTCGGAGACCACGCCGTATTTGATCTGGCGGCCGAAGTTCTTCCAGAATTTCGCGTATTCCTCCGGCTCGTCCTTCATCATCTTGGCCAGATCCGCCCGGATCTTCTTGTCCAGATTGGCGGCGATGACCTTGAGCTGGCGGTCGTGCTGCAAAAGCTCCCGGGAGATGTTCAGGCTCAGATCCGGCGAGTCCACCACGCCCCGGACGAACCGGAAGTGCTCCGGAAGAAGGTCGGCGCACTTGTCCATGATGAGCACGCCGCTGGAATAGAGCTGAAGCCCGGCCTCAAAGTCCCTGGAATAGTAGTTGAACGGCTGCTGGGAGGGGACGAACAGCAGCGCCGTGTACGTCACCGCGCCCTCGGCGGACACCCGCAGGACCCGCTGGGGATCGGCGTAGTCGTTGAACTTGTCCCGGTAGAACTTGTCGTACTCCTCCTTCGTGACCTTGGACTTGGGCCGCTGCCAGATGGGGACCATGGAGTTGAGCGTCTCCACCTCGGTGTACGTCTCGTACTCCGGCTTGTCGTCGGGGGAACCCTCCTTACGGCGGGTCTTGCTCACCTCCATGCGGATGGGGAAGCGGATGTAGTCGGAGTATTTGCGGATCAGCTCCTGAATGTGCCAGCCCTCCAGATACTCGCTGAACTTCTCCGCGTCCGTGTCCGGCCGCAGGTGGAGGATCACGTCGGTGCCGACGCCGTCCTTCTCACATTCGGTGATGGTGTAGCCGTCCGCCCCGGCGGACTGCCACATATAGGCCGTATCGCAGCCGTACTTCTTCGTGACCACGGTGATGTGGTCGGCGACCATGAACGCGGAGTAGAAGCCCACGCCGAACTGGCCGATCACGTCGGTGTCCTTGGCGTCGTCTCCCAGCTCCTGCTTGAACTGGAAGGAGCCGGAGGAGGCGATCACGCCCAGATTGTTCTCCAGATCCTCCCGGTCCATGCCGATGCCGTTGTCCGACACGGTGAGCAGCCGCGCGTCCTTGTCCGTTTTCAGCTCGATGAAAAAGTCCTTGCGGTCAAGGCCCACGCTCTCGTCCGTCAGCGCCTTGTAGCACAGCTTGTCGCACGCGTCGCTGGCGTTGGACACGATCTCCCGCAGGAAGATTTCGTGGTGGGTGTAGATGGAGTTCACCATCAGGTCCAGCAGCCGCTTGGACTCCGCCTTGAATTGTTTTTTTGCCATGGATGATACACTCCCTTTGCTTTTTTAACAACAAATCAGTATAGCATCCTTTGCGGGGGAAATAAACAGGAAATTGTAAATTTCCGCCGCGCCGCCTGTCCGCCCGGGGCAAAAGTGGGGAATATCCCGCGCTCTGGCCGGGAAAGAAATGACCAATTTGTAAATTCCGCGTGAAAGTGGTTGTGAACGGCGAAAAATGCGAGTAAAATACGGTGCATCCCCCCAAAAAGGGGGACGCGATCAGAAAAAGGAGCAGTTCTCAATGGGATGGATGCAGAGACTGAAAAACGGCTTTGCCCGCCTGATGTACGGGCGCAACGGCCCGGATCAGCTTGGCCTTGCCATGATCTGGACGAGTCTGGCGCTGGACGTGCTGTCCATCGCGGCGCGGCGGTTCGTTCCGCTGGCAGGCGCGGTGCTGTACTGGGCGGCGATGGTGCTGTGGCTCACGGCGTTCTTCCGGATGTTCTCCAAGAACCTGTACCGTCGGCGGGAGGAAAACAGCCGCTGGATGCAGTTCTGGTGGAAGCTGCGCAGCGGTGCGCAGGGCGCGAAGGCCCGCCATGCCGACAAGGAGCACAAGTATTTCACCTGCCGGAACTGCAAGACGATCTGCCGCGTGCCGATGGGCAAGGGGAAGGTGGAGATCACCTGCCCCAAGTGCGGCGCGAAGATCTACGGAAAGACCTGACGAAAACCGACCGGGGACCGGCCGCGCGAGCGGCCGGTCCCTTTCCGCGTCTTTTTGGGGCCGTTTCCCGGCTGAGAACGGAATTGTAAAAATTTTGCTTCCGCTTCCGTGAAAACCCATGGAAATCCACGAAAGCGGGGACCATATTTCGACAGGGCGCGTCCTTGACGCTGTTTTTGCCGTGGGTTATAATAAGGACAACAGAAATAAGGAGCGTTCGGGTACGCACGAAAACGATTAACCGCCTGCGGCGGCGTCCGCCGGCGGAGAAGGAGTGAGGTCATGGCGAAAAGCGGACGGGCTTCTGATTTTCACGGCGGCTCTCTGACGGACGGCTGGCGCTGGTTCGGCGCGCATCCCGCGCGGGAGCGGGAGCGGGACGGCTGGCGCTTCCGGGTGTGGGCGCCTCATGCCGCGGCGGTGAGCGTGGTAGGGGAGTTCAACGGCTGGGACATTTCCGCCGCGCCGCTGGAGCGGGACGGCGAGATCTGGAGCGGCTTTATCCCCGGCCTTGCGGGATACACCTCCTATAAATACGCCGTGACCGGCCCGGACGGGCAGGTGCGCTACAAGGCGGACCCCTACGGGTTCCACACCGAGACCCGCCCCGCCACCGCCAGCAAGCTCTATGACATCGAGGACTTCCGCTGGACGGACGGCGCGTTTCGAGAGAAAAAGGGCGCGCACCCGGTCTATTCCTCGCCGCTGAACATATACGAGGTACATCTGGGCTCGTGGCGGCGGACGGCGGACGGCGGCTTCTACGATTACCGCACCATCGCCCGGGAGCTGGCGGCCTACGTTAAGGATCTGGGGTACAACGCGGTGGAGCTGCTGCCGGTGACGGAGCACCCGCTGGACGACTCGTGGGGCTATCAGTGCACCGGGTACTTCGCCCCCACGCCCCGGTACGGGACACCGGAGGATTTCATGTGGTTCGTGGACCACATGCACAAAAGCGGCATTCAGGTGATCCTGGACTGGGTCCCGGCCCACTTCTGCAAGGACGAGCAGGGCCTTTACGAATTTGACGGCGCCTGCTGCTATGAATACGAGGACCCGAAGAAGCGGGAGCACGCCGGGTGGGGCACCCGCGTGTTCGACTACGGACGGCCGGAGGTGGTCAGCTTTCTCCTCTCCTCCGCCCGGTTCTGGCTGGAGATGTACCACATCGACGGGCTGCGGGTGGACGCGGTGGCGTCCATGCTGTATCTGGACTATGACCGGAAGGACGGGGAGTGGACGCCCAACCGCAACGGCGGCAAGGAGAATCTGGAGGCCATCGAGTTTCTGCGCAGCCTGAACCGGACGGCCTTTGCCGCGGACCCGAACGTGCTGATGATCGCGGAGGAATCCACGGCGTGGCCGCTGGTGACCCGCCCGCCGGAGGCGGGGGGGCTGGGCTTCAACCTCAAGTGGAACATGGGCTGGATGAACGACATGTGCCACTATCTGAAGCTGGACCCCTATTTCCGGCAGTACCACCACAAGGACATCACCTTTTCCATGATGTACGCCTTTTCGGAGAACTACGTCCTGCCCATCTCCCACGACGAGGTGGTGCACATGAAAGGCTCACTGGTGGGGAAAATGCCAGGCGACTATGAAAACCAGCTTCGCTCTCTGCGGGGCTTTTACGCGTATCTGCTGGCCCATCCGGGCAAGAAGCTGATGTTCATGGGGCCGGAGATCGGCCAGTGGCACGAGTGGGACGCCAACGGCCAGCTGGACTGGTACCTGCTCGATCAGGAGCCGAACCGGCAGACGCTGGCGTTTTTCCGGGCGGCGAACCGCTTTTATCAGAAGTCGCCGGAGCTGTGGCAGATCGACTTTGACTGGCGGGGCTTTGAGTGGCTGGTGCCGGACGACAACCACAACAACGTGGTGGTGTTCCTCCGGCGGGACGAGCGTGGGCGCGACCTGCTGTGCGCGGTAAACTTTTCGCCCAACCGCTACGAGGGCTACCGCGTGGGCGTTCCCGCCCACCGGAAGTATACGGAGGTATTCAATACCGACGCGCCGGAGTTCGGCGGCGGCGGCTGGGGGAACGGCGAGCCGGTCCCGGTGGAGCGGGTCGGCTCCCACGGGAAGGAATTCTCCGTCCAGCTCCGCATCCCGCCCTTCGGCGGCGTGTTCCTGCGGGGCGAGGGAAAGACGCCCGCCGCGCAGGCGGCGAAAGGACCGGCCCGCCGGTCCGCGAAAAAGACGGCGCGGCCCGCCGCGGCGGCAGGACCCGCCCGGCGCGGCCGGGAACAATAAGGAGGAGACGGCATGAAAAAAGAGTGCATCGCCATGCTGCTGGCAGGCGGCCAGGGCAGCCGCCTGTACGTGCTCACCGGCGAGATGGCAAAGCCCGCGGTCCCGTTCGGCGGAAAGTACCGCATCATTGATTTCCCCCTGTCCAACTGCGCCAACTCCGGCATCGACACGGTGGGCGTCCTGACGCAGTACCGCCCGCTGGAGCTGAACGCCTATGTGGGCAGCGGCCAGACATGGGATCTGGACAGCTCCACCGGCGGCGTCCACATCCTGCCGCCCTATCAGTCCGCCGCAGGCGGCACGTGGTACAAGGGCACGGCCAACGCCATTTATCAGAACATCGCCTTTGTGGACCGGTACGACCCGGAGTATGTGGCCGTCCTCTCCGGCGACCACATCTATAAGATGGACTACTCCAAGATGCTCAAGCGGCACAAGGAGTCCGGCGCGGCCTGCACCATCTCCGTGATGGAGGTGCCGTGGTCCGAGGCGCCCCGCTTCGGCATCATGAACGTGGACGGGGAGGACATGGTGACGGAGTTTGAGGAAAAGCCCCGCCACCCCAAGAGCAACCTCGCCTCCATGGGCATCTACATATTCACGTGGAAGACTCTGCGGGCGTATCTGGAGGCGGACGAGGCCGACCCCCACTCGGACAACGACTTCGGCAAGAATGTGATCCCCGCCATGCTGCACGCGGGCGAGCGGATGGCGGCCTACCGCTTCGAGGGCTACTGGAAGGACGTGGGCACGCTGGAGTCCCTGTGGGACGCCAACATGGATATGCTGGCGCCGGAGTCGGGGCTGGATCTGCTGGACGAGTCGTGGCCCATTTACGCCAAGTCCCTCTCCATGCCCACGGCGTTTCTGGGAAAGCACGCGCAGGTGAGCCACAGCGCCTTCAACCGCGGCAGCGAGCTGAACGGCTGCGTGGAAAACTCCGTCCTCTCCGCGGGCGTGACCGTGGAGGAGGGCGCGCGGGTCAGCTATTCCGTGCTGATGCCGGGCGTGACGGTCCGGGCGGGCGCGGTGGTGGAATACGCCATCGTGGGCCAGAACGTGACGATCGGAGAAAACTGCCGCGTGGGCGCGGCGCCGGAGCAGGCGGACCCGCTGACGTGGGGCCTTGCAGTGCTGGCGCCGGGCTGCGCACTGGAGGCGGGCACCACGGTCCCGCCCAAGACCATGCTGGATAAAAACGGCGCGGAGGTGGCGAGATGAACGGACTGCACGGGATCATTTTCTGCTATGAGCAGCGCAGCGACCTGAAGGAGCTGACCAAGACCCGCTCCGCGGCGTCCATTCCCTTCGGCGGGCGCTACCGGGCCATCGACTTCGGCCTTTCCAATCTGGTCAACGCCGGCGTGTCGGATGTGGGCGTGGTGCTGCACGGGCGGTATCAGAGCCTGATCGACCATCTGGGCAGCGGCAAGAACTGGGACCTGAGCCGCAAGCGCGGCGGACTGAAGCTGCTGCCGCCCTTTGCCTATGAGCGGCGCGGCGGCGTGGCGGGCGAGTTCCGGGGGAAGATGGAGGCGCTGGCGGGCGTGCGCAGCTATCTGGACACCATCCGTCAGGACTACGTGGCCCTGATGGAGGGGGATCTGGTGGCGAATCTGCCCCTTTCGGACGTGCTGGACCAGCACATCCGCTCCGGCGCGGACATCACCGCCGTCTGCGGGAACGACAGCTTTGCCGTGGACAACGGCGTATACTTTGAGCCGGACAATCAGGGCCGCGTCCGGGAGGTCCTCTATCACCTGCACACGCCCCGGGGCTACCGGGGGCTGGAGATCTACATCCTGTCCACCCGGCTTTTGAAGGAGCTGGTGGACGGGTGCATCGGCCGCGACCAGTACAGCTGGCGGCACGACGTCTTGCAGGCGGGTGTGGACCGGCTGAACATCCGGGCCTACATCTGGAACGGATTCGCCGCCCAGATCCGCTCCGTGCAGGAGTATTACGACCGGAGCATGCAGCTTCTGGACCCGGCCATCCGGGCGGACCTGTTCGCGCCGGAGCGGCCCATCCGGGCCAAGAGCGCCGACAAGTCCTCCAGCTACATCGGCCCCAGCGGCCGGTGTGTCAACTCACTGGTGGGCGACGGGTGCAACGTGGAGGGCAGCGTGGAGGATTCCATCCTGTTCCCCGGCGTGATGGTGGAGGAGGGCGCGCGGGTGCGCGGGTGCATCCTCTTCCGGGACACGGTCATCCGCCGGAACGCGGACGTGGCCTGCATCATCACCGACAAGCGGGTGGAGGTCCTTGCCGACCGGACGCTCATCGGCCACGCCAGCTATCCGCTGGTGGTGAGCAAGGACGCCCGCGTGTGACGCGGACAGTTTGACAAACATCGATCTGGAAAGGGGAAACTGCCATGAAAATTTTGTATGCGACCAGCGAGGCCGTACCCTTTTGCAAAACCGGAGGACTGGCCGACGTGGCCGGCTCGCTGCCCGCCGCGCTGGCGGCGCAGGGCGTGGAGACGGCCGTGGTCCTGCCGCTGTACCGGCGGGTGCGGGAGCAGTTCGGCCCGGAGCTGGAGTACCTGTGCTACGACTATGTGGATCTGGCGTGGCGGCGGAGCTACTGCGGCCTGTTCCGCCTGATCCGGGACGGCGTGACGTACTATTTCCTTGATAACGAGCAGTATTTCAATCGCCCCGCGCTGTACGGCTACATGGACGACGGCGAGCGGTTCGGCTTCTTTTCCCGGGCGGTGGTGCGGATGCTGCACCACATGGCCTTCTGGCCGGACGTGATCCACTGCAACGACTGGCAGACCGCCCTGATCCCCATTTATTTAAAGGACGACGGCGTGCGGGAGGAGCGCTTCCGCTCCATCCGCACCGTGATGACCATTCACAACATCGAGTATCAGGGCCGGTACGGCACGGAGGTCGTGGGCGACCTGTTCGGTCTGGACCACGGCTGGGTGGACGACGGAACGATCATGATGGACGGCGACGTGAACCTGATGAAGGCCGCGGTCCTCTGCGCCGACGCGGTGACCGCCGTTTCGCCCTCCTATGCCGAGGAGCTGAAATACGCGTTCTTCGCCCACGGGCTGGAGAGCGTGATGCGCCGGTGCGCCTATAAGCTCTCCGGCGTGCTCAACGGGATCG
The DNA here is from genome assembly GCA_934574045.1 of uncultured Oscillibacter sp. Taxonomy (GTDB): domain Bacteria; phylum Bacillota; class Clostridia; order Oscillospirales; family Oscillospiraceae; genus Oscillibacter. Next base: position 19,154 of record CAKTMK010000018.1, on the reverse strand, counting down.
ACATGAAGCGCTACGATCCGGCGGCGGACCAGCTCATCGCCGCCAACTACTCCGCCGCAGACCTCTCCGGCAAGGCGAAGGACAAGGCGGAGCTGCAGCGGATGATGGGCCTGCGGGAGGAGCCGGACACGCCCATCATCGCCGTGGTGAGCCGTCTGGTGTCCCACAAGGGGCTGGACCTGATCCGCGAGGTGTTCCACGATATCATGGAGCTGCCTGTGCAGATGGTGGTGCTGGGGCAGGGCGACCAGCAGTATCAGGAGTTCTTCACCTGGGCGCAGAGCCAGTACCCCGGCCGGATGGCCGCCCGCATCGACTACAGCGAGGCGCTGTCCATGGCGATCTATTCCGGCGCGGACCTGTTCCTCATGCCCTCCAAGAGCGAGCCGTGCGGCCTGAGCCAGATGATCGCCATGCGGTACGGCACCGTTCCCATCGTCCGGGAGGTGGGCGGCCTGAAGGACACCGTCCACCCCTACGAGGCATGGCGCGACGCGGGCAACGGCTTTACCTTCGCGGCGTACAACTCCGGCGATATGCTCTTTGTCATCCGGCAGGCCGTCGGCCTTTACAGGGACTATCAGGAGCAGTTCCGCCGCCTTCAGCAGCGGTGCATGGCCGGGGACTTCAGCTGGGGCCGCAGCGCGGGGGAGTATGTGCGCATCTACTGCGGCATCACCGGCCAGCCCGCGCCCCAGTTCCAGCGGGAGGAGCCGGCTGCCGCGCCCGCACAGCCGGAGGAGCCGCCCGCACAGCCGGAGAAAGGACCGGAACAGCCGAAGCTGACCGGGAAGCCGGAACAGGCGAAGCTGGCTGGGAAACCGGAGCAGCCGAAGCTGACCGGAAAACCTGAGCAGGCGAAGCTGGCCGGAAAACCTGAGCAGGCGAAGCTGGCCGGAAAACCTGAGCAGGCAAAGCTCACCGGCAAGCCCAAACAGGCGAAGCTGACCGGGAAGCCGGAGCGGGCCAAGCTGACTGCAAAGCCCGACCAGCCGAAGCTCACCGAAACGGCGGGTCAGCCCGCCCAGTCCGGGGAGCCGGAGAAGAAGCCCCGGGCAAAAAAAACCGCCGCGCGGAAACCGGCGGGAAAAAAATCCGCCGCGGCGAAGCCCGCGGCAAAGAAAGGGTCCGCGGCTGAGAAAAAGACGGCCGCGGATAAGGCGAAAGAATGACGGCATTTACGACAAACCAGCTTGAGGAGGCGCTGACCTCCAAGCTGATGGTCAACTTTGGCAAGACGGCGGAGGAGGCCAGCGACGCGGAGATGCTCCGCGCCTGTGCGCTGGTCCTGCGGGACGCGATGGCCCTGCGGGGCGTGGAGACCCGGAAGGAGACGAAGCGCGGGGAAAAGCGCATGGTCCACTATCTCTCTCTGGAGTTCCTGATGGGGCGCAGCCTGCAGAAGAACGCGTACAATCTGGGCATCCTGCCCCAGCTCAAGGAGGCGCTGGGCCATCTGGGCTTTCAGGCGGGCGACCTGTTTGAGCTGGAGCCGGACGCGGGCCTTGGCAACGGCGGCCTGGGCCGTCTGGCGGCCTGCTATCTGGACTCCATGAGCACGCTGGAGATCCCCGCCGCGGGCTATTCCATCTGCTACGATCTGGGCATCTTCAAGCAGAAGATCGTGGAGGGCCAGCAGGTGGAGCTGCCCGACAACTGGAAGGGCATCGGCTCGGCGTGGCTCCTGCCCAAGCCGGAGGAGGCCCAGCAGGTCCACTTCGGCGGCACGCTGCGGGAGTTCTGGGACAACGGCCACCTGCACATCGTGCAGGAGGGGGCCACCACGGTGCTGGCCGTTCCCTGCGATATGGAGATCGCCGGGTACGACACCCGCCACACCAACGTTCTGCGCCTGTGGGACGCCAAGTCCCTCAAGCCCGTGGATATGAGCCTGTATTCCAAGGGCGAGTATTTCAAGGCCACGGAGGACGAGGCCATGGCCGAGGTCATTGCCAAAGTCCTCTATCCGGACGACAACCACGTGGAGGGCAAGTCCCTGCGGCTCAAGCAGCAGTATTTCTTCGTCTCCGCCACCATCCAGAGCATCGCGGAGAAGCATCTGGCGGCCTACGGCACGCTGACCAACTTCCACGAGAAGAACGTTATCCAGATCAACGACACCCACCCGGCGCTGGTGATCCCGGAGCTGATGCGCATCCTCATCGACGATGCGGGCATGAGCTGGGATCAGGCGTGGGACATCACGACCCATTCCGTGGCCTACACGAACCACACGGTGCTGGCCGAGGCGCTGGAGAAGTGGCCGCAGGACCTGTTCCAGCGCATCCTCCCCCGCATCTGGCAGATCACGGCGGAGATCGCCCGCCGCTGGCAGGAGAAGTGCGAGAACTTCTTCCACGACCCGGAAAAGGTGCGGGATACCGCCGTGGTGTGGGACGGCGTGGTGCGCATGGCGAACCTGTGCATCGCGGGCGGCATGAGCGTCAACGGCGTCAGCGCCCTGCACTCCCGGATCCTGAAAACGGACGTGTTCAAAAACGCCAGCGAGATGGAGCCGGAGAAGTTCACCAACGTCACCAACGGCATCGACCACCGGCGCTGGCTGGCGGAGATCAATCCCCGGCTGGACGGGCTGATCTGCGACCTGACCGGCGGCGCGTACCTGATGCAGCCTCAGGCCCTCCGGAAGCTGGACGCTTTCGCGGGCGACCGGGACGTGCTGCTCCGTCTGGCCCGGATCAAGCAGGAGAACAAAAAAGACTTCGCCGCCTATGTGAAAAAGCAGCAGGGCGCGGTGCTGGACCCGGAGTCCATCTTCGACGTGCAGGTCAAGCGGCTGCACGAGTATAAGCGCCAGCTTCTGAACGTTCTGCACATCATCGCGCTCTACCAGCGTCTGCAGGACGACCCCAACGCCATTGTCCGGCCCCATACGTTTCTGTTCGGCGCGAAAGCCGCGCCGGGGTACGCCGTGGCCAAGCGGATCATCCACCTCATCAACTCTCTCGCCGACCAGATCGACCACGATCCCGTGTGCAAGGGTAAGCTGAAGGTGGTGTTTCTGGAGAATTACCGGGTGTCTCTGGCGGAGCATCTGATGCCCGCCAGCGAGGTTTCCCAGCAGATCTCCACCGCCGGAAAGGAAGCCAGCGGAACGGGCAACATGAAGTTCATGATGAACGGCGCCCTCACCGTTGGCACGCTGGACGGCGCGAACGTGGAGATGCACGACGTTCTGGGCGACGAGAATATGTTCCTGTTCGGCCTGCACACCGACGAGGTGGCGGCGCTGCGGCGGGAGGGCTACGTCCCCCAGCGGCTCTACAACCGGGACCCGGTGATCCACCGGGTGCTGGACGCCCTCAAGACCGGCTTCCGCGACGGCGTGAGCTACGACGATCTTTACGGGCGGCTGCTGTTCGGCGACCGCTGCCCCGCGGACGAGTATCTGCTGCTGGCGGATTTCGCCGCCTACTGCGACGCGGAGAAGCGGATGGCCGCGGCCTATGAGGACCCCGTGAAGTGGAACGAGATGAGCCTGCACAACATCGCCCGCAGCGGCGTGTTCGCGGCGGACCGCGCGGTGGCGGAGTACGCCGAGCGCATCTGGCACGTGCCGTACCGCAGGAGCTGAAACACATGATTCCATAATAGAACGCTTTCCCGAACGGACTGATGGGACGGCCCGGGCGCATCCGTGCCCGGGCCGTCCGCGCGTCTGTGCGCTTATGCCGCCTGCGTGTGATTCCGCATTTCATTGTCCAGCCTCCCGGCGCGGGAGGACGGCGCTTGCATCGCCGCACGTTCTGCGCGTCCGCGCCGCCGGAGCACACGTTTCGGCGGGCGCTGCCCGCGCGGACGGACAGAGCGGATCGCGGCGCGGAACAGTCCTCCAAAACGCACCTGTGTCGCGGCCAAAAACCTTGTTCAGAATTGTTAAATAATTGTGACCGGCCTTGACAGCGGGGCGGGCGGTGCCTATAATTAGAAAACGCCGACCGACCGATCGGTCGGTTTATTAGTTTTTGCTAACTTTGCGCCCCGCGCAGAAAAAAGGAGTCCTGATATGAAACGAACCTTAGCGCTATTCCTGTCGTTCGTGCTGACGGCGGCGGCCGCGCTGCCGGTGCTGGCGGATGACCGGGCTGTGCCTGCGCCGTCCGCCGCGGACAGCCAGCAGAGCGCCGCGTCCTCCGCGGTAAGCTCCGCGGCAGCTTCCGAGGAAGCGTCCGCCGGGAGTGCGGCGGGATCGGCCGACTCGTCCCAGACGCCCGCCGCGGACGGTCAGGCGGCCTCCTCTGAGCAGGGCGGCGACCCGCTGGCGGTTTTGTCGGCGCAGAGCGTCCAGAGCGAGCAGCTCAAGTCGGAAAATTCCTCCGGCTCGCTGACCTATGAAAGCCTGCGCGCGGTGCTGAAAAAGTACAATGAGAATATCCTCTCGCTGGACGGGCAGCTCAAGGATCTCAATAATGTGACGACCTCCTCCATGTGGGACGCGATCCTCTGGCTGGGAGAACTGAAGGGGAATGTGACGTCGTCGCTCAAAGATCTTCCGGCTGAAGCGCCGACCCCGGAGCTTCAGCCGGCTTATGATGGTCTGGCGGCCAGCCTGAGGGCGGCGGAGCAGCTCTTGAGCATGCAGATCAGCACCATGCAGGGTCAGCGGAACACGCTGGGCGACAGCACGGAATCCGCGAAGAACACGCTGAACGACGCCATCAATCAGGTAATCAAGGGCGCGGAGACGCTGTACGCGGCGATCATCTCCATGGAGGACGGACTGGACGCCATGGAGCGCGGGCTGGAGACGATGGACCGGGCCGTGGCCATCACGGAGAAGCGGCTGGAGCTGGGCATGGCCTCTGAATTTGAGGCGGAGACGATGCGCCATCAGCGCAGCCAGCTCCAGAGCCAGATGGAATCCCTGAAATTCCAGATCACCTCCAGCAAGCTGACGCTGGAGGGAATGTGCGGCATGGAGCTGAACGGAACGGTGAAGCTGGCTCCGCTGCCGCAGCCGTCGGATCCGGAGCTTGATGCCGTGAGTTACGACAAGGCCCTCGGCACCGCCATGGGCCGCAATGTGGATGTGCTGAACGCCCAGATCTCTTACGACACCGACACCAGCGGCGCCAACAAGCACGCGCTGGCCGCCGCGAAGCGCAATTTTGCGGCGAAGTTCAAAACGGTCTGCATCACAATCCCGGAGGACCGGCGTTTGGTGGCCGCCGCGCAGGAGACGGTGGATTTCCAGCAGCGCAGCTTTGACATTGCCGCGAAGAAGTATGAGCTGGGGATGCTCTCCCACGAGGAGTACCTTTCCGCGCAGAACGATCTGACCAGCGCGCAGGACGATCTGCGCGCGGCGCAGCGGGACCTGTTCAGCGCCTACCGCGCGTATGAGAACGCGGTGCAGTACGGACTGGTTTGAAACGGCTGAGTGCAGCTTGAATTAAAGGAGAAAAGCATGAAAAAACAACCGATTTGCGCGCTGCTGGCGGCGGCGCTGGTGGTGAGCGGGCTGAGCGCCTGCGGTCAGAGCGGCGACACCTCCGCCGAGCCGGAGCCGCTGGGGACCGCGGTGGAGACCCAGACGGTGACCACCGGCGACATCGCAGTGGAGAGCACCGTCACGGGCAGCGTGACCGCCAACCGGAACGTGCCGGTTCTGAGCAAGGTGGGCTGCGAGGTCAAGAGCGTCCACGTCAAGGCGGGCGACACGGTGGCCGTGGGCGACCCGCTGTATACGCTGGACACCTCTGATTTGCGGGATACATACGGAAATGCGCTGACAACTTACACAAAGTCCCGCGAACTTCTGGATGAACAGCTCCGTCAGGCGCAGGAGAGCTGCGACAATCTTCAGGCTCTCTTCGAGCTGGGCGCGGTCAGTCAGAATCAGCTCGATCAGGCCCGGCTGGGCCTGCTGCAGGCGGAGAACGCCCGGGCCAGCACGCTGGCGCAGCTCAACATGGACGACGTGTGGGAGGCGCTGAACAACCCCACAGTCACGGCTCCCATCGCCGGGACCGTCTCCAGCGTCGGCGTGACCGCCGGCGTGACCGTCGCGCCCAGTTCCGCAGCGGTGGTGGTGTCCGAGATCGGGCGGCCGCAGGTGGTGGTGAACGTCTCCGAGACGCTCCAGCCCATCATCAGCGTGGGCGACAAGGTGGACGTGGAGATCCCCTCCATCAGCGGAACGCTGGAGGGCACCATCGCCTCCGTCGCCTCCGCCGTCAGCCCCACCTCCGCCCTCTATGAGGTCCACATCGACCTGCCGGAGGACACGCAGGTGTCCATCGGCATGTTTGCCCGGGCCACCTTCCGCACCGACTCCCGCACGGGCACGGTCCTCATCCCCACGGAGTCCATCCTGACGGGCGAGGACGGCCAGCAGTCCGTTTACATCGTGGACGGCGATACGGCCTATCAGATCGCCATCACCACCGGCCTTGTGGGCGAGAAGGACACGGAGGTCACCTCCGGTCTGCACGGCGGCGAGCAGCTGGTCACCCGCGGCCAGAGCTATCTGAGCGACGGCGCGCCGGTCCGCGTGACCAACGCGCCCGCGGCGGACGCTCCCGCAGAGGACGGACAGGCGGACGGCGCGGCTTCCTCTGCGGACAGCTCCGCGGATAGTTCCGCCGCCGACGGCAGCGCGGAGGGTGCAAACGGATGAAGATCGTCACATTCTGCATCCGCCACCGGGTAACGACCATCATGGCCTGCATCATGGTCGTGGCCTTCGGTATTCTGGGCTTCACCCAGCTCCCGCTGGCCCTGATGCCGGATATCGAGCTGCCGATGGTGATCATGTATTCAACGTATCAGGCAGGCCCGCAGGAAGTGGAGAATCTGGTCACGATCCCGCTGGAGAACGCCTGCGCCTCCGTGGCCGGAATGGACGAGATCCAGTCCTACTCCGTGGAAAATATGTCTCTGGTGCTGGTCTCCTTCACCGACAGCACCGATCTGGATCAGGCCATGACGGACCTGCGCGACAAGGTGGGCATGGCGAAAAGCAGCCTGCCAGACGGCACCAGCGACCCGGTGATGATGGCCATGGACATGGACGCCATGCCCGTCATGGTCATCGGACTGCAGGGCGCGGATCTGGCCGCGCTCCAGTCCGTGGCGGACGACACCATCACGCCCGCGCTGGAGCGCATCGAGGGCGTGGCCTCCGTGGAGGTGCAGGGCGGTTATCAGAACGAGATCGCCGTGGAGACGTATACGGAGAAGCTGGAGGGCTACGGCCTGTCCCTGACCTATCTTTCCCAGATCCTCTCGGCGGAAAACGTCACCATCCCCGGCGGCAGCGTGGACAGCGGCGCGAATACCCTCTCCGTCCGCACGGACGGCGAGTTCTCCTCCGCCGAGGACGTGGCCAACTGCCTGATCCCCCTGCCCACCGGCGGCTCCGTCCGTCTGGGCGAGCTGGCCAACGTCTATCTCAAGCCCCAAGAGCGGGAGGCCATTGCCCGCGTGAACGGAAAGGACTGCGTGGCCCTGTCCGTCAACAAGCAGTCGGACGTGAACACCGTGGTCACCGCCCAGCGGGTGCAGAAGGCCATGGAAAAGATCTCCGCGGAGAATCCGTCTCTGGAGTGGTCCGTCCTGATGGATCAGAGCGACTACATCAACCTCTCCGTGGACAGCGCCATCTCCAACATCATCATGGGCGTGGCGCTGGCGGCGCTGGTGCTGTTCATCTTCCTGCGGGACTGGGGCGCCACGCTGGTCATCTCCGTGTCCATGCCGGTGTGCATCGTGTCCGTGTTCCTGCTGATGCGGGTGCTGGGCATCACGCTGAACATGATGAGTCTTGGCGGCGTGGCCATGGGCGTGGGCATGATCGTGGATAACTCCATCGTCGTGCTGGAAAACATCTTCCGATACCGATCGGACGGATACGACAATCTGGCCTCCTGCACGCAGGGCACCGGCGAGGTGGCGCTGTCCATCGTGGCGTCCACGCTGACCACCGTGGCGGTGTTCCTGCCGCTGGGTCTGACCAGCGGCATCGTGGGCATGATGTTCTACGATTTCTGCCTGACCATCTGCACCCTGATCGGAATGTCGCTGGTGGTGGCGCTGACCATCGTGCCGCTGCTGAGCTATATGCTGCTGGGCCGCAGCAGCCGGGATCTCAAGAGCAACGCGCAGGTCATGGAGGCCGCGAAAAAGAAGAAGTCCAGCCGCCTGAACGACTGGTACGTGAAGAAGCTGGGCTTTTACATCACCCACCGCAAGCGGGCCATGCTGACCTCGCTGCTCCTGATCGTGGTCTTTATCGGGATCATTGCCGTCTCCGGCTTTGAGATGATCCCCGCCATGGACGAGAGCACCGTCAGCGTCACGGCGAAGCTGCCCGTCGGCACCGAGACGGCCGAGGCCCAGCACATTGCCGAGCAGGTGGTGGACGTCGCCGTGGACACCGTGCCGGAGATCAAGGACATCTACTATACCACCGGCGGTGGCACCATGAGCAGCATGACTGGCGACAACTCCACCTCCATCACGCTGAATCTGGTCCCCATCAAGGACCGCAGCCGCTCCGCCGAGGAGATCGGTAACCAGCTCCGGGAGGACCTTCAGGACATCGCCGGAACGGACATCTCCGTGTCCTCCTCCGGCTCGATGGATATGTCCGCCATGACCGGAACGCCCATCAGCATCACCCTCTCCGGCGACGATTACGACGAGCTGGAGGCCGCGTCCAAGGACCTGATGGCGCGCATCAGCGCCATTCCGGACGCTATTGACGTCTCCTCCAGCGCCGGCGATCAGGTGCCGGAGGTGGACGTGACCATGCGCCGCGACGTGGCGGCGCAGTACGGACTGACCGCCGCCACCGTCGGCACCGCCGTGCGCAGCCAGCTCACCGGCTCCACCGCCACCGTCCTGAAGGTCAACGGCGAGGAGATCGACGTGGTGGTCCGCGGCGAGACCGACGCGGGCAAGAGCCTGGATACGCTGCGCTCCATGTCCATCACCACGCCGCTGGGCAGCTCCGTGCCGCTGAGCATGGTGGCGAACGTGGAGGTGACGATGGCGCCCCAGTCCATCATCCGCAAGGACCAGAGCCGCACCATCACCATCACCGGAAACAGCCGCAGCGACGACGCCGTGGGCATCGCCAAGTCCGTCAGCGAGGTGCTGGCCTCGTTCCAGCCGCCGGAGGGCGTTATCGTGGACATGGGCGGCGAGAACGCGGAGATGATGGACTCCTTCCAGAGCCTTGGTAATGCGCTGCTGGTGGCGCTGGGACTGGTGTATTTCGTCCTTGCGTCCCAGTTTGAGTCCTTTCTGATGCCGGTCATCGTCATGATGATCCTGCCGGTGAGCCTGCTTGGCTCCCTGAGCACCCAGTTCCTGTTCGGTATGAAGATATCCATTGTCTCCATGGTCAGCGTCATCATGCTGGCGGGCACGGTGGTCAACTCCTCCATCGTGCTGGTGGATTATATCAAGACCCGCCGCCTGCGCCACGAGGAGAAAAACGAGGCCATTCTCAACGCCTGCCCCCGCCGCGTCCGGCCCGTCATGATGACGATGCTGACCACGGTGCTGGGCCTGCTGCCCATGGCCTTCGGCATGGGCGAAGGCTCCGAAATGATGAAGCCCATGGCCATTGCCATGATTACGGGTATGCTGATCTCCACGGTGGTGACGCTGCTGTTCACCCCGGTGTATTACAGCGTGCTGGACGGCTTCAGCCAGCGCTCTGCGGAGAAACGGGCCGCGAAGCGGGCCAAGAAGCTGGCAGCGAAGGCGGGAAAGGAGGAGACGGTCCGTGTCAAGGATCAGTGAGTACCGCCGGGAGACGATCCTGAACGCGGCGCTGGCCGAGTTCGGCACGCGGGGAATCGAGGGCGCCTCCATCTCTGAGATCGCCGCCCGGGCCGGGATCGGAAAGTCCACGGTCTACGAGTACTTTACTTCCAAGAGCGAGCTGTTCCTTGCCGTCTGCAAGATGAAAGCGCGGCAGATCATGGAGGAGGTCTGCGCGGTGTTTGCGCAGGACATTCCCTTCGCCTCCCAGCTGGAGCACTACGTCCGGATGATGCTGTGCCTGACGCAGGAGGTGGACATGAGCCAGATCCTGCGCATGGTGGGCAACGAATCCCTCAGCGAGCTGCGGGAGATGGTGGAGCAGCTCTGGACCCAGATGGCCGCCGCGACAGAGCGGGCGGTCCAGCAGGCGCAGAACGCCGGGGAGCTGGCCGCCGATCTGGACGCGCCTGCGGCGGCGGCGTACTTCCTGAGCATCCCCAACCCCTACTTTGTCTACCGGATGAAGATGCTGGGTCGGGAGGACCCGGCCCGGACGCTGGTGGAGCTGGCCATGCGGGGAATGCAGTCCGCCGGCTGAGCGGCGGAAGAACCGTCACGCCCCCGGACCGGAGCGGCCGCTCCGGTCCGGGGGCGTTTTTGCGGAAGCAGCGCGGACTTTCGCGAAGTATGGTGAAAGTTGCCAGAAAGTCCTCGGACTTTCTGCACGGAGGAACGGTCAAGGCCCGGAGCGTTTCGCTCCGGGCCTTGACCCTCTAAGAGAAAGGAGAAAGATGGTATTCGTCTCCGCGGAGAAGCACGCCGCGCCGCCCCATACGGCGCGGCGCGCTCCCGGCGGGAGCCGACAAAAGGGAAGAAATGCGGGCGGTGCGCGGAAAGCCCGTAGGAAATACGCGCGGGATGACCAGAGACACGGACAGCCCGCGTCAGGGCAGCCGCGAATGGCCGCAGGAGAAGCCGCCGCGCGCTTACAGCGCGCCCCGGGAATAGGCGTCCACGATGCGCCGGGCCGTATCTGTCAGCTTCGCCCCGGCGTCCATGCTGCGCTTTTGCAGAAAGCGGTGCGCCTCCGCCTCGGTCATGCGGTTCACGTCCATTAAAAGCTCCTTGGCCCGCTGAATGAGCCGCTGGTCCTCCTCCCGGCGCTCCGGCGCGGGACGGCGGAAATTCCCCGCCGCGAAGGACTGCATCAGCTCCAGCGTGGAGAAGAAGTCCGCCCGCCGCGCGGGCGTGGCCAGCTTGAACAGGTTCTCCCCGTCGCACAGGTCCAGATTGGCCGCGGTGGAGATCACCAGCACCGCCGCGCGGCCCCGCAGTGCGGCGGCCAGATCGGCGGCGGTCATGCCCCGCAGGTGAAACCCGCAGATCACCGCCGCGCCGTCCAGCTTGGACGCGGCCCGGATGGCCTCCGCGCCGGTGGCGCACAGGCGGGCGGGGGAGAAGCCGCCGGACTCCAGCAGCCGGACGATGCGCCGCTGCGCCTCGTCGTTCGGAAACGCCACCACGATCCGATCCATGACCTCCCCTCCTTTCCGCGGGCCGTCCCCCGGCGGGGGAACGGTCAGTAGGTGATGAGATAGCGCTCCAGCTCCCACGGCGTGACCTGCGCGCGGTAGTCGCTCCACTCCCGCCGCTTGCCGGTGATATACTGGCCCGCCACGTGCGGCCCCAGCGCCGCGGTGATGACCTCGTCCGCCTCCAGCGCGGCCACGGCGGACTCCAGCGTGTTCGGCAGCTCGGCCACGCCGTGGCTGCGGAGCTGCGCGGCGTCCATGGCGTACAGATTCTCCGCGATCTCCTCCGGCGGCGTCAGGCCGCGCTCGATGCCGTCCAGCCCCGCCGCAAGGCAGGCCGCGAACGCCAGATACGGGTTGCAGGACGGGTCGGGACTGCGCAGCTCCAGCCGCGTGTCCTGCCCCCGGGGGGCGGGGATGCGGATGAGGGCGGAGCGGTTGGACGAGGACCACGCGATGCTGTGGGGCGCCTCGTACCCCGAGATGAGCCGCTTGTACGAGTTCACCAGCGGGTTGGTCAGCGCGCAGAAGCCCTGCGCGTGGGCCAGCAGGCCTGCCATGAAGCTGTACGCCAGCGGCGAGAGCTTTCTGGGGTCGGACGGGTCGTAAAACGCGTTTTTCCCGTCCCGGAACAGGGACATATTCACGTGCATCCCGCTGCCTGCCGCGCCGCAGACCGGCTTGGGCATGAACGTGGCGTGCAGGCCGTTTTTCTGCGCCAGCGTTTTGACCGCCAGCTTGAACGTCATCAGGTTGTCCGCCGCCCGCAGCGCGTCGGTATACTTCATGTCGATCTCGTGCTGACCGGCGGAGACCTCGTGATGGCTGGCCTCGATCTCAAAGCCCATCTCCTCCAGCATCAGGCAGATCTCCCGCCGGGTCCCCTCGCCGTGGTCCAGCGGGCCGAGATCAAAATACCCCGCGTGGTCGCCGGTGGCGGTGGTGGGATTGCCGTCGTCGTCGGTCTGGAACAGGAAAAATTCCACCTCCGGTCCAACGTTGAACGTGAATCCCATGTCCGCCGCCCGGCGGACCGCCCGCTTCAAAACGCCCCGGGGATCGCCCACAAAGGCCCCGCCGTCCGGATCGTGTACGTCGCAGATCAGGCGGGCAACCTTGCCGTACTGCGGCCGCCACGGCAGGATGGCGAAGGTGTCCGGGTCCGGCCAGAGATACTGGTCCGACTCCTCGATGCGCACAAAGCCCTCAATGGAGCTGCCGTCCAGCATGATCTGGTTGTCCAGCGCCCGCTCGATCTGGGACGCGGTGACAGCCACGTTCTTCATCTGGCCGAAAATATCCGTAAACTGCATCCGAATGAACTGCACGTCCTCGTCCCGGACGGTGCGGAGAATGTCCTCCCTGCTGTATCTGCTCATGGAAACGTCTCCTTTCAGTATGGGGCCGGCGCGGCGCGCCGTCTGAAATTCAGCGGAGTAAAGCATTGAAATATGGAAAAAAGCGCGCAAAAGACCTGAGAGTAGGCCCCATTGCGCGCTCTTTCGTGAAATTATAGCGTCCCGCCGTTCGATTGTCAACGCTCCCGCGCCGCCGGAGCCGCTTCTGCGGCGGATTTCATGGCTTTTTCCAAAACCGGGCGGCTCCCGGAAAAAACTTTGTGCAGAATCACGCGGAGAAAACCGTGGTATCCAGCGCGGACGTTTGTAGACTTCCGGCGGACTTTCACGCCCCGCGTCCGCACGGACTTGACGCTGGCCGCCCCGGCGGGCTATACTGAAAAAAACGCCGCCGCCGGTGGGGCGGCGGGGGAGAGGAGCGGACCCATGAAGCAGGCACTTTACATCGACTGCTGCGTCCGGGGCGCGGCGTCCCGCACGCGGCGGCTGGCGGACGCGTTTTTCGCCGCGCTGGGAAAGGACTGGCAGGTGACGCGGCTGGATCTGACGCAGGAGGAGCTGCGCCCGCTGTGCGGCGCGTATTTTGAGGAGCGGGAATCGCTCCTGCGGGAGGGGCGGACGGATCACCCCCGCTTCGACCGGGCGCACCGGCTTGCCGAAGCGGAGCTGGTGGTGGTGGCCGCGCCGTTCTGGGACATGAGCTTCCCGGCGCTTTTGAAGCTGTACATCGAGAACGTGTCCGTGGAGGGCATCACCTTCCGCAGTACGGCGGAGGGGCTGAAGGGCCTGTGCCGCGCGGAGCGGTGCGTATTCCTCACCAGCCGGGGCGGCGCGTATCCGGACGGGGACCCCATGGAGCAGGCTGTGCCGTATCTGCGGGCCATCCAGCGCTTTTTCGGCATCGGCGGGCTGGACGTGATCGCGGCGGACGGGCTGGATCTGGACGGCGCGGATGTGAACGCCATCACCGCCGCGGCCTGCGAGCGGGCGGCGGCGCTGGCGCGGGCGCTGTGAGCCGCGTCCCGCTTTTCCGGAGAAAATGACGGCAGGGCCGCCGCACGGCTGTGCGGCGGCCCTTGCCGCGCCCTTGGGCGCGGGTGCAGCTTGTCCCATTTTCCGCCGCGGCGCGGGGAGGAAGCCCCGCCCGGAGCGGGCGCGGCGCACGGGGAACGCCCGCCTTGCGTGGCTGGCGCGGTGCGGCAGGCCCCCCGCGGAATGGACGCGAAAAGCTCCGTGCAGAAGCACCCCCTGAGTTCTCCGCGCAGGCGCGCGCCCTCCTATGGCGCGCGGAAACCCCTGCGGGAAGCTCCCCCCGCGGAAGCGCTTGCGGAGCAGGCGGGAGGAGAAGCCCCGGCGCTGGCGCGGGCGCTGTGAGCCGCGCGAAATCGCAAAAAGAACCCGGCGGCCGGACGAAAGTCCGGCCGCCGGGTTTCTATGCTTTACAGGATTCCGGTCAGGCCGCGAGGTGCGGAGGAACTTCCGGAACCTTACTGCAGGAGCTGCAGGACGCCCTGCGGGACCTGGTTGGCCTGAGCCAGCATGGCCTGAGCGGACTGCACCAGGATGTTGTTCTTGGTGTAGGCCATCATCTCCTCGGCAACGTCGGTGTCGCGGATGGTGGACTCGGCGTCCTGAATGTTCTCGGTCATGACGGACAGGTTGTTGATGGTGTGGTCCAGACGGTTCTGGGTAGCGCCCAGATCGCCGCGGACGGAGGACACGGTGTTGATGGCCTTCTTGATGGCGTCAACAGCGGTGGAAGCGGAAGCCTGAGTGGAAACATCCACGTCGGCAATGCCCAGCGCCTTGGCGTGCATGTCCTGCACGTCGACTTTCAGCTTGTTGAAGTCGTCGCTGGTGTCGCCGATCTGCAGGGTCAGGGACTTGCCGCCCTTGGAAGCGGTGACAGCGCCAGGAGTTGCGGTGTCCAGAGTGATGCCGTTGAGCAGAGCGGCGGAACGCAGACTGTTCAGATCGGAGAAGGTCTTGCCGTCGGAGCCATCGGAATCCTTCTTGAAAGTGTACTTCACGCCGTCGATATTCACAGCGTCGCCAACCTGAGCGGCACCGCTCAGATCAAGCGTGGCAGGAGCACCGACGACTTTCGAGGCGCCTGCGGCGATTTTCACATCGCTAGCGCCGCCGCCAACTTTCGTAGCGTTGGAGAGGGAGACACCAGTAACAACGGGCTTGCCAGCCTTACCAGCCGTCGCAGAGGTACCCAGTTCCTTGGCTTCGATGGTGAGCTTATCGGTAGCGGTTCCGCCGGCGTTGGTGACGTTGAACAGCTTGCTCAGCGTCTCGTTGCTCTGGATGGCCTTCATGATGGCGTCATTGCCCTCACCAGCGGCGAAAGCGACGTTTTCAATGGTGACGCTGTTGGCGTTGCCGTCGGCGTCCGTGTACTTCACGATGACATTCGCGTGGGAAGCAGCCGTAGCCGCCGTACCGGCGCCGGTTTCAAAACTGCCCTTTTTGCCCGGAGTCACGGCAATGTCGGCGCCGCCGAACACGCCGGTGACGTCAGACAGATCAAACTCCTTGGCGGCGGTGCTGACGGACATGGAGCCATCCAGCAGCTTGATGCCGTTGAAGTTGGAGGAGTCGGCGATGCGGTCGATCTCGGACTTCAGCTGAGCGACTTCCTTCTGCAGGTTGGCGCGGTCCACCTCGTTGTCATAGGTGCCGTTGGCGGACTGGTCGGCCAGCTTGACCATGCGGTTGAGCATGTCGTGGACCTCGGTCAGAGCGCCCTCAGCGGTCTGCACCAGGTTGATGCCGCTCTTGGCGTTGGCCTGGGCCTGAGTCAGGCCGGTGATCTGGGCGCGCATCTTCTCGCTGATGGCCAGACCCGCGGCGTCGTCGCCGGCGCGGTTGATCTTATAGCCGGAGGACAGCTTCTCCAGGTTCTTGCTCAGAGCGGAAGTGTTGTTGCTGTAATTGCGATAAGAGTTCATCGCCATGATGTTGTGCTGAATACGCATGATTTTTTCCTCCTTAAATATGTCCGGCGGCTTCCCTGCCGCCGCGCGAAAAATGGGGTGCGCCGCCCGGACCGGGCCCTGATCCGGGGAATGGGCGCTTGAGGTAGTCTTGTTTGCCTCTGGTTATAATATCGGTCCCGTTTTGAAAAACATAAGGGCATTTGCAAAAAACTTTTCCTTTTTTTCAAAAATTTTTCCCGCCCGGTTTTCCGGCGGCGCGGGGGGGGGCACATATTCGGCGGCGGGGGCGCATAGAGTTTAGCAACGCAAGGCGGGGAGTGTTGCATTTGAAGGGAAACATGGAGGAGCGGGCCGCGCGGCTGGCCCTTTACATCATAGAGAACCGGACCACGGTCCGCGCCGCCGCCGCCCGGTTCGGCGTGAGCAAGTCCACGGTGCATAAGGACATCACCGAGCGCCTGCCCCGGGTGGACCCGCAGTTAGCGGCGCAGGCGCGGCAGGTGCTGGACGTGAACAAGCAGGAGCGGCACATCCGCGGCGGCGTGGCCACCCGGGAGAAGTATCTGCACGGGCGGCGGTGACGCGGCGGAGGAAACGCGCATACAATGGCGTATCGAAAAGGAGGGATCTTCATGGCAAACCGTTCCACCCGCCGGGGGAGCGGACCGTCCGGCTCCGGGCAGACTGGGCCTGTACAGGCCATTGCCGAGCCGGAGGTCCGCCGCTGGCCGCACCCGATTCCGCAGTCCTGCGCCCCGGCGGCGGAGGACGCGGCGATGCATTACATACGCTGCGCGCTGAGCTATCAGAACGAGCTGCTCAGCGAGATCAAAACGCTGCTGGAGAAGCTGGCGGCGGACCGGGAGGAAGCGCCCGCGCCGCTTGACAAGCCTGACCGGCCCGGATAAAATGGAGGAAACCGACACAGGAGGAGAACGCCATGCTGGCGGCAGAGGATCTGGCGGCGATCCGCGGGATCGTGGAAACGGAATCCGCGCGGCAGATGAACATCGTGATCGAAAAGCTGATCTCGCCGCAGTTTCGGACACTGGCCGAGGGGCAGTCTGTGCGTTTGGAAAAGCTGGCTCCAAGGAATCGCGTGGAGGAGCTGGAAGCAGAGGTCGAGCCGCTCAAGAGCGTCATTCGGCTCCGCAGCGCTGAGATCGCAGAACTGAAAAAAGCTCAGTGACGCGCGCCGCCCTCCGGAAAACCGGAGGGCGGCGCTTTTTCGTGTGTGCGGTGCTTTGCCTGCGCTGTTTGCCGCCCGCCGCCCGCGGCGCTTTTTCTCACGGAAAAGGGCAGCAAAAAGGGCCAGCCGGGCGGCTGGCCTTTTCTGCTTGGAAGATTGGATGAAAAGAAGTTTTGTCTCTTGCAAGATTTAAGATACCGGAGTTCTGTTAACAAAACCAGCCGGAATTATTACAAAAGTTTTAAATCTTTTCCGGCCCGGCCCCGTCCCGCCGCAGCGCCCGGAAAAAGTCCGCCAGCACGCCGCGGCACTCCTCCGCCAGCACGCCGCCCACCAGCGCGGGCCGGTTGGGGAAGTCCTCCATGAACAGGTTCGTCACCCCGCCGCACGCGCCGAAGGCTGGGTCCCGCGCCCCGTAAAACACGCGGGAGACGCGGGCGTTCAGGATCGCCCCGGCGCACATGGGACACGGCTCCAGCGTCACGTACAGCGCGCAGCCGTCCAGCCGCCAGCTTTTCAGCCGGGCGTTGGCGGCGGCGATGGCCTCCATCTCCGCGTGGGACGCGGCGGCGGCCAGCTCCTCCCGGCGGTTGCGCCCCTCGCCCACGATCTGGCCGTCCCGGACGATCACGCAGCCCACGGGGACCTCTCCGGCCCGGGCGGCCTCCCGGGCCAGCGCCAGCGCGCGGCGCATATAGATTTCGTGGTCCATGGCTTGCTCTCCTGTATAGAAATTGGAATAATTGACTAAACTCTCCGTAAGAATAGAGCGTAAAACGAAAATGGAGGGGTCGTATGAAAAGCGGTTTCTTTTCCCACCGTCCGGCGGAGGACCCGGCGCTGACGGCGCTGCAGAGCGAGCTGCGCACAGCGCAGGGCGAGCTGTCGCTGGCGTACCGCCAGTTCGATCTGGCCACGGACCCGGAGCTGGTGGAGTCCTGCGTCTTTCAGATCAGCGCGGCCAAGGCCCGGTGCAACTACCTCATCCGGGCCATCAAGGCCCGCTGCCCGGACGCCGCGCCGCTGGCGCAGGAGGACGCGGCATGGATCTGAGCCAGAAATTCATGGTGGGCCTGCTGGCGGTGTTTCTGCTGGCGGCCCTGCTGCGGGTGTTCAAGGCGCCGCTGCAGCTGGCGCTCAAGCTGCTGTGCAACACGCTGCTGGGCTTTCTCGCGCTGTATATTGCGGGACTGACCGCCCCGTGGACGGGCATCACGCTGGGGATGAACCTCTGGAACGCGCTGACCGTTGGCATTCTGGGCGTGCCGGGGTTCGTGCTGCTGCTGCTGGTCCAGTGGGTGCTTTAGGATACATATATAATGTGCGCTCCGCGCGGAAAGACGGCCCGCCGTCTTTCTTTTTTGCGCCGGAAAAGCAAAATCGACCGTGAGCTTTCGGGAGAAAACGGTAGAGAACAGGAGAAAATACGAGCGCGGCACGCCGTAAATCAAAACGCGGTTGACAATCCCGCCGGAGGGTGCTATAAATAATACTGCTTTGATTTTAACCTGAACCGTCGGGTTTGTAAAGAAAATCAAGAATTTCATCTACGGAGGAAAGAATATGTCCACTTTTATGGCCAACGCGTCCAATATTGAGCGCAAGTGGTACATCCTGGACGCCGCCGGAAAGCCTCTGGGCAAGACGGCCGTTCGGGCTGCCGACATCCTGCGCGGCAAGACCAAGCCCACCTTCACCCCCAACGCCGACTGCGGCGACTTTGTCATCGTCATCAACGCCGGCAAGGCGGTCCTGACCGGCAACAAGGGCACCCAGAAGATCTACCGGACCCACTCCGGCTGGATTGGCGGCCTGAAGGAGACCCCCTACCGCATCCTGATGAAGGAGAAGCCGGAGCTTGCCATGCGCGAAGCCGTCCGCGGCATGCTGCCCAAGAACAGCGTGGGCCGCGCTTCCCTGACCCGCCTGCACGTCTATGCCGATGAAAACTACGAGCAGCAGGCCCAGAAGCCCGTGGCGCTCGACGCGGAATAAGGAGGAAGAACAGAATGTATCAGTCTAAGAAGCCCTATCTGTACGGCACCGGCCGGAGAAAGTCCTCCGTCGCCCGCGTCCACCTGTTCCCCAACGGCACCGGCTCCATCACCATCAACGGCCGCAGCATCGACGAGTATTTCGGTCTGGACACCCTGAAGATGGTCGTCCGTCAGCCGCTGGAGGCCACTGAGAACACCGGCAAGATGGACGTTGTCGCCACCGTGACCGGCGGCGGCGTGTCCGGTCAGGCCGGCGCTCTGCGCCACGGCATCGCCCGCGCCCTGCTGCTGGCCAGCGAGGACTACCGTCCCATCCTGAAGAAGGCCGGCTTCCTGACCCGCGATCCTCGTATGAAGGAGCGCAAGAAGTACGGTCTGAAGGCCGCCCGTCGCGC
>CAKTMK010000017.1 GCA_934574045.1 uncultured Oscillibacter sp. | reverse complement strand
GAATTGGCAGACTCGCTAGATTCAGGTTCTAGTGTCCATTACGGACGTGCGGGTTCAAGTCCCGCCTCGCGCACCAGTATAAAAACGGCTTGCTTTCGCAGGCCGTTTTTATTTTCTCCATTCTGCGCGGATATGCGTCATGCAATGGGCTGGATAAAATGCGGGATATGACTCGCGGAGGCTTTTGCGGCGCCTTGCGGATGCCGTTGGGACATGATAGGATAAAGCAAATCGGTCTTATAGGAGTAAGCGATATGGAGGAACAGATCCTCAATTATTTGGACATGACCAACGAACAAAAAGAAAAGGCCTTGATGGGCTTAAAGGGCATCGGCTTTTATCCCGCATACGGAAAAGAGAAGACGATGAAGAGGATCATGGACAAATCCGCCGCGGGAAAGCTGCCGCAATTTTATTTCGCTTTTAGAGAAGAACAACTGATAGGCTATATGTTTATCATTGGCGATACCCAAAAATATCGAGCGTTTCCGTGGCTGGCTGTCAGCAATGCGGACGAGCTTCCGATGAGAGTTACGAGGACTTTCATGGAGACCGGAATAGCGGCATGGAGGAATGCGGGCCATGATAACATGGCGGACTTTTTTCAAAGACAATTAACCGATTACGAGAATGGAATAGGGCATCGGCCTGAAGATCTGTGCAGGTAACTTCCGATCAGCCGAACGGCTTACAAAAAATGGACGGAAACGGACCGCCGCGGGATCACCGATCCTGCGGCGGTCTGTTCCTGCGCGGGAGGATGGTTCATTGTCAGGACCGGCAGGCTGCGCGGCGGCAGCGGCGAGCAGCTTCAACGGGAAGAACGCGGTGCGGGAAGTCCGGCCCGGTCACATGGGAGCCATTCCGCCTGCCGGTTCCTCTACGCAGACACAGATCGCACGATCAGGATGGCAGGCGGCCGGGACCGGCGTGTCCGTCCGCAAAAAGCCCGGCCTGCGATGCAGGCCGGGTTTTGCTGTGGCATTTTACGGGCATGGCTGACGGCATGGAAGCGGCGAAGAAAACCGACTGCCGCCGGGAAATGCGCCGCGGCACGGACGCCTTGCGGGCGGCGGGAGTGGAAACGGGCGCTGGCGGGAACCGCGCCGAACACGCCGCCGGTCCTGACAGTCAGCCCGGTCAGACGATCAGCGTTTTGAGAAACGCTGCGCAGCCCTCCGGGTCGGAGACCTGAAAGCCGCAGTGGCTGTTCCCCGGCCGGTCGATGTACGACGCGGCGGGGTAGGTCCGCAGGAGCCGCTTTTTGGAGGTGTGGGCCGGCTCGCCCTCGGAGAGCAGGAACGTAAAGCGCCGCTGCTGTTCCTCTGAAAAGGCGGGGAGTGCGCCGTCGTAGCAGATCCCGGCCATGGCGCGGCAGTCCTCCGCCGTCAGATAACCGCTCACCTCGCACACCGCGCCCCAGAGGGCGCGGAACTGCTCCGGGTCGTCCCCGCTGAGCCGACGCGGGAGCGCATCCTGCATGACCGCCTGCGGGGCCTTTCCCCGGCAGCGCCGGGCGATGGACCAGAATTTCCACGCCATGACCGCCCGGACGGGCCGGGGGAAGCGGAAAAACGGGCCGTCGTCAAACACGCACCGGGTGATAGGTACGGCGGCGCGCGCCGCCGCGGCCAGCGCGATCTCCGCGCCCATGGACGTTCCGTGCAGCAGGGCGAGGGAGCCGATCCCCTCCCGGCCCAGCCAGTCCAGCAGCGTTTCCGCCTGCTGCCCGGCGGAGCGCAGCGGGGCGGAGCCGGGATGGTGGCTGTCCAGCGTGGGCAGGATCACATAATATTCATCCTGCAAAACCGGGCGAAGCGGGCGCAGGACGAGTTGCTGCAGAACATTCCGTGGATCATGACCGCCGCGGGGCGGGCGGGGTCCCCCATTGTTTCAAATCTCATGCGTTCACCCTCTCTGTGGGACGTCCTCCGGGCCGTATTCCTGCCGGACGCCGGCCAGCAGAGTGGACATGGCGCGGCGCAGCCGCGCCTGCGCCGCCGGAAGATCGGTCAGCGCGTACCGGAGCTGCATGGCGGCGTACCCGTGCAGCGCGCCGGTCAGAAGGTCCAGAATTTCCTCCGCCCCCTCCGGGCGCAGACCGCAGGAGCGGATCAGCGTCCGCATCAGGTCGAGGTAGGACCCGAAGATCTGGGCCGTCTCCTCCGTCCCGTGCCACGTGGCCCACTGGATCGTCTCGTAAACGCCGGGGTGCTGGGCCGTGCAGCGAAAATACGCCGCGCACACGGCCAGGATCGCCTCCTCGCCGGATACGCCCACGGCGGCGCGCTCCAGCGCGGCGTTCATTGTCCGCATCCCTCCGTGGGCCACCTGACGCAGCAGGTCCTCCAGCGAGGAAATGTGGTTGTACAGCGAGGGCGTCCGAATGTGCAGCGCCTCCGCCACCGCTTTGAGGGACACGCCGCCCAGACCGTCCCGGTCGGCGATCTGCCCGGCGGTCTCGATCACCGCCGCCCGCGTTACGCGCATGGGATCAGCTCCTTTCCTGTTGGTACATCCAGTTTAACAAATCTGATTAGTAAAATCAATATCTACATTAGAAAATTTACAAACAGCAGTTGACATCTGGGCGGAAAGCGATTACATTACTAATGTAATTAGTAAACAGGCTACGACAAATAGAAAGCGGAGGACGGCTATGGAACATATATCGCTTAAAATCGGAAGCACACCCGCCCTTGTGTGGGGCGGAAGGGCGAAAGGAGTTTACCTTTCCATCCACGGTCAGGGCGGCTGCAAGGAGGAGGCGGAGCTGCTGGCGGAGATCGCCTGCCGCCGGGGCTGGCAGGTGCTGAGCGTGGACCTGCCGGAGCACGGCGGGCGGACGGACGGCGCGGCGTTCGCGCCGTGGGACGCGGTACGGGAGCTGACGGCGGTGCTGGAGTACGCGCAGAGGGAGTGGGAGACCGTGGCGCTCCACGCCGTCAGCATCGGCGCGTGGTTCAGCATGCTGGCTTTCCCGACCCAGGCGCTGGCAAAGTGCCTGTTCGTCTCGCCGGTGCTGGATATGGACCGGCTCATCGAGCGGATGATGGGCTGGGCGGGCGTGACGGAGGAGCGGCTGCGCCGGGAGGGGGAAATCCCCACGGACTTCGGCCAGACCCTCTCGTGGAAATACAGAGAGTATGTAAAGGTACATTTGATTACAAATTGGAGCGTTCCAACGCAGATCCTGTACGGTGCGGGGGACCATCTGGTGGAGCGGGAGACGGTGGAGTCGTTCGCCCGCCGGTTCGGCTGCGGCCTGACGGTGATGGAGGACGGTGAGCACTGGTTCCACACGCCGCCGGAGCTGGACTTCCTGCGCCGCTGGATCGAGCGGATGCTCTGACGCGCTGAAAAGAGGATACGCGGCCTGACCGCGCCGGACCCGAAGCCCGGGTCCGGCGCGGTTTTGCGCTCCGGCGGGGCGGCGATCGGGACGGCCTGCGCGCTTTTAACATCGGTCCAGCCGCGTTCACGCCGGATTTGTTGAAAGCGCCGGAGAAACCCGGTATCTTTATGGTAGCGCACCAGCCCGGAAGACGCGGTGGAGGACGGAGCATGAAGATCGCAGTGTGTGAAAACAGCCCGGCGGCAGCGCAGCAGATGCGCGAATGGATCGGGCGGTACTGCGAGCTTTACGGCCTGCCGGCTACGGTGGAATGCTTCCTCTCTGCAGAGCGCTTTGCGGGGTGGAAGGAGCGCTGCGACATCGCCTACATCGCCTTCGGAGGGGACGCCGGCTTTTTGCAGGCGCGCCTGCTGCGGGAGCGGGACCGGGCGTGCCGGATCATTCTGGTGGACGACGTTCCGGCCTACGCGGTGCGCAGCGTGCGCATCCACTGCTCGGACTTCATATGCAGGCCGGTGCAGTTCCACCATATCGTGCGCAGTATGCGCCTTGCGATGGGGGGCGGTCCATGAATCAGCTTTATACCCGCAGAAAGACTGCCGCGCCGCCCCGGACGGAGCTGACCGCCGCGCTGCGCCGCCAGACGGCGTGGGCCGCGGGGACGGAGGCCTTTGACCACAGGGACCCGCTCTACCACGTGACGGAGGACTTTCACCAGACCTTTGATGCCATGGGCCGCAGACACGCCCGCCAGCTGGCCGGACAAAGCCCGGAGCGGACGGAGGGCGGCGGACGGTCGGAGATGGGAGAGCGGACGCCGGACGCGTCGTCCCGTTCCTTTTACGAGCGGGACGGGCAGCAGGAGATGCTTCTCCGCTTTTCCGAGACGGCCTTTCAGCGGGGAACGCTCTCCGGGGCCGTTCTGGAGGGGACGGGGCAGATGATGCTCTTTTCCTGCTTGAAAAAGACGGTGGGCCAGTCCCAGCCGGACAAGTGGCAGCAGCGGAAGCTCTTTGAAAAGGCGTCGCCCTGCCGCAACGTTCCGGGGCACACGCCGGACCGGGTGACCTTCAACCGGGGCTTTACGGACAGCGCCGTGGCGCTGACAGTGGACGTGCTGCGGGACGCGCGGCGGACGGTGGAGGACCTGCGGGATCTGGCCCTTGGAAAGAGCGACATGGGCGCGGCCGGAGCGGACACGCTGCGGACGATGTACCCCTTTCTGGACGACGGACGGGAGCGGGCGCTGCTGGCGGAGTACCGCGGGACGCTGAAGGACCCGGCGGCGGGGCCGGAGGCCCGGGCGGCGTACCAGAACGCGGCGGGGCGGCTGGAGGCGCTGATCGCCAAGAAGGCGCAGATGAAGCAGGAGTTCATCAACAAGCTCCGCTTTCTCTGCGATCGGGCGGGCGAGGCGCTGGAGACGTTTTCCGCCCCCGGCTTTTCCCAGCGGCTGGACCGGGCGCTGAGAGACGCGCTGGACGCAGACGGAACGGACGGGGAGGACGCGGATGGAGCAGCGGACGACGGAGCAGACCCGGACACGGACGGAGCAGAAGCTCCGCCCCACGGACCGGGAGAGCCGGACACCTGAGCGGGACCGGCTGGAGACCGCGGCGCAGGCCGCGCGGCTGGTGCTGGCGGGTCTTGCGCCGGAGGAGCTGGAGCCGCGGCGGCTGGAGGATCTGGCCGCCGTCATGGGAAACAGTGCCATGGCGGCGCTGATGGCCGCCCGGTATGAGGAGCCGGCGCAGACTTCGTTTCTTATGCCGCCGGAGGAGACGGGCACACCGCCCTGCCCCGTGCCGGAGACCGCGCCGGAGACGGCGCAGCCCATGGCGCTGACGGCGCAGACGCCCGTGCTCCGGGCCTTTGACCCGGCGGGGCTTTCGCAGCAGTACACGGATGGCTGAAGGGAGGAAGACCCGTATGGAGGAGCTGGACCCGCCAGTAGACGGCGCGCAGGTGCTGGCGGCGCTGCTGGAGCGCAGCGGCGCGGAATTCCGGCGGGAGGGGGCGCGGTTCCGCCTTCTGTTCACCCAGCGGGGCTGCAAATGGCAGACGGTCTGCGACTGCCGGGAGGGACGGATTCTGGTATACGGCGTCCATCCTGCCCGGGTGAGCGCGCCGGAGACGGCGCTGGCCCTTTGCAGCGAGCTGAACGGACGGATAGTCCGGGGGGCCTTTTTCGTGCAGGAGGGACACATCGTGTTCCGCACCGGCGCGGAGCTGACGGACCGATACAGCGCGGCGGAGCGCGCCGCCTCCGCACTGGAATACAACGCCGCGGCGGTGTCCGGCTTCTGGACGCGGCTGGCGGCGGGCGCGGCGGGACGGCTTCTGGACTGAGCGTTCCGCAGTCATTGGAATCCACAGGCCCGGCCCTGCCGGAGCCTTTATGGAGAAGATAGAACGGCAAGATCCAAATTGATGAAAATTCGGATATTAAGAAAGGAGGGACGCTTCACGTCCGGCTCCCAGCCAATATGCGGCGTGAAGCAGCAGCATGGCAGAGTATTTATCCCCCGGCGTTTACGTAGAGGAGTATGACTCCGGCGCGACCCCGATGCAGGGCGTCGGCACCAGCACGGCGGGCTTCGTCGGCCTGGCGGAGCGCGGCCCGGTCTCCGGCCAGCCCCAGCTTGTCACCAGCTTTGCAGATTACAAACGGATGTACGGCGGCTACCTCAGCGAGGCGGCTTACGGCATGAACCGCTTCCTTCCCTACGCGGTGGAGCAGTTCTTCGCCAACGGCGGCTCCCGGGCGTACATCATGCGCGCGGTTCCCGAGGACGCGAAGGCCGCGTCCGTGACCTCCGGCGTGTTGAAGATCAGCGCTGCCAACCCCGGCGTGTGGGCCGAGGACCTGCGGGTGACCGTGGCTCCGGCCAGCAAGGCCAAGACGCAGGTCCTGTCCGTCAGCGGCGCGGACCTGACCCTGAAGAACGCGGATGGCTTCAACCCCGGCGACGTGGTGGAGCTGTTCGACGGCAAGACCACCGCCTACGCCGCGGTCAAGAGCGTTCTGGACCGCGTGGTCACGCTGGACGCGCCCTGCGCGCTGGATGTGGCGGACGCCAAGGTGGGCACCGCCAAGTACATCCGCACCTGCGAGATCAGCATCACCGCCCGTCTGGGCGAGAGCGTGGAGGCCTTTGAGAACCTGTCTCTCAAGCCCGGCGCGCTGAACTACGTCTGCGACCGCACCGCCAAGTCCGACCTGATCCGCGTGGAGCTGGCCGAGGTCAAGGCCGCTCCCGCCGTCAAGGACAAGGACGGCAAGGAGGCCCCCGCCAAGGCGGCCGCCAGCCCCGTCCCCTTCGCCCAGTGCGGCGGAAACGGCGGCGAGCTGGTCCTGACGCTTCAGGGCGGCAGCAACGGCTCCGTCCTCAACGCGGGACCCGCCACTTTCACCGGCAAGGACGGCGGCCCCGGCAGGCGCACGGGCCTGCAGGCGTTCCTTGAGAACGCGGCGGTCTCCATTCTGGCGATTCCCGGCGTGACCGCGCCGGAGGTGCAGGCCGCGCTGATCGGCTTCTGCGAGAGCAGAAAGAGCTGCTTTGCGCTGCTGGACGTTCCCGTGGAGCTGAAAAAGACCAACGACGTGGCCGCGTTCCGGGATATGTACGATTCCTCCTACGCCGCCATGTATCACCCCTGGCTGGAGATGTACGACGCGGGAGCCAAGCGCCCGGCCTACTTCCCGCCCTCCGGCGCAATGGCCGGCATCTATGCCCGCACCGACGTGGAGCGCGGCGTCCACAAGGCGCCCGCCAACGAGGTCGTGCGCGGCTGCACGGGCCTTTCCTGCACCTATAACGAGGCGGAGCAGGACATCCTCAACCCCATCGGCGTGAACCTGATCCGCGCCTTCACCGGCCGGGGCATCCGCGTCTGGGGCGCGCGCACCATCAGCTCCAACGGCCTGTGGAAGTACCTCAACGTCCGGCGCCTGTTCATCTATGTTGAGGAGTCCATCCGCGCCAACACCAGCTGGGTGGTCTTTGAGCCGAACTCCTCCGCCCTGTGGAGCCGCGTGACCCGCACCATCGAGACGTTCCTCGCCACCTGCTGGCGGGACGGCGCGCTGGCCGGCTCCAGCCCGTCCGAGGCGTTCTTCGTGGAGTGCGGCCCCACCACCATGACGCAGGACGACATTGACAACGGCCGCCTGATTTGCCAGATCGGCATTGCGCCGGTGAAGCCGGCGGAGTTCGTGATCTTCCGCATCACGCAGAAGACCGCCTCCGAATGACCCCCTGAAAAACCGGATACAGAAAGGACGACGATATAAATGGCTATCAATTACCCGTACAGAGTATTTCGGTATCAAGTGGAGATCGACGGCATCAGCCGCGCGGGCTTTTCCGAAGTCTCGGGCATGAGCTCCTCCACGGACGCGGTGGAGTACCGCGAGGGCGATGACCTGCGCAACACGCCGCGCAAGCTGGCGGGCCTGACCAAGTTCGGCAACGTGACGCTGCGCTGGGGCGTGTCCGATGACAGCGATTTCCTGGAGTGGCTGTACTCCGTGGCTCCCACCAACACCGCGCCTCCCACCGGTATGGTCCGCCGCAACGTGACCATCACCCTGATCGACGACGCCGGGAACCCCGGCCCGTCCTGGAACCTCATCAACGCGTGGCCTGTGGGCTACACGGTCCCCGACCTGAACGGCATGGGCGGCGAGGTCGCCATCCAGACGCTGGAGCTTTGCCACGAGGGTCTGGAGCACACGCCCGGCGCGGCCGCCGGCGCACCGTCCACCATCTGATAACGGACCGTCCTTCCCGTTCCGCGGCGCGCGCCGCGGAACGGGCGGGACCGTTTCATGAACTGCGCTCAGGAGGACGCCATGCAGACTGAATTTGAATTTGAACTTCCCAAGGGCTATGTGGACCAGAACGGCGACCTGCACAAGAAGGGCACCATGCGCCTTGCCACGGCGGCGGATGAGATCCTTCCCCTGCGGGACCCCCGCGTTCAGCAGAACAGCGGGTATCTGACCATCATCCTGCTCTCCCGCGTGGTCACGAAGCTGGGAACGCTCAGCTCCATCAACACCCGGGTGATCGAGAATCTGTTCACCATGGACCTTGCTTACTTACAGGATATGTATCAGCGGATCAACCTGTCGGAAACGCCGCACTATCAGCTCTCCTGCCCCCACTGCGGGCAGTCGTTCGAGGTGCCGCTGGATTTTTTGCTGGGCTGACGTGGGCCGGGGCGGAGGACGACGGCTTCCCCATCCGGCGGCTGGCGCCGCAGGAGCATGGGGACGATCCCTACTGGTGGCGGAGCATCTCCGTGCCGGAGGGCAGTCCGCTTTCCGCAGGGCACACGGCGGGGGTCTCGCTCTACCCCCAGGAGCGCCTGTATCAGGAGATGGCGTTTCTGGCCTATTATCTGCACTGGTCCGGCGACGCGCTGATGGAGCTGGACCACTGGGAGCGGCGGCGCTGGTGCCGCGAGGTGTCCGCGATCAATAAAAAGCTCAGCGGCACCGACCAGAGGACTATTGAATTTCGATGAACGGCAGGTGAGCGCGCGTGGAGATCGTGTACCCGGACCCCATACAGTCCTTCCGGTTCCTTATTAAAGTGGACGGAGACGAGACCGTTTCCGCCGCATTCACGGGCTGCTCCGGCATCCGCATGGAGGTGGAGACGCTTCAGGCCCGCTCCGGCTCCGACCTGCGGGGCGTGCGTGACTACACGCCGGTGCTCACCCGGTACGAGCCGGTGACGCTGCGCCGCGGCGTGGTGGGGGATTACGACTTTCTGGACTGGATCTTCGCCGCCTCCGCCCGGGAGTATACCGGCCCGTCCGGAAAGGATCTGCGCCGGACGCTGGAGATCATCACCCTGAACGATCTGGGAAAGCCCGGCGTCATCTGGACGCTGAAGGACGCGCTGCCCATCGGATACGAGGTGGCGGAGCTGGACGGCAGCCGCAGCGAGGTCTTGACCGAGAGCCTGACGCTGGCCTATACCGGCATCCGCC
The DNA here is from genome assembly GCA_934574045.1 of uncultured Oscillibacter sp. Classification (GTDB taxonomy): domain Bacteria; phylum Bacillota; class Clostridia; order Oscillospirales; family Oscillospiraceae; genus Oscillibacter. Next base: position 34,995 of record CAKTMK010000017.1, on the reverse strand, counting down.
GCAGGGCGGAAAAGCGGACGCAGGGCGGCCCGTGACCGCGGGACGCGAGAGCGGAGGGAGGAACGCGCATGAATTATGAGGCGATGCTGGCCGGCACCCACTTTCAGGTGGCGCTGGCCGGTCCCGGCGCGGTTCTGGCCGGCGGGTTTACCTCCGTTTCCGGACTGGGGATGGAGGCGGACTACGAGGTCTATTCCGAGGGCGGGAGCAGCTATCCCCGATACTTTTTCAAGAATATCAAGCCCCGCCGTCTGGTGCTGGAGCAGGGGATCGTCACGTCGGTGGACGGGATGTCCGCGCTGATGATGATGGTCAATCTGGGAATGTCCATCCCCATGACCGGGGCGGTCATTCTACAGGACAGCTTCGGCGCGCCTGTCCGGGAGTGGACGGTGACGGGAGCGCATCTGATCCGGTACGAAGGCCCGCAGCTCAACAGCAATCAGGTGGAGCTGGCGGTGAACCGGATCGAATTTATGTATAACGGGTGCGTGTAAATGGACTCCATTCGGGTGACAAAACCGAATATGGGGACGCTGGACCCGCAGCGTCCGGCCCTGTCGCCCTTCGGCGCGCTGGCGCAGGCCTTTGCGCAGGAGCTGATCGACCGGGCGGAGCCGGGAGAGGGACGGTACAGCCGCGCCGCGCTGGACTTTCTGGAGGAGCCTGCGGGGGCGGAGACCGCTCCGGCGCAGACGCGGCAGGACATCCGGCTGGATGTGCAGGTGATCCTCAACGCGCTGCGGCGGGAGGAGGGCGGCGGCTGGCATCAGGTGGAGGAGCGTCTGCTGGCCCGGCTCGACCGGCTCCGGAAAGAGCAGGAGAAGCGCCCCCTTTCCCACACGGCGGTGAACATTCGCCAGAGCTTTTACCAGACCGTCTGGCAGCACGCGTCCCCCAAGGCGGACGGATCGCCGGCCGCTCCGGGGCGGCTTGGCCGGAGCGCGGAGCGGTTTTCCGGGCAGGTGCGCGGACAGACGGCGCGGCCCGCCCAGAAAAGCGTTCCGGGAAATGTTTGGAGCGAAAACGCGCCCGCAGGCCGCGCCCCGGCGCTTCCCAAGCGGACGCCGGAGGGGAGCATACCGCCCCAGAGAACGCCGTTTTCCCACGCGGAGCTGACGCTGCCGGAACCGGCAGAGCCGACCACGCAGACCGCCGTGGAGCCGGTGCGCCGCATGGCGGAGCGAACGGCTCAGGCGGCGCTGGACCGCGCGGCGGAGCGCGTAAGGGCCGCGGCGGAGCGGGAAAAGCGCAACGATCCGCGGGTGGAAGCGAAGGCTTCTGCAGAGAAGCCGACCTCTCAGCGGCCCGGACGGACGGACGCGGCCAATGCGCCGGAGAGCGGCGCGGCGGCACGCCAGACGGCGAAAACGGCTGCGGCCAAGGCGAAGCGCGACGGAGCCGCGCAGAACACAGGAACAAAAGCAACTGCACGAGCCGACGGAATGAAAGCGACCCCGCAGGCCGGTGAGCCTGCGGCGGAAAAGCCCACGCAGACCAATGCAGCCAAGGCGGCCACGCAGGCCGACAGCGCGGGCAGGATGCCGAACGCCGCGCAGGTCAGCGGCGTCAGGACGGAAGCGGCTGCGGGCCGCGCGGCGGGGCCGCAGGTCCACACCATTCAGACCGCCTCCGGGCGGGACATTCGGACGGCGAACCTCACCCCTGCGGCGGCGGAAGCGCCAACGGAGCGGGCTGTCCGCCCGGTGGAGACGGAGTACGCCCCCCAGCCGGGAGCCGCCGGAGCGGCGGACGCGGCCAATGCGCCGGAGGGCGGCGCGGCGGCACGCCAGACAGCGAAAACGGCTGCGGCCAAGGCGAAGCGCGACGGAGCCGCGCAGAACACAGGAACGAAAGCAACTGCACGAGCCGACGGAATGAAAGCGACCCCGCAGGCCGGTGAGCCTGCGGCGGAAAAGCCCGCGCAGACCGATACAGCCAAGGCTGCGGCCACGCAGGCCGACAGCGCGGGCAGGATGCCGAACGCCGCGCAGGTCAGCGGCATCAGGACGGAAGCGGCTGCGGGCCGCGCGGCGGGGCCGCAGGCCCACACCATTCAGACCGCCTCCGGACGGGACATTCGGACGGCGAACCTCACCCCTGCGGCGGCGGAAGCGCCAACGGAGCGGATTGTCCGCCCGGTGGAGACGGAGTACGCCCCCCAGCCGGGAGCCGCCGGAGCGGCGGACGCAGCCAGCGCGCCGGAGAGCGGTGCGGCGGCACGTCAGACGGCGAAAACGGCTGCGGCCAAGGCGAAGCGCGACGGAGCCGCGCAGAACACAGGAACAAAAGCAACTGCACGAGCCGACGGAATGAAAGCGACCCCGCAGGCCGGTGAGCCTGCGGCGGAAAAGCCCACGCAGACCAATGCAGCCAAGGCGGCCACGCAGGCCGACAGCGCGGGCAGGATGCCGAACGCCGCGCAGGTCAGCGGCGTCAGGACGGAAGCGGCTGCGGGCCGCGCGGCGGGGCCGCAGGTCCACACCATTCAGACCGCCTCCGGGCGGGACATTCGGACGGCGAACCTCACCCCTGCGGCGGCGGAAGCGCCAACGGAGCGGGCTGTCCGCCCGGTGGAGACGGAGTACGCCCCCCAGCCAGGAGCCGCCGGAGCGGCGGACGCGGCCAATGCGCCGGAGGGCGGCGCGGCGGCACGCCAGACAGCGAAAACGGTTGCGACCAAGGCGAAGCGCGACGGAGCCGCACAGAACGCCGGAGCGAAAGCTGCCGCGCGGATGGACGGCAGGGCCGGAACGGCGAACGCGCAGACCGCGAAAACAGCTGCGCAGGCCGACCGAGCGGAAAAGCCCGCGCAGACCAATGCAGCCAAGGCGGCCACGCAGGCCGACAGTACAGCGAAAACGCCGAACGCCGCGCAGGCCAGCGGCGTCAGGACGGAAGCGGCTGCGGGCCGCGCGGCGGGGCCGCAGGTCCACACCATTCAGACCGTCTCCGGGCGGGACATTCGGACGGCGAACCTCACCCCTGCGGCGGCGGAAGCGCCAACGGAGCGGGCTGTCCGCCCGGTGGAGACGGAGTACGCCCCCCAGCCGGGAGCCGCCGGAGCGGCGGACGCGGCCAATGCGCCGGAGGGCGGCGCGGCGGCGCGTCAGACAGCGAAAACGGCCTTTGCCCAGCCGGGAGTAGCTCCGCTTTCCTCAACGGCACATCCGCAGGCGGGAGCGTCCGGCCCGCATTCGGCGGGGCCGATGCTTTCAAGGGAGAGCGCTTCTGCCCCTCAAACGGCGGGTTCGGCTGCTGCCTATGGTCAGATGCCGGGCCTTGCAGGGATGGAAGCGGCGATGGTCAATGGGCCGGAGCTGGCGCTCCGCGCAGAGCGGGAGGACGTGCCGCAGAGCGCCGGGGCGTTTCCCCCGATCAGCACTCCTTCCGCGGAGCCGTCCGCCAAGCGGGCGGTTCGCCCGACAGAGCTGGGGCACGCGTCCCGGACGGGCCTTGCGCGGCCCACCGGAGACATCCGCACCTTCAGACCCCGAACGAAGCAGCCCGTAACGGAGCGGGCGGCGGAGCGGCTCGGCGGCGGGCCGGAGCTGACCTACCGCCAGACGGCGGCGGAGCCGGTGCGGCCTGCGCCGCAGGAGCCGGAGGAATCCGAGTATGTCCGCAAGCTGCCGGACTGGGCCAGACGCTTTCTCCGCAGCAGCGCGGGACAGGGCGGCACGGTCCCGTCCGCTCCGGTAAAGCAGCCGACCCCGGCGGGAGCGCCGCAGGGCGGGGAGCAGATCCGCTGGACGGCACCCGCGTATGCGCCGCCGGAGCCGATGGAGCTGCGGGAGAAGACCCGTCCCGCGCGGCAGGAGACGCCCGCTGCGCCGCCGCAGCTCAGTCAGGCGGAGCTGGAGCGGGCCGCCGATCAGGTATACCGCATGATCGAGGATCGCATCCGGCGGGAGCGCCGCCGGATGGGTCTGTAAGGATCGCAGGGAGAGGAGGAGAACGCCGTGTTTGTGGGAGTACCGAACCCCAATATTCTGGTCCCGCTGGAAAAAATGACGATCGCACCGGAGGGGAAAAAGGATTTTCAGGTCCTTTACAATCCGGAGAGCTACACACAGAGCCGCATGGTCCGCTATGCGCATGCGCCGGGGATCTCTACCAACACGCCGGTGGCCCAGTTCGCGGGCGGAAGTCTGGAGGTCCTGAAATTCCGCCTGTTTTTCGACAGTATGTCCGCCGGAGGCGAGGTGGGCGGCACTGTGCCGGACCGTCTGAAATTCACGGGCAACAGCCTGCTGCCCTCGCTGGCTAAGCAGCTGGACGTGCGGGAGTACACTAAAAAGGTGTACGGCCTGATGGAGATCGACCCGGACCGCCACGTTCCGCCGCTGCTGAAGCTGAAGTGGTCCTCCCTCCAGTTCACCGGATACCTTATCAGCTGTACGCAGAATTTTGTGAAGTTCAACGAAATGGGAATGCCCGTCCGGGCGTGGCTGGACTGCGTGTTTCAGGAGTTCGTCCCGCCCATGAAGGCGAACCTCCCCCGGCCGCTGAACTCGCCGGATACCACCAAGTACCGGACTGCCTGCCAGGGAGACTCCCTGTGGGCGCTGTCCGCCAAAGAATACGGCCAGCCGGAGCAGTGGCGCTCCATTGCCTCGGCCAACGGAATGACCAACCCCCGGCTGCTGCGCTCCGGCGAGCGGCTGGTGGTCCCGGCACTGAAGCGGTAAGCGCACGGACACGGGAAAGGAGGCGGCGCTTTGGATAAGGGGACCTACACCTTTAAGGCCCTGAGCGAAAAATACGGCGACTTCCGCGGCCCCGCCTTCTCCATCCGGGTGGACGGAAAGACGCTCAACAGCTCGGAAATGCCCATCGTTTCGCTGGAGGTGGAGCTGTGCGCGGACGGGTCCGCGGGCGGCTGCCGCTTCGCGGTGGAGAGCCTGTACGACTACGAGAAGTACCGCTGGATCAACGATCTGGCCAAGACGATCCGAGTGGGCGCAAAGCTGGAGATCGAGGCGGGGTATGTCAAGAAGGAGACGGTGTTCTTCGGCTATGTGGACGAGTGCTCCATGTCGTACAGCGGCGGCCAGCCGCCCCGGCTGGAGGTCTCGGGGATCGACGGCTTTGGATATCTCATGAGCTGTCAGGAGCCGATCTACGGCGGAAAGAAAAAACCCAAGCAGATCGTGGAGGAGATCCTTCAGAAAAGCGTCGCCGCGGGATACGCCAAGCGCTGCACCGTGGGGGATCTGAGCGGCTTCGGCATCCCGGCCGTCAAGGAGCGGCTGGACGATTTCAAGTACCTCAAGCTGCTGGCGGAGCGGTACTGCATGAGCCTGTTCTGCGTGGATGGGGAGCTGATCTTCGACGACGTGATCGGCAGCGACAAGCCGCTCATCCGGCTGACGGTGGGCGCGGGCCTGCTGGAGTTTGGCACCCGCCAGTCCCTGCGGGGGCAGGTCGGCTCCGTGGAGATCTGGGGCCGGGACGAAAACCAGAAATTCATCCACGGCGCGGCCAAGTCCGTCACCGTGGGCGGCGGGGGGCGCAGTGCCGTTCAGATCGCCGGAAAGTTCAAAAACGCCGCCCTGCGGGAGTACAGCGAATATGTCCGCACGGAGGCGGAATGCGTCCGGGCGGCGCAGGCCCGGCTCAACGCCATCGCGCTGAATTTCGTTTCGGGCGAGGGACTGTGCGTGGGCATCCCGGAGCTGATCCCCGGACGGTACGTCTCCATTGTGGGGCTGGACGGGGACACGGAAGGCTCCTACTTCGTCAGCCGGGTGCGCCACAGCTTCAGCCAGCAGGGGTATTTCACCCACTTCACGGTAAAGGGGGCCAAGGCCTGATGAGCATTGCAGAGGAGCTTCAGGCCGCGCTGGGCGCGGCGGGGCAGGGCTTTGAGCAGCAGATGTCCCGCCCCGGGCTGACGCTGGCCACCGTGACGAATATCAACGACGATCAGAAGCTCAACCGCGTCAAGTGCATCCCCATCGAGAACGAGAACGCCGAGGAGACGGACTGGTGCTATGTGATGGCGCCGCTGGGCGGAAAGTCCTGCGGGCAGTTCTTCTTCCCCAACGTGGGCGATCTGGTGGTGCTGGGCTATCTGGGGGGCGACCCCCACCGGCCGCTGGTGCTGGGCGCGTGGTGGAATACGGAGCGTAAGCCGCCCTATACCATTCAGGACGGAAAGGTCCACAACTTTTCCATCAAGACGCCGGGAGGGACGGAGCTGCTCTTTTACGACGAGCCGAAAAAGGAGCGGGCGGTGCTCACGCTGCCGTCCGGCGCGGTGCTGACCGTGGACGACGGCGCCCAGTCGGCGGCCTTACAGGATAAGGACGGGAAAAACGCGCTGACCATGGACTTCAAGGGCGGCAATATCACGCTCAAGGCCGGGACAAAGCTGACGCTTTCGGCGGGGGACACCTCCGTGGTGCTGGAGTCCTCCGGCGACCTGACGCAGAAGGCCAAGAACCGGATCACGGTGCAGGGTGCGCAGATCGAGGAAAAGGGCAGCGCCTCGGTGAAGATCGAGGGCGGGACCGCGGAGGTCAAGGCGTCTTCCACGCTGACGCTTCAGGCGTCCGGCCCCGCCGCGCTGAAGGGCGCGGTGGTGAACATTAACTGACGGGATCAGAGGAGGGGGAAAAGACGTGAACGGAAAGGAATTTCTGGGCCGGGGACTGAAGTTCCCCCTTCAGGTGGACCCCAGAACGGGAAAGCTGGCCATGGTGGATCAGGAGGAGGACATCCGGGAGGCCATCGGCATCATCCTGCGCACCGGGCAGGGCGAGCGGGTCATGCGCCCGGAATTCGGCGCACGGACCATGGACTATGCCTTCGCGCCCGCCTCCAGCTCCATGACCCACTCCATCGCCCACGACCTGCGCATCCTCCTGCTGGAGCAGGAGCCGCGCATCCGGGATGTGGAGGTGCGCTGTGAACGGCTGGACCGGCAGGACGGCGCGGTGGTCATCGAGGTGGATTACACCGTGCGCAGCACCAACAACCGCTATAACCACGTTTATCCCTTCTATGTGACGGAAGGCTCGGAAGGAGGCGCAGCGGAGTGAGCGGCACGCCCATACTGGACCCCCGCAGCCGGGAGGACATCCTGGCGCAGGTGGTGGACCACGCCCGGTCCTACACGCCGGAATGGCGCTGCGACGGGGCGGAGGACGATCCCGGAGCGGCGCTGGCGGCGCTGTTCTGCGATATGTTCTATCAGACCGTGGACCGGTTCAACTCGGTCCCCGGCAAGCTGCGCACCGAGTTTTTGAACCTGACGGGCTTTCAGATGCCGGACCCGTCCCCGGCGGAGGGCATTCTGCAGTTCGCCGCCCACGAGACGGCGGACGGCCCGGTGCCGGTGCCGGAGGGGACGCAGGTCTTTACCCGGGACGAGGAGGACGAAAACATCGTCTACGAGACGGAGCGGCGCATCGAGGCCACCGCCGCCCGGCTGACGGACATCTTTTACGCGGACGCCCGTGGCGGGATCATCCAGCGGGTGGACCTGAGCGCCGGGGCGCAGCCCTTTTTCACGGCGGGGGAGAGCGAGAACCTCCAGCGCCACCGCTTCTCTCTGGCCCACGGCAGCGTTCTCTCCCTGTGCGGTCCGTGCGAGGTGGAGGTGGAGCTGCGGCGGCAGGCGGATTTTCTGGCGGCGCAGACCGCCGCCCTGCTGGCCGAAAAGGGCGCGTGGACGTTCCGCTCCGGCGGGGAGGACGTCCCCTTCACCTCCGCGGCGGCGGAGGGGGCGGTGCTGCGGCTGCGCTATGAGGGAGCTCTGCCCTTCACGCCGGACGAGGAGGGACGGTACGCCGTCTCCTGCTCCGGCGATCTGGGCGGCGGGACCGTCCTGCTGGACGGCGCGCGCCTGCGCAGCCGCCCGCTGGGGCCGCTGGCACTGGACGGCGCGGCCAGCGGAGACGTGCCGCTGGACCTCTCCCGCGGCGGATACTGCTTCGGCCGCCGCCCCGCACCTTACGGCCTGTGCTATTTCCGGTCGGACCGGGCGCTCTGCAAGCGGGGAGCCACCGCCGTGCTGCGGCTGGAGATCGCCCCGGAGGTGACGGAGCCGGAGGAGAGCGGCCCGCAGTATCAGTTCAACCGGCGCATCATCGACAAGCGGGACGCGGTGGCGGAGCCGCCGGACGACGTGTTTGTCGATCAGGTGGTCTGGGAGTATTTCAACGGGCTGGGCTGGCGGACGCTGGCGGTCCGGGGGAACGAAAATCCCTTTTCCTGCCGGGACGCAGGGCCGCAGGAGACGGTCTTTGACGTGCCGGAGGATCTGCAGGAGACGGAGGTTAACGCCGTCCGGGGCTTTTACGTCCGGGCGCGGGTGATCCGCGTGGAAAACGAGCTTTCCCAGCGGCCCCGCTGGATCGTCCCGTTCCTGCGGGGGGCGTCCTGCGGCTGGTCCTATGCCGAGGGCCGTCCGGCGGAGTGGTGCCGGTCGGAAAACAACGGCGACACGGTGGAGATCGCGGACGCTCAGGACCGGGAGCCGCTGAGCTTCCCCGCCGTGGTGGGGCTGGAGGATCAGCCCCGCAGCATGTATTTCTGCTTTGACCGTTCGCCCAATGCCATGCCGCTGTCCATCCTGTTCGATGTGGCGGGGCAGGCCCGGATGAACGACAAGCTGCGCTTTGAGGCGTGGGACGGAAAGCGGTTCGAGCCGGTGCGCTCCGTGGATCTGACCCGTGGGCTGCTGCACACGGGGATGATGCTGCTGTATCTGCCCCGGCCCCTGCCGGAGCGCACGCTGTTCGGCCGGAGCGGCTGCTGGCTGCGGCTGGCCCGCAGCGCGTACATGGACGATCCCGGCGGCTGCCCCCGCATCCGGAGCGTCCGGCTCAACACGGTGGGCGCGGTGCAGCGCCAGCGGGCGCCGGACGCGGTGTTTTCCGCCGGGCCTTACGAGGCCAACAAGACCCTGCGCCTGCTGCGCGGCCCAGTGCTGGAGGCGCAGGTGTGGGTGGATGAGCTGTCCGCCGTGGGCGAGGCGGAGGCGCAGGCGCTGGCCAGGCAGATGCCGGAGCGGGTGCGGCTGGAGTGGGAGGACCGGGTCCTGACCCACTGCTGGGTCCGCTGGGAGCGGGCCGCGTCGCTGGCGGCGGCGGGGCCGGAGGAGCGCTGCTGCTGTCTGGACCCCTATGAGCAGACCGTCGCCTTCGGCGACGGCCGCCGGGGGCGGGTCCCGCCCGCCGGAGAGGAAAACATCCGCGTGACCTATTGGTACGGCGGCGGGAGCCGGGGAAACCGTCCCGCCGGCGCGGTGACGGATCTGATCGGCGCGCTGCCCCGCATCAGCCATGTGGAGAACCTGACCGCCATGAGCGGCGGGACGGACCGCTTTTCCACCGAAAAGGCGGACGCGGTGGGCAACCGCCGCCTGCGCAACCGGGACCGGGCGGCCGGTCCGAGGGACTTTGAGGAGCTGGTGCTGCAAAACTTCCCGCAGGTGGCCCATGTGCGCTGCTTCCCGGACCGGGACGCGTCCGGGGCCTATGCCTCCGGCCACGTCAGCGTGGTGGTGGAGAGCGGCGGGCAGAACGACCGCCGGGTGGCCGACGAGCTGTGCCAGCGGATCTACGGGGACCTCTCCCGCCGGTGCGACTGCGTGCTGGCGGCGGAGGGGCGGCTGCACGTGACCGGCTCCACGGTCATCACCGTCAACAGCCGCGTCACGGTGGAGCTGGAGGATCTGGACCGGGGCGCCGACACGCAGCAGGAGATCGCCCGCCGTCTGGCGGAGCTGATCGACGGCCGGTGGCGCCGCCGGGACATCGGCGACCAGCTCCGCATCAGTCAGGTGTGGCAGACCGTGCGGGACACGCCCAACGTCCGGCTGGTGCGCAGCATCCTGCTGGAGGGTTGCTACGATCAGGGCGGCGTGCAGCGGATCGCCGCGCTGGAGGACGACGGCGCGTTCCCGTACGCCACGGTGGAGAGCGGCGAGCACCTGATCCAGCTCGAATGACCGGGCGGCGCAAAATTTCTGAGTTCTGATCTGTATGGAGGGGGAGAACGGCCCATGCTGAAATCGCGGAATCTGGACGACCAGACCTATGCGCAGATCGTGGAGGCGGCGGAGGGCCGGCTCCCGTGGCTGTGCCCCGTCTGGACGGATCACAACGCCCACGACCCCGGCATCACGGTGCTGGAGCTGATGGCGTGGTACAAGGAGATGCAGCAGTATCACCTCAATCAGTTCACGGACGCGCTGCGCTGCAAGCTGCTGAAGCTGGCGGGCGTTTCGCCCCGCCCTGCGGCGGCGGCGGTGTGCACCGTGGAGCTGGACGCGGACGCGCCCGCCCGGCTGGAGCTGGCGCGGCTGCGGACGCAGGAGGGCATCCCCTTTGAGCTGGCGGAGCCGGTTCCGGCCCGCCGCCCCCGGCTGGCGCGGGTGTGCGTGGCGCGGGGCACGGAGCGGATGGACGTGGGCGAGCTGCTGGGCGGGCGGCGCATGACCTTTCAGCCCTTCGGCGGCGGACGGGTGGAGCGCTCCTGCCTGCGCGTCGGCTTTTCCGCGCTGGGCGAGGGGCCGCTGCGGCTCTGGTTCGACGTGAAGGAGCCGTCCGGCGCGCCGCGCAATCCCTTTGAAAGCCCGGAGCAGGCGCCCCGCGTCCTGCGCTGGGCGGCGGAGGGCCAGACGCTGGAGGTCCTGCTGGACGAGACCCACGCCCTCAGCCGCAGCGGCTGCGTGACGCTGGCCCGGCCGGAGGAGTGGCCCGCCGGAGAGGACGGCCTGTACTGGCTGACCGTCTCGCTGGAGGACGCGGGCTGCGAGGAGAGCGTCCGCCTGTCCGGCGTGTTCACGGGGCGGTACCGGGCGGTCCAGCGGGAGACGTGGGCCAAAAGCCATTGCTTCCGGGCGCAGGCCGCGCCGGACTGGCAGACGGAGCTGACCGACGCGCAGGCGCGGGAGGCCGAGCTGGCGGTGTTCCTCCGGCAGGAGGACGGCTGGGTCCAGACCGCCGACTGGCAGGCTGCGCCCACGGAGGCGGGCCGCCTGATCCGGACGGACACCACCCGTACCGCGCAGGACGGAGCGGATAACGTGCGCATCGTCACGCTGGACCCGGCCCGGGCCAGGCGGCTGCTGTTCGACGCGAAGGGCCTTCCGGGGGAGACGTTCTTTCTGGATCTGGAGGGACGGACCGTTCTGACGGACACGTTCGCGCTTCTGTGCGAGACGCTGGAGCGGGACGGCGCGGTCCGTCCGGCGCTGTGGCGCTGCGTGGACGATCTGTCCCAGTGCGGGCCGCGGGACCGGGCCTTTACTTATGATCCCGTCCGGGAGACGGTGACCTTCGGCGACGGGGAGCACGGCGCGCTGCTGCGGCGGGGGACCGGAGCGGTCCTTGCCGCGGATATGACCCTCTCCTGCGGCAGCGGCGGCAACATCCCGGCGGGCGGACAGCTCCGCTTCGACGGGGATGGAGCCTGCGTCCGCTGCGGCGCGGCGGAGGGCGGCGCGGACCGGGAGACGGTGCTTCAGGCGCAGGAGCGGCTGGCCCGCCGTCTGGAAAACTCCCACAAGTGCGTCAGCGCCGCGGATTACGAGCGGCTGGCCCGGCAGACGCCGGGACTGCGGGTGGCGGCGGCACGGGCGCTGCCCGCCTACGACCCGGAGGAGCCAACCGGCGTCAGCCGGACGCCCACGGTCACCGTGGTGGTGATCCCCGGCGGCGGGGGCGAGCGGCCCATGCCGGACGCGCGGTTCCTCGCGGCGGTCCAGCGCTGGCTGGACGGCCTGCGTCCCATCGGGACCCGGGTGCTGGCGGTCCCGCCGGTGTACGCGGATATCTCCGTCTCCGCCTCCGTCATCTGCGACGGCGCGGCGGACGAGGCGCTGCTGGCGGACCGGCTGCGGGCGTATTTCGCGGAAAAGAGCGGCGGCACGATCCGCACGGAGGAGGCGGCGGCGCTGATCCAGGCGCTGCCCGGCGTGCTGCGGGTGAAGGAAGTGGAGCTGCGGGCCTTGGGCGGCGGCTGCCGTCAGGACCGGAGCGGAGAGATCCGCCTGCCGGGGCAGACGGTGCCCTGTCTTGGGCGGCTGCGGCTGGAGCGGCTTCCCGCCGAATGGGACGGCGCCGCGGGGCGGCGGTAAAGGAGCGTGAGAACGGATGGAGCCGATTCAAAGACAAATGGTGTTCTGCTGCGCGGAGCAGTGGCTGGGCGGCCTGTTCCACGGGGTGGAGCCGGACGGCGACGGCCTGCGGCTGAGCGGCGGACGCCGCACCGGCGTATACTGCACCGCGGCGGTGGACAGCGGCGAGAGCGGCTTCCTCTGGCGGCGGATGGCGGTGGAGGCCCAGCTCCCGCCGGACACCAGCCTGCGGATCTACGCCTACGCGTCGGATGAGCGGGACTGGGACGGCCGCGCGGATCTGGACGAGTGGCTCGGGGGCCTTTCCGGCGACCCGATGCCCGCCCTGCGGGAGCTGTTCGGCCCGCCGGTCTCGGACCGGTGCGATCTGTGTCTGGACCGCCGGGGCCGGTATCTGTGGCTGATGCTGGAGCTGGCCTCCGCGGGGGAGGCGTCCCCCTCGGTGAGCCGCCTGCGGCTGTGGATGGGCGGCGACCACATGACGGACTATCTGCCCGCCATCTACCAGTCGGATGATTTCACCCACCGCTTCCTCTCTATTTTTGACAGCATGTACGCCGACATGGAGCGGCAGATCGACGGTCTGCCGGGCCGGATGGACTATGAGCAGGCGGACGGCGAGCTGCTGCGGTATCTGGCCTCGTGGGTGGGTGTGGAGCAGGGGGAGACGGCGCAGGCCCTGCGCCGGAGCGTCCGCACCGCGCTGGCGGACTATGAGGACCGGTACACGGTGGGCGGCGTGCGCCGCAGCGTGCGGGAGCTGACGGGGCGGGACCCCATCGTGATCGAGCATTTTCAGGTCTCGGCCAACCGGCCGGACTGCGCCGACCCGGCGCTGTATCGCCGGCTGTACGGCGAGGACCCGCACCGCTGCTTCGTGCTGCTGCCGGAGGATACGTTCTCCAGCCAGCAGGAGCGCGTGCGATTTCAGCAGAGCATGGCGGACCGCCTGCCCGCCGGAGTTTCGATGCAGCTGGTGCAGCTCAAGCAGTGCGTCCAGCTGGACTGGCACACCTATCTGGGCGTCAACTCCCGGGTGGGAGGCTATGTGGCGGCGGCCATTGACGAACAGGTGACGATTCATTACGATACCACGATCGGAGGAGCGAACCATGAATAATGCCAGATTCTTTCCCATCGAGCGCAACCGCTACTTTTACGGAAAGCTGCTCACCGTCCGGGACTTTGAGATCGAGCAGCGCTATCACTGCAGCAAGCGGGAGCTTTTGAACCGGCTGCTCCACGGCGCGGGCGTGGTGTGCGGACTGGGCGTCACGGCCAGCGACGAGTCCACGCTGATGATCGAAAGCGGCATGGCGCTGGACTATCAGGGCCGGGAGCTGCTGGTGCCGGAGCCGGTGTTCCGCAAGCTCCAGATGCTGGACGGGCAGGAGGAGCTGGCGGGCCGGAAGGACGCGTACCTCTGCCTTGCCTACGCGGAGGAGGATGTGGAGCCGGTGAACGCCACCGGCGCGGAGATGGGGGCCGGCCGTCAGTTCGACCTGACGCGGGAGACCTGCCGTCTGTTTCTGTCCACCGAGCCGCCGGAGTATCAGAGCCTGCTGGAGGCCGCGGGGGAGGAGAACGTCTCCGTCCTCTATCAGAGCGACGACCTGATCCTCGTGCTCTCCGCGCCGTCTCTGACCTGCGCGGGGGAGGAATTCCGCGTGCGGGTGCTGGTGGTGAAGAATGAAAAAACGCCGCCGCTGCGCTTCTCTCTGGAGGGGGAGAACACCTTTGTGGAGAGCGAGCAGGGCCGCGTCCGGCTGGAATACCGGGAAAGCCCGGAGGAAAAGCGCTGCGTCTACACGGTGGACTTTCCCCTGCGGGCCAGAGCGCTCAGCGACACGGCGGGGCAGCTGTTCCCCTCCGGCGGCGAACTGAACGTGGAGCTGGGCAGCCACCACTATAAGAATTACCTCTCGGTGGACGCGGGGGTGTTCCTCTGCCGGGACCGGGAGAGCTGCGAGCAGCGCCGCCGCCGGACGGACGGCCTGGACCGGCACCTGCTGGGCCGGGAGATGCCCCTCTACCTCGCCAAGCTGGAGCTGATCCACTCTGCGGGCGGCGTGTTCGTGGGCGCGGTGACGAATCTGCCCTTTGGTCAGGCGGTCTCCCATGAGGAGGGACGAAGCGCCGCCGGCGCGGATCAGATGACCGTGACCACCTCTGTGCGCAGTCTGGAATACTGGCAGAAGCCGGACGTGAAGGCGGCGTATCAGCCCTCCACCCACGGGCTGCATCTGGATTTCGGCATTCCCTCGCCGGAGCAGTACGACTACTCCGTGGCCCACGGGACGGTGGATCTGACCATGCCGGGGGGCATCCGGGTCAACAGCCGGATCTATTCCGAGGAGATCGCCCACGGTCTGGGCGCGGGCGCGGTGGACGTGCGCCTGAGCGTGGAGTTCCCGGACGGGGAAGAGCCGGCGCTGCTGTGCGGTAGCAGCGAGGTGTTCAAGTCCAAGACCAGCGGCGTCACGCCCCCGTGGGTGGAGGCCGCGGCGGTGGTGTATCCCCAGCGGGGGACCATGCGCATCGGCCTGTGGCTCCACGACACGGTGGAGGGCAACCGCCTGCGCGTCCACTATTTCGTGCAGAAGCCCGAGCGGGACACGGACCGCATCCTCTCCCAGCGCCGCGCCAGCGTGGCGGTGACGCCGGAGTTCTCCCGGGTGAAGAGCCGGGGCAAGCTCCAGTTTCAGGCGGACGTTGTGGGTCTGGAGGACAAGAGCGTTTTGTGGAGCGTGAAGGAGGAAAACGGCGGCGACATCGACCGCAACGGCCTGTATCAGGCGCCGGAGACGCCGGGTACCTATGAGATCACGGCCGCGTCCGGCGCGGATGAAAGCGTCCGGGCCAGCGCGTTCGTCATCGTGGAATGATCCGGCGGGAGCCGGAGAACTGAGGGAGGGAGGACTGCGTGGAAGCTGCATTGGTGCGGGAGCGGTATAAGCTCGTCCGCGTGCTCCGCAGGGAGGACCATTACGTCTGCGCGGAGGCGGTGGACATTCTGGACCGGGAAAAGCGGTCCTGCCTTCTGAATCTTTACGACGGGCCGCTGCTGCGGACGTATCTGCCCTGCTTCGACCGGCTGGAGCGCTTCCCGGCCTGCCGGGGGGCGCTGCTGGACGGCGAGCGGCTGGTGACGGTGTTCGACCTGCCGGAGGGGACGCCTGCGGAGCAGGCGTTCCACCGCCGGGACCGCCGGAGCTGGCGGGAGCGGCTGGACTACGCCGCTCTCCTGATGGAGCAGGTATTGAATCTGGCGGACGTGGACCCGGCGGTGAGCTGTCCGGCGCTCCTGCCGGAAAACGTGCTGGTGGACGAGCGGGCCGGACGCGTCCGGCTGCGGTTCGCGGCGGCTCCCATGGAGGACGCCTCCGACCGGACGGCGGCGCGCCTTGCCGCCGCGGCACTGAAAACGGTCCTGCCCCGGCGCTTTTCCTCCCCGGCGGAGGAGCTGGACCTGCTGGAGGAGCTGGACCGGGACGACTGCGGCACGGTGGTCCAGCTCTACGCCCTGTGGCGGCGGTACGAGAGCGCCCTGCGGGACGGGTATGAGGCGCTGGAACGGCAAAACGCGCTTCGGCGCTGGATATCCTTCGTGCGGCTGCGCGTCCGGCGCGCGCTGCGCAGGAAAAAAGAGGTGAACAACTGGTGAAACGGCTCAAGCAGGGATGCATCTATCTGCTGATCCTCGTGGTCCTGTCCGCGGGCGCGGCGCTGCTTTTCTGGGATCTGGGCGCAGAGTGCGTCTCCGTCCTGCAGACCGGACGGGGCGGCGCGGACTACTTTCTGACCGCCTCCGGCGAGGAGGGGGACGTGTACGCGCTGGGCCGCCGGGATGGCCGCTATGTGATTGCCGTGGGTGACGAAAACGGCCGGCGGCTGGCGCACTGGGACCTGACGGCGGAGGGCCTCCCGGCCAAAAGCCGTCCCGCCGCGCTGTACGCCGCCTCCGGCGGCGCGGTGTATCTGGGCCTGTACGACACAGGCTCGTCCGCCGCAAGGCTCCAGCTCTTTCGGATCACGGACCGGGGCCGCTCGGCGGAGCTGCTGCTCAACGAGGCGTGCGCCGGAGCGACCCTGACGGAGCAGATGGCGGGAACGCGCCTGTCCGCCTTTTCCGAGGTAGACAGCGTGGTGACCTTCGCCGTGCTGGATCAGGGCGGCGCGCAGTTTTACCGGCGCACCGGCGCCGCCTCCGGGCTGGAGCTGGGCGAGCGGGTCGCGGGCGCGGACCTGACCGCGGCGCTGGCCCTGCCGGACGGCTCCGTGCTGACGGCGTCGGGCGGAACGCTCCGCCGGTCGGACCGGGGGGAGCGGAGCCTTGCGCAGGGCGCGGTCATAACAGAATTACTGCGGGCTGGAACCGGCGTTTACTGCGTGGACGGGGCCAGCCTAAAGGTGTTTTATGCGGACTATGCCGACTGGCAGCCCTATCCCATCCTGGATCTGGAAAAGGACGGCTGCGAGCTGGACCGCTGCATGGATCTGACGGTGACGCGCTCCGGCGCGGCCCTCCTGCTGATGGAGGACGGGCAGCTTCTGACGGACCGGGGCGGCGGACTGACGGATCTGAGCGGGATGCTGTTCCGTCCGGCGTGGCAGTGCGCTCTGATCCTCGCGGGGCTGGCGCTGGGCGTGCTGGCGGTCAGCGGCGGCGTGTGGTACGCGGTGTGCGGCCGGCGGCGGCTCCAGCTTGCGCTTCTGGTGCGCTGGGGCGTGCTGACGGCGGCGGCTGCGGCGCTGGCGGCGGGCGGACTGGCCCGCTGCTGGGCGGAGCCTGCGGCGCAGGCGGCGGGGGAGCGGTCGGCGCTGGAGCTGATCGAGACGGCTGCCGCGCTGGAGCTGAGATCCGACGCCGCGTGGGACGGCGGCCTTGCCGTTCGTCTGGGCGGCGCGCTGGCCGCGGCGGAGGACGGAATGGATACGGACTGCGCCGTGTCGGTCTATGAGCGGCGGGACGGCGCGTGGTATCTGACGGAGTCCAACACCGCGGTCCCCGCCGGGACACGGGCGGAGCTGAGCGGCGGATACCGCGCCGCGCTGGCGGGGCAGGCGGGCGCGTCCGGGCAGGCTTCCCAGCTTCTGCGCCGGGAGAGTGAGAGCCGCGCCCTGTGCTGCTGGACGGACGGCGGGCGGATGCTGACGGTGGACGCGGACATTTCCGCCGCCGTGGCCCGGAGCCGGGCGGAGAGCGGCTGGATGTCCGGCGCGCTGGGGGCGCTGGCCGCGCTGATGACGGCGCTGGCGTTGGCCTGCCTGTGCGCGGTCACCTCCGGCGTCCGGCGGGTGAGCCGGGGCATGACCCGGCTGACGGCGGGCGAGCGGGGTGTTTCCGTCCGGCTGGACAGCGGCGACGAGCTTGCCGCCCTTGCGGACAGTTTCACGGCCCTCTCCCGCACCATGGAGGACATGGAGCGGGACCGCAGCAGCCTTGCCGAGTCGTACCGCCGGTTCGTGCCGGAGCGGGTGCTGTCCCTCCTGGGAAAGACCAGCATTCAGGAGGTGGATAAGCAGACCGTGGTCTGCCGGGAGCTGGCCGCCATGACCATCTCCTTCTCCTTCCCGGACGAGGTCTATGAAAAGAGCGGACGGGAGCTTTTCGACTATGTGAACGAGATCCTGGAGCGGACGGCTCCCATCGTCACCCGCAGCGGCGGCGCGGTGTTCAACTTCGCCTACGACGGGTACGACGCCGTGTTTGAGGGCGGCAGCGCCGCCGCGGTGAGCACGGCGGTGGCGGTCCAGCAGGAGACGCTGGAGATCAACCGCCGCCGGGAGGAGCGGGGTGAGCCGCCGGTGACGCTGCGCATCGCGCTGGACGAGGGCAGCGTGATGATCGGCGTGGTGGGCGACGAGACGCAGATCGAGCCGACCTCCATTTCCTCCAGCTTTTCCGCGGCCCGCCATCTGGTGGCCCTGTGCGGCCAGCTTCAGGCCAGCATCCTGTGCACGGAAAAGGTCATCGCCGGGGCGGAGGGGTACGGCAGCCGTTATATGGGCAAGCTCCGGGAGGGCGGCGCGCTGATCCGCACCTATGAGATCTTCGACGGCGACCCCTACGAGGTCCGCAAGCTCAAGGAGCAGACCGGCGGGCAGTTTTCCGAGGGCGTTTACGCGCTGTACGCGCAGGATTTCTCCGGCGCGAAGCGCGTCTTCCTCAAGCTGGTCCATCAGAACGCGGACGACGGCGGCGCGCGGTACTATCTCTATCTGGCGGATCGGCTGGAAAAGCATCCGGAGACGGAGATCAGTCTGGACCCGGACCGCTGAATGGCCGGAGCGCCGTCCGGCGGCGCGGAGCCGCGCGGCTCCGCTGAAAATGAGTGACTGGGAGGACTTTCCTTGCTGAGCTATCTGCTTCGACAATTCGTCAATTCCTGCGGGATCTTTTTCCGCACCATCCGCGCGTTTTTCGTGCGCAAGGCGGTGGGGGCATGGGCGGCCGTGCGCCGCGCGGCCAACTTCTCCCGCAAGGCCACCAAGGTAGCCACGGCCTCCTTTCAGGGCGCGGCTGCGGCGGTCAAAAAGCCCACCAAGCGCGAGGACTATGTGGAGACGCAGCGCCTGTTCATCTCCAAATCCTTTCTCATTCTGGCGGCGGTGGGGCTGGTGCTTTTCGGACTTCTGGTGTACTATATTCTGTGGCCGTATCTTCTGGGCCGGTTTTTCACCGCCCGCTTCTATCAGGGCGACCCCCGGCTGGAGGACTGGTCCGGTCGAGTGCGGGTCTACGCGGACGAGAAAAAGACCGTCCCGCTCTACGACGGGACGCTGGAGAGCGGCGTGCTTCAGGGGAAGGGCCGGGAGTACGACGAGGACGGCCTGCTTGCCTACGAGGGCGGCTTTCTGAACGGGGAGCGCAGCGGGAGCGGCGCGTGCTACGATGGCGGCGTGCTGGTCTACGAGGGGGCGTTTGCCGGCGGCGTGTACGAGGGCGGTGGCAGCCTGTATGAGAACGGCGTGCTGGTCTATCAGGGCGGCTTTTCCGCCGGAGCGGCCAGCGGCGTGGGGACGGCCTATGAAAACGGCGCCCGCTGCTACGAGGGCCAGTTTGCCGACGGCACGTACAGCGGCGAGGGCACGGCCTATTACCCCGACGGGCAGACTGTCCGCTACCGGGGCGGCTTCGCGGATGGGAAATACGACGGCGAGGGCACGGAGTACAGCACGGCGGGAGCCGTCCGCTACCGCGGCGGCTTTGCCGGCGGCGCGTATGAAGGCACCGGCAGCCGGTATCTGGACAACGGAGACGTGATCCGGGCAGAGTTTTCCGCCGGGACCACGGACGGTGCGATCCAGTGGTTCAAGTCCGGGCGGCTCTGGTACGACGGCGGCGCGGACGACCTGACGCCCGACGGCTTCGGAACGGTGTACGCCCGCAGCGGCAAGGCGGTCTACGCCGGGGAGCTGGACCGGGGCACGCCGGACGGCGCATGGCTCCTGAGCCTGACGGCGGAGGAGCTGCGGGAGGCGTTCGGCGATGCCTCCGCGCCGGAGACGGACGGCCTCCGGGGCTTTACCGTGACGAACGAGGAGCTGGGCATGACGGTCCTCTGCGGCTACCGCAGCGGCGAGGAGCCGTCCCGGGTGCTGGAGGTCCGCTTCCAGCCGGACGGCGAGATGACGAGCCTGCTTCCGTGGGCGGATGAGACGGAATTTGCCCAGTGGCTGGGCGGACTTTCGGAGGACGGCCCCATCTCACGGACCGATCTTGCGGAGCCGGACGGCGGCCTGACCCGGCGGGTGGGCTGCACCGGCGGGAGCTACGCCTGCGCGGGCCTATCTCGAGGAACGGATAAAGCGCCGGAACGGGTGATCTGGTCCTCGGACACGGCGGGCGGCGCCGGAGCATCCGTTCAGCTTCCGGCCTCCGCGGCGCAGGACCGGATGGACGCGCTGCTGGACACGCTGGACGGCGTGCAGGACGCGTCCCGGCAGAGTGAGGACGCGGCGGCGGCGCTGCTGAGCGGCGCGTCCTCCGCGCAGGATGCTCAGACCCTGATCGGGGCCATGAGCGGCTGGTACATCTGGGACGAGACGGCGGCGCTCCTGCGGGAGGACCGGTCCCTGCTGGAGCAGAGCCTGCGGGAGATGCAGACGGCGCTGAGCCGGGGCGAGGGCGCGGAGGAGGACGAGAAGCGCCTTTCCGACCGGCTGGCCTCGCTGGACCGACAGCTGGCCCAGTGCGCCGCCGAGCGGGAGCGGGCGGCGCTGATGATGGAAAAGCTGACCGGCAGCGCGGCGGAGGACGCGGCGCTGCAGGCGGCGCTGGTGTGCTTCGACCCGGCGAAGCTGGACGCGCAGGCGCTCTATGACGCCGCGGCGCAGTACGCGTCCGCGTCCGGAGCATCTGTGGACAGCGCGGAGCTGAAGTTGGAAATCAAGACGGCGGTCATCGATCTCGGCCTTCTCTATGAGACGGTCTGCGCCGCCCGGACGGAGCTGGAGACGGCCGCGCAGACGGCGCAGACCGCTGCGGCGGACTACGCCCGGGGCGCGGCGGAAGCGTCCGCCCTGCGGGAGGCGCAGATCGCGAAAAACGACGCGGCGGCGGCGCTTTTAACGGCGCTGGGGGACTTTACGGACCGGGCTGCGGCGGTCAACACCCTCTCCGGCGGCTGGCTGGCGCAGGAGCGGGACTGGCTGGCGGAGCCGTTCCGGACGGTCTTTCAGAAAGAGCTGGACCGGGCGCAGACCGCGGCGGTGGAGCGGCGGCTGGCCGAGCTGACCGCCGGGAGCGGACAGACGGCGGACACAGCCGCCTGAGCGGCACGGGAAAGGAGATTACGAGATGGCGGACTATACCGCGCTGGTGGAGGCCGGCGGCGCGCTGGTGGAGCTGCTGCGGGATGAGCTGACGCCGGAGCCCATCGGCGACCGGGAGCTGATCTCCCTGTGCTCGCCCCACGAGTGCGAGAACAATCAGCTCACTGTCTGGCTCTATCAGGTGGAGGAGAACACGCAGGGCGTGGAGAGCGGCTACTATCAGGTCAGCCAGAATGTCCAGCGCATCCGCCCCGCCCGGTACGATCTGCGCTTTCTGGTCACGGCGCACTCCAAGGCGCCCGTCCAGCTCAAGGAGGCGGACCAGTACCGCATGGTGGGCGCGGCGCTCCAGGTCCTGCGGGATCATCCGGTGATCGATGCGAAGTATCTGAGCGGCTCACTGGCGGAGCAGGAGACGGCGGTCCACGTGGTGCTGGAAAAAACGCCGCAGGATCAGCTCTTCAAGATCTGGAACAACACCTCCAACAACTATAAGCTCTCCTTCGTGGTGCTGCTGACGGGCGTGGAGATCGACTCCCACAGAGAGCGCAGAGTCTCCCGCGTCACGGAGTTCTCCATCAACGCGGAGGAGAAGCCGCAGGGGGGACGCTCATGATCCATGTGCGAGTGAGCGCGGTGTGCCGTCTGCGGGACGGCTTCACCGGACGGCCCATCCCGCTGGGCGCGGCGTCGTGCAGTCTGGACGGGCGGCGGCTGCGTCCAGTGGAAAAGCCGGGGGGCTATCTGATCCTGACGGACCTGCCGCCGGGGCGGCACCTGCTGGTCCTGCGGGCCGCGGGCTATCAGGAGGAACGGGCGGAGCTGGAGACCGGCGGGGCCATTCTGGAGACGGACGTGACGCTCAAGCCGGGGGCGGGATACCCTCTGCCGCCGGGGTCGGCGCGGCTGGAGCTGCGGGTGACGCAGAAAAAAACGCCCGCCGCGGACCGGCTCATCTGGCTGGCGTCTCCCGGCGGCGCGGAGCTGAAGCTGGCCCAGACGCGGGCGGCGGCGGGAGAGGATTCGTTCCGGCTGTTCCGCCGGGGCACGGCCGCGCCGGTGCAGGGCGATCACCTGCTCTGCGACGGGAAAAACAGCGAGATCGTGACGCTGCGGGAGCTGATCGGCGAAACGGCGTCTCTGGCTGCGCCGCTGGCGCGGGATCACGGCCGGGGCTGTGTGCTGCTCCCGGCCCAGCGGTACCGCACGGACGGAGCGGGCGCGCTGCGCGCCGCGTTCCGCGCGCCCTGCACGGCGGAGGTATACGCGCCGGAGCGGGGGCTGATCGCCAGCCTTGCACTGGCGGCGGGCGAGAATCAACAGACGGTATCCATTTGATAGGAGGGAACGCCAGATGGCCAATCCTGCGGTCCAGAGCGCGGTGTGCACCTGCTCGTTCGGGGCGGCGCCCATGCCGCTGGCTGCGGTCAGCCAGCAGACGGTGCGGGCGTGCGGCATGACCGCCGCCACCGTGATGGACAATCGCTGCACCACCTTCGGCATGTGCACCTGCCCGGCCAATCCGGCGGTGCAGGCGGCCACCGCGGCGGCGCTGGGCGTACCCACGCCGGCGCCCTGCGTGCCGGTGACGCCCGCGCCGTGGGCACCGGGAAGCCCGCGGGTGACGGTGTGCGGCCAGCCGCTGCTCAACAACACCAGCAAGCTGATGTGCGCCTACGGCGGCGTGATCCAGATCACGGCCACCCCGGCGGTGACGGTAAAGGTCCCTTGAAACGAACGATGAGGAGGCGAGCGCATGGATGAGCGGAACCGGCCCGGAGCGGAGCTGCGGCGGGGCTATGAGAGCCAGTGGGAGCTGATGGGCGACCTGTTCTCATGGCTGGACCTGCGGCTGTACTTCTTCTACCGGCATCACCAGTGGCTCGGCCCGAAGAACGAGATGCGCAATATGCTGGGCCTTGTGGTCAGCCGGGAGGAATTTGAGCACAATCTGGTCAAGGCCGCCCAGCGGGGGCTGGCGGCCCAGCTGGAGCCGGAGGAGGCCGATCAGCTCGCCTTTGCGCGGGCGGCGGTCCGGGACCGGCTGGAGCGGACGGAGGAGGACTTTCCCCTCTGCCGTCTCTTTGCCCGCTGCGGGCTGGACGGCTTCGCGCAGGACTGCGCGGTGCTGGCCTACGCCGCCGCGCTGGACCGGAAGTATGAAAAGCTGCTGGCCTATCTTCAGGACGACATCACCCTCAAAACGCCGGGGACGGCGCTGGCGGTGCAGCTGTTTCTGCCCGCCGAGGCGACGGTGGAGGAGTATCTCTCCCGCTTTTCCCGGCAGGACGCGTTCACGGACCTTTTCGACCGGGAGCGTCTGGCGGCGGGGCAGCTGGAGCTGCGTCCCGCGGTGCTGGAATTTCTCAGCACCGGGACGGTGGCGTCCCAGCCGGGGCTGCGGCTGTTCGACGGGGCGGCGGAGCGGCCGGACGGCCCGCTGGTCACGGGGACGGAGCTGGCGCGGCGGCTGGATCTTGCCTTCACGGAGCCGGGGCGGTGTGCCGTGTGCCTGTGCGGCGGCAGCGGAACGGGCAAGCGCTTTCAGACGGAGCATCTGATGGCGCGCCAGCGCAGCCGGTGCGTGTTCGCGGAGCTGGACTGCCCCCACCCGGAGGAGCGGGCGGAGGAGGCGGTCCTGACGGCCCGGCTGACGGGCGCGTACCTCTGCTTTTCCCGGCTGGACGGGAAGGACGCGGAGGGAAAGGAGACGCCGCCGGACGACGAGCTGATCCGCCGGATCACGGCGCGGGAGCTTCCCTGTGAAAAGCTGTTTCTCCTCTCCCGCCAGCCGGTCCGGGCGCGGCTCCCCATGCTGGCGGTGGAGCTGGAGATCCCGCCCGCGTCGGAGACGGACCGCATCCGCCTGTTTCAGGCGTTTCTTGGGAAAACACCGCTGGAGGACGGGCTGACGGCGGAGGAGCTGGCGGCCAAGTTCCGCTTCTCGCCCCGGCAGATCCGGCTGGCCTGCCGTCAGGCGGCGGGCCTTGCCCGGCTGGATGGCTGCGCCGCCGTCTCCAGCCGCCTGATGCACCAGTGCTGCTACCGGCAGGCCGTCCACAAGCTGGGGGATCTGGCCACGCCGGTGCGCCCGGCTTTCGGCTGGGACGATGTGGTGATGCCCGCGGGGCAGAAGCGGCTTTTGCAGCACGCCTGCGGCCACATCAAGTACCGCCATCAGGTCCTCTACGACTGGGGCTTTGACAAAAAGATCGCCTACGGCCGGGGGCTTTCCATCCTGTTTGCCGGAGCGCCCGGAACGGGCAAGACCATGTGTGCGCAGGTGATCGCAAACGAGCTGAACATGGAGATGTACAAGATCAACATCTCCCAGATCGTCAGCAAGTACATCGGCGAGACGGAGAAGAATCTTCAGGCGGTGTTCACCGAGGCCCGCCGGTCCAACTGCGTGCTGTTTTTCGACGAGTGCGACGCGCTGTTCGGCAAGCGCAGCGAGGTGAAGGACGCTCACGACCGCAGCGCCAATGTGGAGGTGGCCTACCTCCTCCAGCAGATCGAGGAGCACGACGGCGTGTGCATTCTGGCCACGAACCTGATCGGCAACATCGACGCGGCCTTTATGCGCCGCATCACCTACGTGGTCCGCTTCCCGTTCCCGGACGCGGCCATGCGGCGGGAGATCTACCGCCGGACCATTCCGGCGCAGGCGCCGCTGGCGGAGGACGTGGACTGGGACTTCCTTGCGGAAAAGTTTCCGCTCTCCGGCGGACATATCAAGAATATCGTCCTCTCCGCCGCGTTCCTCGCGGCGCTGGAGGGTGCGCCGCTGGGCATGAGCCAGCTTCTGCGCTCGGCGGTGGGCGAAATGAAGAAAAACGACATCGTGGTGGTCCGGGAGGAGCTGCGGGAGTACGCGGACCTGCTGGACGGCCCGCAGGCCGACGCACAGAGAGAAGATGAAGGAGGAGACGACCGATGACGATCACTAGGACCCGGGAGGGCGCGGCGCTGACGCTGCGGTTGGAGGGCCGACTGGATACCACCACCGCGCCGGAGCTGGAGCAGGAGCTGGACGCGTCGCTGGACGGCGTCAGCAGCCTGACGCTGGACCTCGCGCAGCTCGCGTATCTTTCCTCCGCCGGACTGCGGGTGGTGCTGGCGGCTCAGAAGCGAATGAACCGGCAGGGGGAGATGACGGTGGAAAACGTCTGCCCCGCCATTATGGAGGTCTTTGAGATCACCGGTTTCGCAGATATTTTGAACATCCGGTGAACCGGTGAAGGAGTGGGAGCTTTGCAGACGGACCAGATCAAAAACAATCTTTTCATCCGAAAATCCTTTTATAAGTTTTTCCTGCCCAGCCTGCTGTCCTGCCTCGGCATCGCCGTGGGCGGCCTTGCGGACTGCATCTTCGTGGGCAATGTCATCGGCACGGCGGGCCTGACCGCCATCAGCATCGGCCAGCCGGTCTACATGCTGTTCAACACGATTAGCTATTCCCTGTCCATCGGCGGCTCGATCCACTATGCCTCCGCTCTGGGCGAGGGGAAGGAGGAGGAGGGCAACCGCATCTTCGCCAACGTGCTGCGCACGGACCTGACGCTCAACATCCTGATCTGCGCGCTGGGACTGATCTTTCTGCCGCAGGTTCTGACCTTTCTCGGCGCGGGGACGCCGGGCACAGAGGTCTGGGCCAATTCCGAGGCGCTGGTGCGGGCGCAGCTTCTGCTGGTGCCCATCATGTTCTGTCAGGGGCCGTTTTACTACTTCGTCAACTGCGACAACGACCCCAAGCTGGCGGCGGTGGCATTCGTCACCAGCAACACGCTGGACGTGGTGTTCAATTACGTCTTCGTAGTGGTGCTCAAGATGGGCGTGGCCGGGTCGGTGTATTCCACGGGGCTGGGCGCGTCGGTCATGATCCTCATCAGCCTGATCCACTTCGTGAAAAAGCGGGGCTGTCTGCGGATCACGTGGCCCAGATTCGACTTCAAGTCCGTGGCGCAGTCCGCCCAGACGGGCTTTGCCACCTCCATTCAGTACATCTTCCAGTTTTTCACCATCCTCGTGTGCAACCGCCTGCTGATGCGCACCGGCGGCGAGCTGGGCGTGGCGGTGTTCGACATCGTGTTCAACGTGGCACTGCTGGCCTCCTCGGCCTATGACGCGGTGAGCATGGCGCTCCAGCCCATGGTCAGCACCTTCCGCGGCGAGCGGAACAACGCCGACATCCGGGCCACGCTGCGCCAGTCCCTCCGGGTGGGGCTGGGCGTCAGCGTCATTCTGGCGGCGGCGCTGCTGGCGGCGCCCCAGTGGGTGTGCTACGGGTTCGGCCTGCGCTCGCCCGAGGAGCTGACGGCCGGCGCGGCGGCCATCCGGATCTATGCGCTGTGCCTGCTGCCATCGGGGATCAACATGGTCATGACCTATTACTATCAGGCGCTGGAGAAGGAATTTGCCAGCTACCTCCTCTTTACCCTGCGGAATCTGGCGCTGTTTCTGGCGTTCAGCCTGCTCTTCAGCCGGGGGGCGCTGGGCCTGTTCTGGTGGACCTATCCCTGCACGGAGGCGGCGACGCTGCTGGTGCTGTGCCTTTACAACCGCAAAAAGCGGTCGTGGACGTATCTGGACGAGGACGACGACCGGGTGTACAGCGCGTTTTTGTACAGCGCGGACGCGGATCTCGGCGCGGTGGAGCAGGAGGTCAGCGGCTATATGGAGCGGCTGGACGCCAGCCCCACCCAGAGCTATTTCGCCACCGTGGCGGTGGAGGAGATCTGCGGCGTGATCCTGAACAACGCCTTCTCCCAGCGGGACGGCTACATCCAGCTTACCATCGTGCCGCAGGAGGACGGGACCGTGACGCTCCACCTGCGGGATAACGCCAAGGAGTTTAACCCCTTTGATCTGGACACGGACCGCATCAGTCTGGAGAACGGAACGGGGCTGGACGCCATCGGCGTGAAGATGATAAAAAGCAAGGCCAAGGAGTTTTTCTACCGGCGATACGCCGGATTCAACACGCTGGTGGTTCGCGTATGAGCCGGGGCGGAGAGGAGGATGCGGCGGTGAAACAGAAAAAGATCCGATTCACGCTGGGCGGAAAGCTGATGGTGATGATCCTCGTCATGAGCGCCATCCTGTGCGCCACCGCGCTCATCATCAGCTATCGCACCTATCAGGGCCGCACCACCGCGTTTTACGCCCAGATGGGCCGCAGCGTGGTGCAGACGCTGGTGCGCCGTCTGGACCCGGCGGAGCTGGACTATTATTATGAGACGGGCGAGACGGACGACGCGTATTACGAGACGCAGGATCTGATCCGGGACCTTGTGGAGAGCCACGGCGTGGAGTATCTTTACGTGGTCCGGCCCCACGGAACGGGCGTCACGTTCCTGTTCGACTCCGACATGGAGACCAGCGAGCGGGGCGAGTATTACGACGGCGGCTACTGCTCTCTGGGCACGTACGTGGATCTGGAGGGCGGCTTTGCGGAGAACCTTGACAATCTGCTGGCCGGGAAAGAGGTGGAGCCGATCATCCAGAGGGACGGCGGCTTCGGCTGGCTGATGACCTCCATGGCCCCGGTGCTCCACGAGGACGGCACCATGGCCGGCTATGTGATGGCGGACATCAGCATGAACGAGGTGGTGCAGGAGCAGCGCCGCTTCCTCGCCTATACCGGCGGACTGCTGGCGGCGCTGACGGGGGGCTTTGTGGCGGTGTATCTCATCCTGATCCGCCGGATGTTCATCCGGCCCGTGCAGCAGCTCACCCGCGCCGCCGGAGACTACGCCGGGGGAGAGAACAAATCGGCGTTCGCCAATGTGGACATCCGCAGCAGCGACGAGCTGCGCACGCTGGCGGACGCGTTCCGAATGATGCTGGTGGAGATCGACCTCAACGCCGCCGAGCAGACGCAGCTGGCCGTGCGGGAGCAGCGGCTGGAGAGCGAGCTTCAGCTCGCCGACCAGCTCAACGCGTCCATGCTGCCCAAGGCGCTGCCGGAGCGGGAGGGGGGCTACCCCTTCGATGTGCAGGGCCTTTCCCACCGGGCGCAGGAGCTGGGCTGCGGCTTTTATGACTATTTCCTGCTGGACCGGGACCGACTGTGCATGGTGGTGGGCGAAACGCCGGGCAGCGGCGTGCCGCAGGCGCTGTACAGCGTCATGGCGCAGACCGCCATCAAGAGCCAGCTCCGGGCGGGCCTTTCCCTCACGGAGGCCATGACCGCCGTGAACCGCCAGCTCTACGAGATGGGCGGGAGCCTGAGCCTCAACGCGCTGGTGGGCGTTCTGGACGGGGCCGCGGGCACGTTTTCCTGCATCAACGCCGGCCAGACCCGGCCGCTGCTGCTGCGCAGCCGGGACCGGTACGACTGGATGGATACGCCGGTGTGCGTCCCGCTGGGGCAGAGCGAGAACGTGATCTACCGCCCGCTGGATCTGGAGCTGCGGCAGGGCGACCGTATCTTCTTCCACACCGAGGGGCTGGACGCCGTTTCCGACGGGGCGGGCCGCGCCTTCGGCGCCGAGCAGCTCCGACTCACGCTGAATCTGGCCCGGAACCGTCAGGGCGGGCTGAAGGAGCAGCTTCAGGCCGTCTCCGACGCGGCGGGGGCCTACGCGGCCAAGCTGGCGGACATCGGGTCCTATGTGCTGCTGGCGGTGGAGTACCGCCGCCGGGACCGGGCCGACGCCCACTGCCTGCTGACGGCGGACAGCGCGGGCAGCGCCGCGCTGGCGGAGTTCCTGCGGGGCCAGATGGCCGCCAACGGCGTGCCCGCCCGGCAGACGGCGGAGCTGGCGGTGCTGGCGGACGAGCTGTTCACCCTGTGCTGCCGCCGCAGCGCGGGAGACGGGCGGTTTATGGCCGAGTGTGCCGTGCCGCCGGGAGAGGGGCTGGCCGTTGTGCGCATCCGGGGCGATCTGGGCGGGGAGGACCCGCTGGAGCGCCTGAGCGGCGAGGCGGTCTGGGCGGCGGACTTCATCCGCGGCCATGCCGACCGGGTCTTTTTCGAGCACGGGGAGACCGTGGACACCGTCACCGTGGTGAAGCGGCTGGCGTCCGGAGCGGCGGAAGAAAGTAGGAGAACGGTATGAAAAAACAAAGCAGGGTGCGCTTTTCCCTTGGGAAAAAGCTGGCCGCGATCATCATTCTGATGGGCGCGGTGCTGAGCATGACGGCGCTGGTGGTGAGCTATGAGACCTTCAGCCGGTCCATGATGTTCTATTACAACCAGCTCGGCGGTAATCTGGTCCGGACGCTGGCCAGCCAGCTGGACCCGGCGGAGCTGGACCGCTATTACGAGACCGGCGAGATGGACGAGGATTACTACCGGACGCAGGCGTTCATCCGGGATCTGGTGGAGAGCAACGACGTGGAGTATCTCTACGTGGTCCGGCCTCACGGGACGGGCGTCACGTTCCTGTTCGACTCCGACATGGAGACGGAGGAGAGCGGCGGATACGCCGACGGCGGGTACTGCGCGCTGGGGACGTACGTGGATCTGGTGGGCGGCTTCGCGGAGAATCTGGACCGGCTGCTGGCCGGACAGGAGGTGGAGCCGATCATCCAGCGGGACGAGAGCTTCGGCTGGATGATGACGGCCATGACCCCTGTGCTCCATGAGGACGGGACCATGGCCGGATACGTGATGGCGGACATCAGCATGAACGACGTGATGAACACCCGCCAGACGTTCCTGATCGGTCTTCTGGCGCTGCTGGCGGGGCTGACCGCGGCGTTTGTGGTCGGCTTCCTGCTGATCCTGCGGCGCAAGGTGATCCGCCCCATCGACCTTCTGACGCAGGCCACCGGCGCGTTCATTCAGAACAACGAGGAGGAGCTGGCTGCCGGGACCGCGCAGGTCAACGTTCCCCAGATCCGCACCGGCGACGAGGTGGAGCAGCTGGCGGACGCCTTCCGCAAAATGGAGGAGGACATGCTGGCCTATATCCGCAGCTTCATGGCGGTGACGGCGGAGAAGGAGCGCATCGGCGCGGAGCTGAACGTGGCCACCCAGATCCAGGCGGATATGCTGCCGCGGATCTTCCCGGCGTTCCCGGCCCGGACGGAGTTCGACATTTACGCCACCATGGACCCGGCCAAGGAGGTCGGCGGCGATTTCTACGATTTCTTCCTCGTGGATGACGATCATCTGGCGGTGGTGGTGGCGGACGTGTCCGGCAAGGGCGTTCCGGCGGCGCTGTTCATGGTCATTGCCAAGACGCTCATCAAAAACCACGCCCAGAACCGGGAGACGCCCGCCGAGGTGTTCACCCACACCAACGCCCAGCTCTGCGAGGGCAACGACGCGGGACTGTTCGTCACGGCGTGGATGGCCGTTCTGGAGATCAGCACCGGAAAGCTCACCTACGTGAACGCGGGCCACAATCCGCCGCTGCTCCAGCGGGCCGGAGGGAGCTATGAGTGGCTCAAGAGCCGTCCCGGCTTCGTCCTTGCGGGCATGGAGGGGATGCGCTACCGGGAAAACGAGATGGAGCTGCATCCGGGGGACCGCCTGTTCCTGTACACGGACGGCGTGACCGAGGCGACGGACGCGAACAAGGAGCTTTACGGCGACGACCGGCTTCAGGCGGCGCTGGACCGGCAGGGGAACGTGCCGGTGCGCCAGCTTTTGACGGGCATCAAGGAGAGCATCGACGCCTTCGTGGGCGACGCGGAGCAGTTTGACGACATCACCATGCTGGGGCTTGAGTATCGTGAGAGAGGAGAGAGAGCGGATGGTTGAGCGGATCTTTCCGGCGGAGCCGGAGCAGCTGGAGCCGGTGCAGCGCTTTGTGGAGGAACAGATCGAGCGGTACGACTGCTCCGCCAGAGTCCGCTTCCAGCTGGACGTGGCGGTGGAGGAGATCTTCATCAATATTGCAAAGTACGCCTACCGCCCCGGTCAGGCGGGGCAGGCGGCGGTGCGCTGCTGCGTGGGCGGCGACCCGCTTCAGGTGACGATCCAGTTTCAGGATCAGGGCGTGCCCTTCAACCCGCTGGCAAAGGAGGACGCGGACATCACCCTCACCGCGCAGGAGCGGCAGATCGGCGGACTGGGCATCCTGATGGTCAAAAAGAGCATGGATGCCGTGCGTTACAGCTATGAGGACGGAAAAAACATCCTGACGATCCAGAAAAACATCGGCGCGGCCCCCGCCGGGGCCGCCGGAGAGGACAAAAAATGATCGTATTCAAGGACCCGGTCCTTTCGGACCGGGCGTGGGTGGAGAACTGCTTTTCCCGCAGCGGCAATCAGGGCTGCGAATACAGCTTCGTGACGCTGTTCGTCTGGAAGGACGTGTTCCATCAGCAGGCGGCCCGGCTGGACGGCTATCTGCTGGAGCGGCTGCGGGGACGCTTGGGCGGGGCGTACCTCTTTCCCGCAGGGAGCGGGCCGCTCCTTCCGGCGTTGGAGGCGCTGGCGGCGGACGCCCGGGAGCGGGGTGAGCCGTGCCGCCTCGTGTGCGTCACGCCGGAGCAGCGGGCGCAGCTTGCGGCGGTGTGGCCGGGGCGGTTCACGGAGGAGGAGGACCGGGACGGCTTCGACTACCTCTATGACATCGACCGGCTGGCGGACCTGCCGGGGCGCAGGCTCCAGAGCAAGCGGAACCACATCAACCGGTTTGAGTCCATCTGCCCGGACTGGAGCGTGGAGGAGATCGGCCCGGAGAATCTGGCGGAGTGCGCCGCCATGGACCGGGAGTGGAACCGGCTGCGCCGGGGCCAGCCCGAGAGCGAGGAGGAGACGCTGGCCGACGAGCGCCACGCGCTGTCGCTGGCCTTCTGTCACTACCGGGAGCTGGGCCTCTCCGGCCTGCTTCTGCGGGCGGAGGGCCGGGTGGCGGCGTTCACCATGGGCAGCCCCATCGGGCCGGATACCTTCGACGTGCATTTTGAAAAGGCGTTCAGCGACCTGCCGGGGGCGTACCCGCTCATCAACCGGGAGTTTGCCCGCTGGCTGCGGGAGCGCCATCCCGGCCTGCGCTGGCTGAACCGGGAGGACGACATGGGCCTTGAGGGCCTGCGGCAGGCCAAAAGCTCCTACCATCCCGACCGGATGGTGGAAAAATCCACGGTGGAGCTGCTGGACGCGCTGTAAAAGCGGCCCGAACAGGGCGGGACCGCCCCAGAATACGCAGCGCACGGGGCGGTCCTGTGGTACAATAGTGGCAGGACGATCACGGGGGAGGGAACGGCGTTGGAGCTTCAGATGCGCTTGCTGGATCGGCGGGAACTGCCCGGCTTCGCGCCCTATCTTCTGCCCCGGACCCGCGCCGCGCTGGAGCGGGGCGACATGGCGGTGACGGCGGTGGGCGCGGTCTGCGGACGCAGCGCTTACGGCGCGGCGGCGTTCCGCCTCGACGGAGACCGCGCGGTCATGACAGACCTGTTCGTGGACGCGGCGGTGCGCCGCCGGGGTACGGCGGGCCGCCTGCTGACGGAGCTGACGCTGCGGGCGGCGGCTGCGGGCGCGGTCCGGCTGGACGCGGACTATGTGCTGGCCGGGCCGGAGTGCGCCGCCATGGACGCGCTGCTGCTGGGCCGGGGCTTCACCCCGCCGGTCCGCCGGTCCCGAGTATTCCGGGCGGATTCGGCGGACTACCGGGACGACCGGTGGCTGGGGCGGGCGTTTCGGCCCGGATACCGCACGCCGGAGGGCGTGACGGAGTTTTCCGCGCTGCCCCGGGCCGCGCTGGAGGAGCTGGAGCACGCGGCGGACATTTCGGAAACCCTCTCGTGGCCGGCCCTGCGGGACGCGGCGGACAGCTCCCTCTGCGTGGCGCTGGTGCAGGAGAACCGCGCGGCGGCGTATCTGCTGGCGGCCCCCAGCGAGGACGGCGGCTGCGCGCTGCTGTCCGCCGTCCGGCGGACGGGCGCACCCGCGTGGGCGTTCACGGCGCTGCTGACGGAGCTGGTCAACCGCTGCTATTACCGCATGGGCGGCGATTTCCCGTTTTACTTCTCTGTGCTCACCCCCAGAGTAGAGCGGCTGGCGCTGCGACTGATGGGGGAGCGCTTCACCGATTATGAGGAGCACACCTGTTCTCTAGCCGTTCCGGGAGGAACGCGGACCTGAAAGGAGGATACTCCCATGCCGCAGATGTACACACAGCGCCGCCGCGCGGCGGCAGAGTCCGTTGGGGCGGTGCGGATGCCGGAAAGCGCGGGCGGACTGCCGCCGGAGGTGCTGGCGGGGCGCGCCGCGCCGGGACCGGAGCTGATGGGGAGCCGCGCGGACCTGCCGGAGGCGGTGCGCAGCAAGATGGAGTCGTCCTTTGGGGCGGACTTCTCCGGCGTGCAGCTCTATGAGAGCCAGGCCGTGGCGGACGCGGGGGCGCAGGCGGTGACCATGGGGAACCGGATCGCGTTCGCGCCGGGGGAGCTGGACTTTTCCAGCACCGCCGGCCAGGCCCTGCTGGGCCACGAGCTGAGCCACGTGGTCAGCCAGGCCCGGGGCGAGGTGAGCGGCGCGGGCTTTCTGAACGATCACGCGCTGGAGGCCCGGGCGGACCGGGAGGGCGCCATGGCCGCGGCGGGCGAGAGCGTGTACGCCGGGCCGGTGACGCCGGTCTCCGCATCCTCCGTCTTCGCCGCCGCAGGGCCGATGCAGGCGAAAAAGCCCCGCTCCAAAAACGATATCACCACCGCGCCGGGAGAGGTCCAGAGCGAAAACTTCCGGTCCATCAAGGCCGGAAACAGCGGCAGCTCCGTGGCGGAGGTGGGCACGGCGGGCGGCGGGAGCGCCATTTTGAAGATGGGCACGAACCCCCAGCGGGAGCAGCTCTATTCCGATTATTACAATCTGGCGGGCGCGGCCTTTGGCCGCGGCGGCGGAAGCTGGTCCTTCGACGCCCCCGCCGCCCGCGGAGTGACGCAGGCGGAGCGCTCCGGCGCGGTGGGGCAGATGGTGGCTGAGGGAAAACTCAGCAGCCTTTCCACGCAGGAGTCCGGCGAACTGAGCGGTCTGGACTCGGCCACGGTGTACGCCAAGGCGAACGGCGGCTCCGCCGCATCGGTGGACGCGGCGCACCGGCTCAAAGATCCGGCGGAGCGGGCGGAGTACCGCCGCGCGCTGGGCTACGTGTCCGTTATGGACGCGGTGACGGGCAACGCCGACCGCACTCTCGCCATGGTGGCCCCTGAAAACTGGATGGAGGACATGGACAGCCGCAGCATCCACCTGATCGACCACGACTTCATGGCCAACGGCGGCCTCAGCGGCGGTCGCGCGGAGCGGGGGAACTGGCTGGAACGGTTCATGAACTGGACCGCGCCCCATGCCTATGGGGGCGAGATCATCAACAACGGACGCCACAGCCCGGGGTGCTTTGCCGCCGGCCTGTGGTGCGGCAGGTCGGAACCCACCGACCGGGATTACTTCTCCGGCCCGAAGGAGGATCAGGGCAGCGGAACGCGGGCCGGCGTGGAGCAGGCGTTCGCCGACCTGCCGGGACTGCGCGAGCAGCTCAAGGAGCGCTTCCAGAAGCAGGACGGCGGTAGGATGAACGAGTATCAGACCGAGCTTCTGGAGCGGATGCAGATCGCCAGCGAGAGCATGGACCCGGAGCTTCAGCCAATCTATCACGAGCTTGGCCAGATCGGGCTGGACGCCCGGCCCGGCGAGGCGGCGGAGACCGCCCAGCGGCGCTCGGCGCTGCTGTCCCAGCGGGACGCGCTGCGCTCCGCCAAGAGCTACGGTGGCCAGACCCACGGCGCGCGGCCCACGGCCAGCTCCGGCGAAGGGTGGACGAAGGGCAGCGCCGCCGACTGGCTGGGCTACGGCGGGCAGACCCACGGCGGACGGCCCACGGCATCCTCCGGCGACGGCTGGACGAGAGGCACCGCTGCCGACTGGCTGAATGCGCCCGCTGCCGCGCCCGCCGCGAAGCACCGGCGCAGAAGAAAGTAAGGAAAGTGCGCGGCAGGCTCTGGATGGCCGCGCGTGTGGATCATATTTTTAGGAGGGAATGTGTCATGCCGCAGATGTACACACAGCGCCGCCGGGCGGCGGCGGAGCCGGCCGGGGCGGTGCGTGCGCCGGAGAGGGGACTTTCGCCGGAGGTGCTGGCGGGCCGCGCCGCGCCGGGACCGGAGCTGATGGGGAGCCGCGCGGACCTGCCGGAGGCGGTGCGCAGCAAGATGGAGTCGTC
>CAKTMK010000016.1 GCA_934574045.1 uncultured Oscillibacter sp. | reverse complement strand
ACGCACAGACGGTCATCCGCAAAGGTGAGGTGCGCGGTGTCGCCGGACTTCAGCTCGCCGCTGAGGAGCTGCTCGGCCACGGCGTCCTCCACCTTGCTCTGGATGGCCCGGCGCAGGGGACGCGCGCCGTACTTGGGGTCGAAGCCCTCCTTGGCCAGCTCGGCTACCGCCGCGTCGTCGGCCTCCAGCTTCACGCCCATGTCCGCCATGCGCTTCTCCGTCGCCTTGAGCATCCGGCGGGCGATCTCCGTGATGTCGTCCTGCGTGAGACGGTGGAACACAATGATGTCGTCGATCCGGTTCAGGAACTCCGGGCGGAAGGTCCGGCGCAGCTCGTCCATGACCAGCTCCTTGCTCTTTTCATAGACGGCGGCCTCGTCCTTGGCGTTCTCGCGCCCGTCAAAGCCCAGCTTGTTCCCGGCGGAGGTGATGCTGGACGCGCCCACGTTGCTGGTCATGACGATGACCGTGTTCTTGAAGTCCACGGTGCGGCCCTGAGAGTCGGTGATGCGGCCGTCGTCCAGAATCTGGAGCATGATGTTCCAGACGTCCTCGTTAGCCTTTTCGATCTCGTCGAACAGCACCACGGAATAGGGCTTTCTGCGCACCTTCTCCGTCAGCTGTCCGCCTTCCTCGTGGCCCACGTAGCCCGGGGGCGAGCCGATCAGGCGGGAGACGGTGTGCCGCTCCATATACTCCGACATATCGATGCGGATCATGGCGTTTTCGTCGCCGAACATGGACTCGGCCAGCGCCTTGCACAGCTCCGTCTTGCCCACGCCCGTGGGGCCGAGGAACAGGAACGAGCCGATGGGCCGCTTGGGGTCCTTCAGACCCACGCGTCCGCGCCGGATGGCCCGGGAAACGGCGGCCACAGCCTCGCTCTGGCCCACGACCCGCTCATGAAGCTCATCCTCCATGCGCAGCAGCCGCGCGCCCTCGTCCTCCGTCAGACGGGTGACGGGGATGCCGGTCCACTCCGCCACCACGGCGGCGATGTCCTCCGCGTTGACGGGGCGGTGGCTGGAGCTGCGCTTGCGGCGCTTGTCCCGCTCCTGCTCCATCTGGTCCTGATAGTCCTTTTCAATGTCCCGAAGCTGGGCGGCCTTTTCGTAGTCCTGCGCCTCCACGGCGGCGGCCTTGTCCTTCTGAAGGGCGGCGATCTTCTCCTCCAGGCTCTTCAGCTCCTCGGACGGCTCCTCCTCCTCCATCCGCACGCGGGAGGCGGCCTCGTCCATCAGGTCGATGGCCTTGTCGGGAAGGAAGCGGTCGTTGATATACCGGGCGGACAGATCCACGGCGGCGGAGAGCGCCTCGTCGGTGATCTGGAGCTTGTGGTGCTGCTCATAGCGCTTGCGCAGACCCTTGAGGATCTGGAGCGCGGCCTCCTTGCTGGGCTCGCCCACCTGCACGGGCTGGAACCGACGCTCCAGCGCCGCATCCTTCTCGATATACTGGCGGTACTCGTTCAGCGTGGTGGCGCCAAGGCAGCGGATCTCGCCCCGGCCCAGCGCCGGCTTGATGATGTTGGCCGCGTCCACGGCACCCTCGGCGCTGCCCGCGCCCACGATGGTGTGCAGCTCGTCGATGAACAGGATCACGTCGCCGTCCCGCTTCACCTCGTCCAGCGCCTTTTTGATGCGCTCCTCAAATTCTCCGCGGTACTTGGTCCCGGCCACCATGCCGGACAGATCCATGGAGAGGATGCGCTTGTTGAGAAGCTCGTCCGGCACATCGCCCAGCGCGATCTTCTGGGCAAGGCCCTCCGCGATGGCGGTCTTGCCCACGCCCGGCTCGCCGATCAGAACGGGGTTGTTCTTGGACCGGCGGGAGAGGATCTGAATGACCCGCTGGATCTCCGTGTCCCGGCCGATCACCGGGTCCAGCTTGCCGGCCCGGGCGTCGGCGGTCAGGTCACGGGTGAACTCCCGCAGGGTCTTGTCCCGGCTGTCGTCCCGGCGGGCGGAGGATTCGCGGCCCTCGGCCCGGGGCGCCTCAGTGAGCTTCTGCATCAGCGCGGTGTAGAGCTGCTTGGGGTCCGCACCGGCGGTGCGCAGGATGCGCACGGCCATGTTGCTGCCCTCCCGCAGCAGGCCCGCCAGCAGGTGGGCGGTCCCCACGAAGGGATAGCGGCCTCTGGACGCGTCGTCCACGGCCAGCTCCACCACCCGCTTGGCCCGGGGCGTCAGCCCCTGAGCGGGGTTGCCGCCGGGAAGCCCGGCGCCCACGCTCTTTTTGATGATCTCCACGATCATGTCGTCCGTCAGCCCGGCGGTCTCCAGCACGCTGTGGGCCGTGCCGTCCGGCTCTCTCAAAAGGCCCAGCAGCAGGTGCTCGGTGCCCACGTAGCCGTGACCAAGCTCACCCGCAGCCTCCTGGCTCAGGCGCAGGGCCTCCTCCGCTCTGGGACTGAATTTTGCTTCATTCATCATAAGAATTTCTCCTTTCCAAGGGGACGCTTGTGTCTGCTGTTACTCGCTGCGGGGCCGGTCCTGTCCGGCGGAGCCGCTCTTCTTCTCCTGCTCCAGTTCCCGGATCTGATCCCGGAGCTGGGCGGCCTTTTCAAAGTCCTCCCGCAGGACGGCGGCCTTCTGCTCCAGCTTCAATGCGTTGAGCTGGCGCATTCTGGCGAAGCGGCTCTGCTCCTTTTCCTCCACCAGCGGCTTCTCCTGAACGGGCTGCGC
The DNA here is from genome assembly GCA_934574045.1 of uncultured Oscillibacter sp. Lineage (GTDB taxonomy): Bacteria > Bacillota > Clostridia > Oscillospirales > Oscillospiraceae > Oscillibacter. The sequence goes on along the minus strand of CAKTMK010000016.1, from coordinate 41,985 downwards.
CTGCTCGACTGTCCCAGTGCCCAGCGCGGGCATCTGCTGGAAGAAGTCGTCGAACAGATCCTCGCCGAAGAAGGGGCGCAGGAACGGCTGGGGGCTGAACAGATCGTCCATCAGGCCGCCGCCGAAAAAGCTCTGCATCATCCTGCGGCTGTGGGCGGCCACGGCGTTGGTATAGCCCAGCTTCTCCGCGCACTCGCTGCAAAGGTGCCGCTCCTCGGTGCGTCCGTTTATGCTGCTCCGGTAAATGAAGTTGACTTCATTCTTTCCGCAATTCTCACATTTCATAATCAATTCCTCCTTAAAGGCTGTATATACAAAATTGAAAACAAAGGCGCGGTCCTGCGGCCCGGTCATCCAAGCTGATGGATGAGGGCCTGCTTCATCATTTCGGCCCGGACGGTATCCCGCGTCTGCCGGGGGACGGCCCCCAGCGCCCGGTCACCCATGCAGGTGAGAAGCGTCTCTCCCACGTTCTGCTCCAGCGCGCCGGAGGAGGTGAGATTGCTCAGGATCGCTTTGGCGGAGGCCAGATCCAGCTCGCCTCCCACGGAGTTGACCACGTGCATCAGGAGCGTCTGCCGGTCCATCCGCACGCGGGTGATCCGGATGTATCCGTTTCCGCCCCGGCGGCTCTCTACGATGTAGCCGTGCTCGGGGGAGAAGCGGGTGCTCATCACGTAGTTGATCTGACTGGGCACGCAGTTGAACCGCTGCGCAAGGTCGCTGCGCTGGACCTCCAGCACGCCGCCGTCGGACTCGTCCAGACTCTCCTGAAGAAAGCTGGCGATCAGATCGGATATGCCCATTTGGATCTCCTCTTTTCTATCGGTATTTGACTTTGACTTTCTTTAACCTTTGTTCTGACACGTAGTATAGCACGGCGCGGCGAATTGTCAAGTGGTATTTTTTGACTTTCTTTGACCAAAATGAAAAGAATTTGTGAACGACCCCGGAAAGCGCGGAAAGAGTGGTGAAAAGTTAAGTTATACACAACAAACTTGCAAAATTTCCAGTATCTTTTTCGGAAAAGTGCTTGCTTTTTTTTTAACGTGTGCTACAATGAGGACACTAATTCTTATGGAGGTGCTTTCCCATGGCTTACAAGATCACTTCTTCCTGCGTAAGCTGCGGCTCCTGCGCGGATGTTTGCCCCGCCGGCGCTATCAGCCAGGGCGATGAGTCCTACGTCATCGACGCGTCCGCCTGCCTGGACTGCGGTTCTTGCAGCGACACCTGCCCCAACGGCGCCATCGTGCCCGCGGAATAAGGCAACCGTACATAAAAGCGCCGCAGGCAGCCCTGCGGCGCTTTTATTATGCCCGCGCGCTTGCGTGTCCGGGCGGAGCGGCCTATAATAGAGGAAGCTGAAACGGACGGGAGGACGCGGAATGGAACACTGGGACGCGCTCTGCCCCGGAGGTCTGCGCATCTGCTGGGATGAAACGGCCCACAAGCCGGGAACGGATTCGTTCCTGCTGGGCGCGTTTCCACGGCTGCGGCCCGGTCTGCGGGTTTGCGACCTTGGCAGTGGGACGGGGCTGCTGGGCCTGCTGCTGCTCCAGCGCCAGCGGGAGCTGACGGTGACGGGGGTGGAGCTTTCGCCTGCCGCCGCCGCGCTGGCGGATCGGGCGGCGGAGGAAAACGGCCTGACGGATCGGCTGCGCACGCTGCGGGGCGACCTGCGGAGCGTCCGGGGGCTGCTGGACGCGGGCGGCTATGACCTGTGCGTCTCCAACCCGCCCTATTTTCCCCTCGGCGGCGGCGCGCCTGCGCCGGATGCGGCCCGCCGGAGCGCCCGCAGCGAAGCGGACTGCACGCTGGCGGACGTCTGCCGCGCGGCGGCCTACGCGCTGCGCTGGGGCGGGCGGTTCTGCGCGGTGTACCGGCCGGAGCGGCTGTGCGACCTTGTGTGCGCCCTGCGGGAGAGCGGCTTGGAGCCGAAGCGCCTGCGCATGGTGGAGGCGGAGCCGGGGCGTGCGCCGTCCCTGCTGCTGATCGAGGCGGTCCGGGGCGGACGGCCCGGCCTTGCGGCGGAGCCGCCGCTGCGGCTGCGCGATGAAGCGGGAGAACCGACGGCGGCGTATGACGCAGCCTATTTCCGAACGAAGGAGAGCGGAGCATGAGCGGAAAGCTGTATCTGGTGGCCACGCCCATCGGCAATCTGGGGGACTTCTCCCCCCGGGCGGTGGAGACGCTGGCGTCTGTGGATTTTATCGCGGCGGAGGACACGCGGGTGTCCGTGAAGCTGCTCAACCACTTTGAGATCAAGCGCCCGTTGGTGAGCTATCACGAGCACAACCACGTTACTGCCGGACGGGCGGTCCTTGCCCGCCTGATGGCGGGCGAGAACTGCGCGCTGGTGACGGACGCGGGTACGCCCGCCGTTTCCGACCCGGGGGAGGATCTGGTCCGCCTGTGCGCGGAAAACGGCGTGGAGGTCCTGGCAGTCCCCGGCTGCTGCGCGGCGGTAAACGCGCTGGCGGTCAGCGGTCTGCCCACGGGACGCTTTACCTTTGAGGGATTTCTTTCCACCAATAAAAAGGAACGGCGGGAGCATCTGACCTCCCTCGCCGGGGAGCGGCGCACCATGATCTTTCACGAGGCGCCCCACAAGCTGCGCACCACGCTGGACGACCTGTGCGCCGCCTTCGGCCCGGAGCGGCGGATCGCCCTGTGCCGGGAGTTGACCAAGCTCCACGAGGAGACCATGCGCACCACGCTGGGCGGGGCCGTGGATTACTACCGGGAAAACGCGCCCCGGGGCGAATACGTGCTGGTGCTGGCGGGGCGGGAGCCGGAGCAGGCGGCGGAGGTCACGCTGGAGGAGGGCGCGCGGCAGGTGCTGGCGCTGAAGGCGCAGGGCGCGAAGACCAAGGACGCGGTGCGTCAGGTGGCCGACGCCACGGGCCTTGGCCGCAACGAGCTGTACGCCGCCGCCGTGGCCGCGGAGCGGGAATGAGCGGCCTTTCTGAATACGGTGCGGGCCGCGCCGGGTAAGCGCATCTAGCATCTATAAAAAGCTCTCCGCGTGACCGGGCGGTCACGCGGAGAGCTTCTTTTTTGTGCTTTGTGCTTGTCGGCCGGAGAACGCCGCCCCGGCGGAGGGTCACAGGACCATCACCAGCGTCCCGGCGGCGATCAGCGCGCAGCCGACCAGAGACTTGCCGGTGCACTTTTCGTGCAGGAACAGAAACGACAGCGCCAGCGTGATGACCACGCTCAGCTTGTCCACCGGCACGACCTTGGACGCCTCGCCGATCTGCAGCGCCCGGTAATAGCACAGCCACGAGGCCCCCGTCGCCAGCCCGGACAGGATCAGGAACAGCCAGCTCTTTCTGCTGATCTCGCCGATCCCGCCCTGCGCGTCGGTCAGGAACACCATGCCCCACGCCATCACCAGAACGACCGCCGTCCGGATGGCGGTGGCCAGATTGGAGTTGACGCCCTCAATGCCGACCTTTGCCAAAATCGAGGTCAGTGCCGCGAACACTGCGGACAGCAGCGCGAATACGGACCACATTCTGAACATCTCCTATTGTATTTGAGCTATCTGTGCGCCGGTCCCGCTCTGCGCGGGGCGGCGGCGGAGACGGATCAGCGCCGCGCCGGGGCGGCGGATCGAAGGCTTTGGAGCCTGCCGCTTACCACGTGTGATAGCTCCAGGACTGCTCCGGCGTCATGGCGAAGTAGCGGTAATCCGGCGTGTTCCCAACATCGCCCCACGTCACGTCGATGTGGCAGGTCACGCCGTCCAGCGTGGCCACGGTCCAAATGTGGTCCGGGTTGGACAGGGCGCTGCACTTGATCCCCTCCAGCTTCAGGAGGAGGTTGTACGCGCCGGAGTACCCGTCGCACACGGCGCGGCCGTCGTGGAACAGAGAATAGGCGATGTGGGAGAGGGAGTCGCTGCTGGCCCCGCTGTCGTAAACGCAGTTCTCGCAGATCCAGCGGTAATATACCCGGGCCTTTTCCGTCTGCGTCATGGACGCGGTGATCTGCCCCTCGCTCCACAGCCGGTCGTGTACTGCGGCGGCCGCGGCGAGGGTATACTCCCGATAGGCGGGCAGCGCGCCGCCCGCGGACACGGTGGAAAAGGTCATGCGGACCCGACCGGTCTGGGTGCTGTATGTGCACGAGACGTAGTTGTACATCTGCTCGCAGTAGGTCTTTACCGCGTCCAGCGCCGCGTTCATCGCGGTGTCCGCCGTCCGGGCGGAGATGGGCCCGCCGTAATCCAACTCCAGCACATTGCTCTCCCGGGCCAGCATATGGGCCACGTCCGCCGCGATCTCCTCCCGCGTGGCGGGGGCGGCGGTATAGGTGGCGTCCCCGGTGACGAGACTGCCCCATGTGGCGTCTGCCGCGCTGGCATAAGTCGTCTCCGGGACCCAGTCCGGCGTCAGCCGCAGGGCGGGGTCCACCATCCGGGTCAGCATGGCCGCCGCCGCGCCCCGGGTGATAGTTGCGCCGGGCTGGAAAGAGCCGCTCCCGTCGGAGCCGACGCAGATCCCGGCGCGGTAGAGCGCCAGAATATCCGTGCAATACGGGGTATACTCCGTAACGTCGGTGATGTACCGGCGGGAGGCGTAGGCCGTGGTGACGAGCGCGTCGTTGACCGGGGGAAGCGCGGACTCCGGCAGCGTCCCGGCCAGCACGTGGGCCGTCTGGGCGCGGGTGGCGGGGAGGAAATACAGCCCGTCCAGCTCGCCGGAGAGCACGCCCTCGCTCTGAAGATAGGCGAGATACGGCGCATACGCCGCCTGCCCCTCCACCGCGAAGGCGGCGGCGCCGGCCTCCGGATCGCCGGCGGCGTACAGACTGCGGATGCGGGCGGCGAAGATCACGATCTGCCCCACCGTCATCGGCTCCCGCAGGCCGAAGGTCCCGTCCCCCTTGCCAACGGACAGGCCGTATTCATACAGCGCGGCGGCGTTCTCATAAAAGACGGAGCCGGGGGCCACGTCCGAAAATTCACCGGAATAGGTCTTGAGCCGGACAAAGTTTTCCGCGGAGTTCTCCGCGGCGGCTCCGGGAACGCACAGCGCCGCGCCCAGAACGGCGGCCAGCGCCAGCGCCGCGGCCCGCTTTTTCAAAGCCTGCATGGCTCCTCCTTTCGTACACGTCAGGACGGGATGCGCAGATCCTCTGCGGTCCGGTCCTCCACATAGGGGTTGAGATGGGCGTTGACCAGCTCCAGCACGGCCTCCGCGTCCAGATAGATGTACGGCGACTTCCACTCGCCTGGCAGGGTGAAGAACTGGATGTTGTCCGCCCCGGCGGAAAAGGCCTGCTGGCCGAACCACGCCAGCTCGCCAAGCTCCAGATCGGTCTTGACGTATTTCTGGAAGATCCGGGCGAATTCCGAGACCTTGGTAAGGTTGGCGGGACGCAGCGTCTGCTTGGCCACGGCCCGGAGGAAGTCCTGCTGGGTATTCATCCGGCCAATGTCCTCGCTGCCGTATCCGGTGCCGTCGTTGTTGTGGCGGAAGCGGACGACCTTGAGCGCGTCCTCGCCGTTGAGGTGCTGCATCCCGGCGGAAAAGTGGATGGACAGGTCCTGTACCGGGTCGTCGTAGTCCATGTCCAGCGGCACGTAAAAATCCACGCCGCCGATGGCGTTTACCAGTGCGGCAAAGGCCCGCAGGCTGACCTCCACCGTGTAGTCCACGGGGATGCCCAGCTGCTCGGACAGGACCGCGGCGGTCTGCTCCATGCCGCCGATGTTGTGGGCGGCGTTGAATTTGTGATTTTTCCCGTTGATAACGGCCTTGGCGTCCCGGGGAATGTTCACGCCGTAGATGCTCCCGTTCTGCGCATCCACCGCCACGAGGATGTTGGTGTCGCTGTTTCCGTTCCCGTCGTCCACGCCGGAGACGAGTACGGTGTAAAAGTCCGGCTTGCGGACGGAGTGGGCGGCTCTGGCCGCCAGAGCAAGCTGATCGGCGTCCTGTTCCTCCGGCGGGACGGACGCGGCCGGGGCAGGAGCGGGGTCCGTCTGCGCGGGCCGGGGCTGAGGCGGGCGGACGATGTGCCGGTAGGCGAGGGTGAGGACCACGGCGGCGAACAGGACCGCGGCCAGCGCCATCAGGCGGTGCTGGGCGGGGGTGACGCGGCTGCGGCTGCGTTTTCTTGACATCGGTGCGGCGGCTCCTTATTTGAAATTCAGATTCTCCGCGTCCGGAGTTGTTCCATTATAACCCCGCGGGAGACAAAGCGCAAGGCGGGATTTGTCATTGCGCCGCGGGGGCGCGGCGCTTTACAACCGGGCGGCGGCGTGCTAAAATAAAACGTCAAATGCTCTGCCCGCGCCACCGCGGGAGAAAGGGGGACCGCGTCTGTGAAAAAACGACTCTGCGCCGCGCTTCTGGCGCTGGCCATGGCCCTGTCCCTCTGCTGCGCGGCCATCGCGGAGGAACAGATCTACTTCACCGCCGTGGACGAGCGGGTGCTGGATCTCAACGACGAGACCATGCCCTTCTGGTTCGGCGGATATTTGTACGTGGCCGCCACGGTGTTCCGGGAGTCCGGCGTGGGGTATTCCTACAACGTCGTCACCCAGACGCTGGTGCTGTATGATTCCAACCGGTCGCTGGTGTACGACGTGGCTACCGGCGCGGGGACCACGGGACAGGGCGAGCTGTACGACCATGTGTGCGTGACCCGCGGCGGCGTGACGTTTGTGGCGGCGTCGCCGGTGGCGTCCTACTTCGGGCGGACGTACAGCAACACGCGGGTGAACCACGGGTATCTGATCCGGGTCAAGACCAGCGGCGCGGCCCTGCCGGACAGCCTGTTCACCGAGACCGCCACCTATCTGCTCAACGCCAAATATCAGCAGTATCAGAACCGGAACGCCGCCACCCAGCCGCCGGAGGATCAGACCGGCGCGCAGGAGGACCCGTCCGCGGCGGCGGACGGAGAGACCGGGCGGTCCATTTACCTCTGCTTCCTCGCGGAGGACGCCGAGCGGGTGGACGGCTGGCTGGATGCGCTGGAGGCGCGGGGAGCACGGGCCGCGTTTTACTTCACGGAGGAGGCCGTTTCCCGCTGCGGCGGCCAGCTCCGGCGGATCACCGCCTCCGGCAGCGCCATCGGCCTTGCGCCGGACGGCGCGGCTCCGGCGGAGCAGCTGGAGCGGATGAACCGGGCGCTCTTTGCAGCGGCGGGCGTAAAGACCCGGCTGGTCTGGGCGCCGGACGCGGACATTGCCGCGCTTCAGACGGCGGGCTACTGCCCGCTCCAGCCCAGCATCGACCGGGGGACCTACGGTCTGGTGTCCGCCGGGGGTGCGTCGGCGCTGCTGCGTCAGATCCACGGGCGGCGCGGCGCGGCGTCCGTCTGGCTGGGTGGGAACGTCACTGCCCTGCGGGTGCTGCTGGCCGCCGCGGAGGAGGAGGAGGACCGACTTCTTCCTATGCGGGAGATCGTGTCCTGAGCGGCGATTTTACAGAAAATTCAACATCCCTCCGCCGGAACGTATATAATGGAAGCTGAGAACAGCCCCTGAAAGCGGATACGCATCCCGGCGGCGCACCGGTCTGGGCCGGATCCTGTAAAGAAACACGGAGGCAATGCTATGGCGCGAAATATTCTGGTGGTAGAGGACGACCGCAATATCTCCGACCTGATCCATATGTATCTGGTCAAGGAGGGCTTCGAGGTCCGCATCGCCGCCGACGGCGGAAAAGCGGTGGAGGAATTTCAGAAAAAGACGCCGGACCTGATCCTGCTGGACATCATGCTGCCGGTGATGGACGGCTGGGCGGTGTGTGCCAAGATTCGGGAGACCAGCAAGGTGCCCATCATCATGCTCACCGCCAAGAGCGAGGTCTTTGACCGCATCCAGGGCCTTGAGATGGGCGCGGACGATTACATCGTCAAGCCCTTTGAGATGAAGGAGCTGCTGGCCCGGATCAATGCGGTGCTGCGCCGGACGGAGATCCCCAACGACACGTCCAAAAAGCTGGTCTTTGACAAGCTCATCATCAATCTGGACTCCTATGAGCTGATCGTGGACGGCAAGAAGATCGACACGCCGCCCAAGGAGCTGGAGCTTTTGTACCATCTGGCGTCCACGCCCAACCGGGTCTACACCCGCAACCAGCTTCTCGACGAGGTGTGGGGCTTCGACTACTTCGGCGACAGCCGGACCGTGGACGTGCACATCAAGCGTCTGCGGGAAAAGGTGGAGAACGTGTCCGACCAGTGGGCGCTGAAAACGGTCTGGGGCGTTGGCTACAAGTTTGAGGTGGCCGACGGGGCGGCGAAGCCCGCGGACAAGACATGACGCGGCTGAAGGAGCGGTTCCGGGGCCTTTACTGGCGGCAGATGCTGGTCACCATGGGCACCGTCCTGCTGACGCTGGCCCTGCTGGGCGCGTCGTTCTGCGCGCTGGGGTACAACTTCATGCGTCAGGAGCGGATCGGCGACATGGAGACCCGCGCCCGCGTGGTCGCCCGCCTGTCGGCGGGGCACCTGCGGGGCGGTTCCTTTGCCGACGGGGCGGAGCTGGCGGTGCTGACCGGGTTCGCCGCGTCCGTCTCGGACATGAACTTTCTGATCTGCGACGCGCAGGGCCGCGCCCTGCTGACCTCCGACGAGACGCTCAGCGGCCGGACCGTCTCCATTCCGGAGAGCGTCATGCGCCAGACGCTGGAAAAGGGCGTGGGGACCACCCGCTCGGATCTGGACGGGAGCTATTCCGGCAAGCGGCTGCTGGTGGGCGTGCCCATCACGGCGGCGGACGGGACGCAGGCGGGCGCGGTGTTCGCCGTGACGCTGGCCAACTCCGCGCTGGACCAGATGTGGCACGGGTTCATCGGTCTGTTCGTCATGACCGCGTGCCTGGTCCTGATGGTGGCGTTCATGGCCTCCTCCGTCACCGCCATGCATCAGGTGCGGCCCATCCGGGAGATGGTGGCCGCCACCCGGCGGTATGCCGACGGGGATTTTGACGTGCGGATGCGGGACACGGACCGCAACGACGAGATCGGCGAGCTGGCCGTGTCGTTCAACACCATGGCGGAGAGCCTTCAGCAGACGGAGCGCAAGCGCCGGGAGTTCATCGCCAACATCTCCCACGAGCTGAAAACGCCCATGACCACCATCGCCGGGTATACCGACGGCATTCTGGACGGGACCATCCCCCGGGAGAGCGAGCGGCAGTATCTCCAGATCATCTCCGACGAGAGCCGGCGGCTGAGCCGTCTGGTGCGGCGGATGCTGGACGTGAGCCAGCTTCAGGCCATGGACCCGCTGAAAAACGGCAGCCGCTTCGACGTGTGCGAGAGCATGCGCAGGGTGCTGATCTCCATGGAGAAGAAGATCACTGACCGGCATCTGGACGTGGAGGCGGACATCCCGGACGAGCCGATCCTCGTTCTGGGCGACAACGACATGATTACGCAGGTGATCTACAACCTGCTGGAAAACGCGGCGAAATTCGCCACGCCCGGCTCCGTCCTCTATCTGGGCGTGGTCCGGCGGGACGGAAAGGCCCGCGTCACCGTCCGCAACGAGGGGGACACCATCCCGCCGGAGGAGATCCCGCTCCTGTTCGAGCGGTTCCACAAGAGCGACAAGTCCCGCAGCGAGGACAAGACCGGCGTGGGTCTGGGCCTTTACATCGTAAAGACCATTCTGGAGCAGCACCGGGAAAAAATCGACGTGACCAGCGAGAACGGCGTGACCACGTTCTCCTTCTCGCTGTCTGCGGAAGCGTGAGGAAATACAAATGAACGATCAGATGCCCGGCCGCGCGGAGCGCGGCGAGACGCCGCTCCCGGCGGGATACGCGCCCGGCGCGGAGGGAGAAGCCCCCTCCGGCCCGGAGGGGACGCGGGACGCCCCGCCCCCGACGGATGCCGCCGCGCCCATGGAGAGCGCGGCGGCGGCGGAGCTGCCGACCCCGGCGGAGGACGAGCCGCCCCGGGAGGTGGTGGAATACTACCCGCCGGTCCGGCCGCCGAAGGAGGTCGTTCTGACCTATGTGCAGACACGGCGGCTTCCGGGCCGCCCGGAGCGCAGGCGGCAGGAGCCGGGGGTCCAGCCGGCCAACTGGAGTCTGGACCCGCCCAAGCCGGAGAAAAAGACCCGCCGGGGCCTGTGGGCCTTTGCGGCGTGCTTTGCTGCGGCGCTGGTGCTGGCGCTGGGGGCGTTTTATCTGGGCGGCGGCTTTACGCACGCGGAGGACCCGCCATCCGCGCCGGAGGAGAACCGCTCCGACTGGGATACGAAGCCGGTGTCCATTCCAACCTATCCCTATGGAAAGGGCGCGCGGATGGAGGTGGCCGTCGGCCACGGCGCGGAGCTGACCGTGCAGGAGGTGTACCGGCTGGTCAATCCGGCGGTGGTCACGGTGGTGGCCCAGCTGGACCGGGCTGCGTCGGTGGGTACCGGCGTGATCTTCCGGTCCGACGGATACATTCTGACCAATTACCACGTGGTGGCAGGGAGCGACGCGTGCAGCATCGGCCTTGCCTCCGGCGGGACGTATGAGGCGAAATATGTGGGCGGCGACAGCGCCAATGACGTGGCGGTGCTGAAAGTGGAGGCCGACGGCCTGCCTGCGGCGCAGATGGGAGATTCCGACGCGCTGAGCGTGGGCGACACGGTGTACGCCATCGGCAACCCGCTGGGCGTGGAGCTGCGGGGAACGCTGACGGACGGCATCGTTTCAGCCATCAACCGGGACGTGGAGGTGCAGGGGCGCACCATGACCCTGATCCAGACCAACGCGGCGCTGAACGAGGGCAACTCCGGCGGCCCGCTCATCAATGTGTACGGGCAGGTGGTGGGCGTCAATACCATCAAGATGATGTCCCTGACCTCCAATATCGAGGGGCTTGGCTTCGCGCTGCCCATGCAGTCGGTGAGCAAGCTGGTCAACGACATTCTGGAATACGGCGAGATCCAGCCGGAGCCGCGGCTGGGCGTCACCGTGTACGACCTCCCCAAGGCGCTGCCGGACGGGACCAGCGGCGTGGAGGTCCAGAGCGTCAGCGCCGGTTCCGCCGCGGACCGGGCGGGCGTCAAGGCCGGGGACGTGATCGTCTCCGCCGGGGGGCAGAGCGTCGCGGGCGGACGGCACGCGCTATTGAGCGTCCGGCGGCAGTACCGGGTGGGGGACGACCTGCCCATGCGGATCTGGCGGGACGGCGAATATCTGGACGTGACGCTGCATCTGCACGAGGCGTTCACCGAATAAGAACGAAAACAGGACGCGCCGGGGAGCATTCCGCTTCCCGGCGCGTTTTCATGTTTCCGGCGGTTTTTCGGACCCGCTCCGGCGGGGCCAGAGCATCGTCGCGCCGGAGGCCAGCAGATAGATCCCGAAGGGACGGCGCAGAATATCCACATCCACCGCTGTGGCGATCCACGCGCCCGCCAGCGCCAGCGCCACGGCCCACGGCAGGGCGCTTTTCAGCGTGGGGCGGTCCAGATAGCCCTGCTTCCAGTGGAACAGCAGCGCCGCGGCGGCGGTGGGCAGGAAGAAGAGCAGGTTGACACCCTGAGCCGTCCGCTGGTCCACGCCCAGAAACAGCGTCATCACCAGCAGCAGCAGCGTCCCGCCGCCTACGCCCCACGCGGACAGAATGCTGGTGGCGAAGCCGCACAAAAACGCAAGCAGCCAGTTCACAGCAGATATTTCACCCCTCCGTACAGCAGAAACGCCGCAAAGATCCACTTGAGCCACTTGGGCGACACCTTCCCGTAGAGCTTTCCGCCCACCAGCCCGCCGGCCAGCCCGCCCAGGAGATAGGGAAGGGCCGTTTTCAGCGAGACGTCCGCCCGCCAGAGGTATACCGCCGCCGATACCGCGCACACTGGAAAGATCACCGCCACGCAGGTGGCATACAGCTTCCGGCGCGGGAGGGCGGACCGACTCATCACCGGGATGAACACCATGCCGCCCCCGCCGCCGAACAGGCCGTTGGCCAGCCCGGCTCCTCCGCCCGCCAGCCGGGCGCGCAGTTTGTCGTTCATGTTCCGTCCCCCTCCGCGTTTATGTATTCCGGGGCGTCTGCCCCGGAAGCGCGGACCGTTTACTTCAGCTTGAAGCTCTGGCAGTCGGTGCACTCCACCATGGTGGGATTGGCCTCGTGGGTGCCGACCTGAATCTCGGTCAGGCCGCAGTACTGGTTGTCCTGGCAGTGGTGGGCGCAGTTGTTGACGGTGCATTTCACGCTGGTGTTGGGGGTGCAGGCGCAGCCGCCGTTGGTGCAGTCCTTCGTCATAAAGGTGCCTCCTGAAAAAGAGTTTTGAAAGACCGGCCGCTTCCGCCGCGGGGCGGCGGGACCGGCGGGCCTTTGGCTTTCGCCGGGAGTAGTCTGTGCGCCGCCGCCGGTTTTATGCGCGCCGGACGGACGGGCTGCGGCGCGGGAAATGCTTCCGGGACCGGCAAGGCGGGCATGGCGGCCCGGAGTCTCCAAAAATTTCAAAAAAGACCGGACGCACGGCGGCGGAGCGCAAAAAACCGGGGGAACTGACGGTCAGTTCCCCCGGTTTTCAAAGCGTTTGGCGTTGATTCGGTATTTTACTTGCCGAAGTAGCGGCTGAGCAGACCGGCAAACGCCTTGCCGTGGCGGGCCTCGTCACGGGCCATTTCGTGGACGGTGTCGTGGATGGCGTCCAGATTCAGCTCCTTGGCGCGCTTGGCCAGCTCAAACTTGCCCAGCGTGGCGCCGTTCTCGGCCTCGACCCGCATCTCCAGATTCTTCTTGGTGGAGTCGGTCACGACCTCGCCCAGCAGCTCGGCAAACTTGGCGGCGTGCTCGGCCTCCTCAAAGGCGGCGCGGCGCCAATACTCGCCGATCTCGGGATAACCCTCGCGGTAGGCCACCCGGCTCATGGCCAGATACATGCCCACCTCGCTGCACTCGCCGGTGAAGTTGGCGCGCAGACCCTCGATCACGTCCTCCGGCGCGCCCTGAGCGACGCCGACCACGTGCTCCGCGGCCCAGGTCATCTCGCCCTTCTGCTCCGTGAACTTGGAAGCGGGGACGCCGCACTGGGGGCACTTCTCGGGGGGATTTTCGCCTTCGTACACATAACCGCAGACAGAGCAGACCCACTTTTTCATAATCATTTCCTCCTTAAAAATTCCGTTTTCCGATTGGCTGACCGGAAAGTTGTGTTGTGTTTATGCTGTGAGTATAGCGGAATCCGCGAGAAATGGAAGTTGCTTATGCAACAGTTCACAAATTATTTACAGGCAAGCTGCTCCATCAGCCGGTCGGCGAAGGCGGCGGCGTGAGCCGCCTTTTCTTCATCCATGAACACGGTGCCGTACCCCATGTGCCGCTCCGCCAGCATCCCAAGATAACGGAGCTGGGAGTGCTTGCAGTAGCGCCGGATGCCGGACTCCCACAGGTCGGCTCCCTTTTCCGGCGGATAGCCGCAGGTGGCCAGCAGGGCCGCGGATTTCCCCTTCCAGAGGGCGGGGCCTTTCGTCTCGCCGTAGTATTTGTTCATTCCGTATACCAGCCGGTCCAGCACGCATTTCATGGGCGGCGTGCAGTACCACGAATAGATGGGCGTGGCCAGTACCAGAAGGTTGCAGGCGAGTACCGCGTCGAATACCGTCTGCATATCGTCCTGACGGGCGCAGCCGAACACCGTCCAGTCCCGCTGGCAGGCCCGGCAGGCGAGGCAGGGCTTCAGCTCCATGTCATACAGCCGCAGCACGCGGCACTCGTGTCCCGCCGACTCCAGCCGCCGGATGAACGGCTCGGTCAGCGCGGCGGTGTTTCCATTTTTCCGGGGGCTGCCCTGTAAAATGCAGATGTTCATGGCCCTGTCTCCTTCCCGCGCCCCGCCGTGCCGGACGCGCGGCTGATGACAAAATGATAGCATATTCCCGTTCTGCCCGCAAGCGCCGTGCCGAATACAGTTTTTTCAAGGGAGAAATTGACAAAAGTGCACCATATGCTTTATAATGGTAAAAACGGGAGAGCTTCCCGAATATAGAGAGGAGACGCGCATATGGAATATCAGATCGAGGGCCGGCCGCTTCCGGTAGTAATCTGCCAGCTGAGCGCCGGAGAAACGATGATCACGGAGCGGGGCAGCATGTGCTGGATGAGCCCCAACATGAAGATGGAGACCACCTCCAACGGCGGCATCGGAAAGGCTCTGGGCCGTATGTTTACGGGCGAGGCCCTGTTCCAGAACCGTTACACCGCGCAGGGCGGCGAGGGCATGATCGCTTTCGCCTCCAGCTTCCCGGGCGACATCCGGGCGTTTGAGGTCGGTCCGGGCAAGGAGATCGTGCTCCAGAAGTCCGGCTTCCTGGCCAGCGAGGCCGGAGTGCAGCTCTCCGTGTTCTTCCAGAAGAAGCTGGGCAGCGGCCTGTTCGGCGGCGAGGGCTTCATCATGCAGAAGGTCTCCGGCACCGGCATCGTGTTCGCCGAGTTTGACGGCCACATCGTGGAATACGAGCTGGCGGCGGGCCAGTCCATGATCGTGGACACCGGCTATCTGGCGGCCATGGACGCCACCTGCTCCATGGACATCAAGACCGTTCCGGGCGTGAAGAACGCGCTGTTCGGCGGCGAGGGCCTGTTCAACACCATCGTCACCGGCCCCGGCAAGGTCTATCTCCAGACCATGCCCATCAACAATGTGGCCGGCGCCCTCCAGCCCTTCCTGTCCACCGGCAACTGATCGGATCCGATCTTTCCCGCACATAAGCGCGCCCGTCCGGGACTGTCCCGGACAGGCGCGCTTTTTTGCCCCGCGCCGCCCGCCGGACGCTGCGCGGCGGAGGGCGGCGTTTCTCGACAGAAAACGATCTGCGCGCGTTATAGCCAAAATGTAACGCTTTCGGGGACGGATTTCACAAAAACTATTGAGAATCAGGCGCGCAGGCGTTATAATGGAAGCGTCACCCAGTGGAGGGTAACAAATAAGAGGAGGATGAAAAATGAGAAGGAAAAAGCTCCCGGCACTGCTGCTGGCGCTGATCATGGCGGTCAGTCTGGCGGTCCCCGTATTTGCGGCGGACGACGTCAAGACGATCACTGTGCTCCAGACCAGCGACCTGCACGGCATGGTCAACCCCTTTGACTATGCCGCCAACAAGGAAAGCAAGACCAGTCTCGCACACGCGGCCGCCATCATCGCGGCGGAGCGCAAGGCGGACCCCAACCTGCTGCTGGTGGATACCGGCGACACCACGCAGGCCAACTACATCCAGGACTTCCGCGACGAGGACACCAACCCCATCATCGACGCGCTGAACTATCTGAAGTACGACGCGTGGACCCTCGGCAACCACGAGTTCAACTTCGGCTTCCAGTACGTCACCAAGGAGATCAGCCAGTTCAACGGCGTGACGCTGGGCGGCAACATGTACAAGGACGGCAAGCGCTTTGCCGACGCGTACAAGATCTTCGACGTGGACGGCGTGAAGGTGGCCGTGTTCGGTCTGGACGCGCCCCACATCCCCATCTGGGAGAAGTCCGACCCCACCCACTATAACAACATGACCTTCACCACGCCCATGGAGGAGACCGGAAAGGTCCTCGACGAGCTGGAGGGCAAGGCCGATGTAATCATCGGCTCCGTGCACTACGGTCTGGACGGCGAGTACGGCACGGAGGGCATGCGCGCCGTGGCGGAGAAGTACGGCGACCGGATCGACGCCCTGTTTATCGGCCACGCCCACTCCAAGGTGAACGAGACCATCGGCGGCATCCCCGTGCTGGAGCCTGGCTCCAACGGCCAGTATGTCTCCAAGGTTACTCTCACCGTGAAGAAGGACGGCAATGGCTGGACCGTGACCGACGCCAAGGGCGAGCTGCTGGACTGCTCCGCCGTGGAGCCGGACGCCGCGTTCCTCGCCCGGTACAAGACGCTGGACGAAAAGAGCAAGGCACTGGCCTCCAAGGAGATCGGCCAGGTGGGCGCCACCTTCCTCGATCCCGTTGAGTTCCTGCCCGGCATCCCCAACGCCATTTTGCAGGACAACGCCGTTCTGGACCTCATCAACAAGGTCCAGATGAAAAACGCCGGCGGCGACGTGTCTCTGGCGGCGCTGTTCGACTCCACGTCCAATCTGGAGAAGGGCCCCTTCCTGAACCGCGACGGCGTGAAGATCTACAAGTACGACAACACGCTCTACGGCGTGAAGGTCACCGGCAAGCAGCTCAAGGCCATCATGGAAAAGCAGGCCGGTAACTTCTTCAACCAGTATCAGCCCGGCGACGTGACCATCAGCTTCGATCCCAACATCCGCATGTACAACTACGACGAGTTTGCCGGCGTCAACTATGAGATCGACATCTCCAAGCCCGTCGGCTCCCGCATCCAGAACGTCACCTATCAGGGCAAGCCGCTGGCCGACGACCAGACGCTGGTGCTGGCTCTGAACAACTACCGCTACGGCGGCCTTGTGGCCGCGGGCCTGCTCAACGAGTCCGACGTGGTGTATGAGGGCGGCGCGGTCCGCGACATGATCTCCGATTACGTTGCGTCCCTGTCCGGCCCCTTGATGCCCGAGTGCGACAACAACTGGAAGATCGTGGGCGCGGACCTGAACGACCCCCAGCGCGACCTGATCTATGAGAAGGTCCGCTCCGGCGAGCTTCAGATCCCCACCTCCGAGGACGGGCGCACGCCCAACATCGCCTCCTTGAACGGCCCCGCCCTGCGGGCGGCCGGCGTTCTGCCCGCGCTGGCTTCCGGCGAGCCTGCCAAGCCCGCGCAGCCCGAGACTCCCACCGCGCCTGCCACGCCTGCTCAGCCCTCCACTCCTGCGGCCGGCGGAACCTACACCGTCCAGTCCGGCGACTGCCTGTGGAGCATCGCTCAGCAGTTCTACGGCACCGGCACGAAGTGGCTCGTGATCTATCAGGCCAACACCGCGGTCATCAAGAGCGCGGACGATATCCAGATCGGTCAGGTGCTGACCATCCCCGCCGCGGCCTGAGCCGCGCGGTCCGCGCTGCGGACCGGATGACAGGAAAACAGAAGCTGCAATGCAAAGATAAGCGCCCGGCGGCGCAAGCGATCATTCGATCAGCGGAAAGGAAAGAGCATCATGGATTCCCTCGTATTCACCAACGACAGATGCACGGGCTGCAACAAATGCATCCGGGCCTGTGAGTGCATCGGCGCGAACCGCGCCGTAACAACAACGGACGGCAGATCGAAGATCGTCGTGGACGGAGCGTACTGCGTGGCCTGCGGAGCGTGTATCGACGCCTGCGAGCACGACGCACGCGAGTACACGGACGACACCGGGCGCTTCTTTGCGGACCTGAAGCGGGGAGAGAAGATCTCCCTGCTGGTCGCGCCGGCATTCGCCGCGAACTACCCCAAGGAGTACGCGGCGGTGCTGGGCGGCCTGAAGCAGCTGGGCGTGGAGCATATCATCAGCGTCTCCTTCGGCGCGGATATCACCACGTGGGGCTATCTCAACTACATCCAGAGCCATCACTTTCTCGGCGGCATCTCCCAGCCCTGCCCGGTGGTGACCGGGTATATCGAGCGGTATCTTCCCGAGCTGACGGATAAGCTCTTCCCGGTCCACAGCCCCATGATGTGCGCCGCGATCTACGCCAAAAAGTACATGGGCGTCACGGGAAAGCTGGCGTTCATCAGCCCGTGCATCGCCAAAAAGCACGAGATCGAGGACCCCAACTGCGGGGGCTATATCTCCTATAACGTCACGTTCGACCACCTGATGGACTATGTGCGGCGGGAGCATATCTCCGGCCCGCCCTGTCAGGATGAGATCGAATACGGTCTGGGCGCGCTGTATCCCACCCCCGGCGGCCTGAAGGAGAACGTGTACTGGTTCTTGGGCGAGAGCGTGTACATCCGCCAGATCGAGGGCGAACAGAAGATGTTCCAGTATCTGGAGAGGAACAAGGACCGCATCCGGGACGGAAAAACGCCGTATCTGTTCATCGACGCGCTCAACTGCTCCGACGGCTGCCTGTACGGCACGGCGGTGGAGAAGGAGAAGTCCGAGTCGGACGACACGTACTCCAGCCTGCTGGAGATCCGCGAGCGGTGCAAGAAGAACGGGCGGACCAGCGCTTGGGCCGCGTCCCTCACGCCGGCGCAGCGCCTGCGCAAGTTCAACCGCCAGTTCGCCAAGCTGAAGCTGGAGGACTTCCTGCGCCATTACACGGACCGTTCCGCTCAGTGCCGCATCCGCGTGCCCAGTCAGGCGGAGCTGGACGAGATCTTCCTCTCCATGAACAAAAAGACGGCCGAACAGCGCTCAATCAACTGCTCCTGCTGCGGCTATGAGACCTGCACGCAGATGGCTCAGGCCATTTACAACGGCTTCAACCACAAGGACAACTGCATCTACTACCTCAAGGAGCAGATCGAGAGCGAGCATCACCGCGCCATGGCGCTGGCCGATGAGATCCGGCAGGACCGCAGCCAGCTCATGGACACGGCCGAGGCCGTAAACGCGGAGCTGGCCCGCATGAACAACTCCATGCGTCAGGTGGCGGAGGGCAACACCGCCAACGCCAACGAGAGCGTTCAGGTGTCGGAGGAGATCCAGCGGGTGGACAGCTTCTGCGAGCGGCTGCGGGAGTCTCTGGACGAGATCAAGGGCCTGCTGGCCACGCTGACGCAGAACAACGAGCAGGTGTCCTCCATCGCCCTCCAGACGAACATCCTGTCCATCAACGCCACCATCGAGGCGTCCCACGCCGGTGCGGCGGGGAAGGGCTTCGCCGTGGTGGCCGGGGCGATCAACGATCTGGCCCAGACGTCGCAGGACGCCGCCGTCAGCAGCGGCGAGAGCCACCAGCACATTGAAAAGGCGGTCAAGGAGATCATGGAGGAGTCGGAGGGGCTGAGCAGAGTCGTCTCCGAGGTGAGCGGCCGGACCCAGCGGCTGGCCGCGGCCACGGAGGAGATCGCCACTTCGCTGGCCGAGCTGTCCCAGACCTCCGCAGTCATTCATGAGAAGATGAGCGGCCTTGCGGCCGCCAACCGCACAGAGCTGTGACGCGCCTGGATATTTTACGCAGATTTTACATGCGGGGGACTTCCTATGCGGCGGTTTTCCCGATATAATAAAAGCGTATGATTTTTGACGGTATCGCTTAAAATCAGAATGCACTTCTCAGCGGGGTGTGTAAACTCTGTGTAAAATACGAAGGAGAAGCGTTTGATGGACATTTTTTCCGTCTTTACCCTCTGCGGCGGCCTGGCCTTTTTCCTGTTCGGCATGAACACCATGTCCAAGAGCCTGGAAAAGATGGCCGGCGGAAAGCTGGAGCGCACGCTCAAGCGCATGACCTCCAGCCGCCTGAGCAGTCTGCTGCTGGGCGCGGGGATCACCATTGCGATCCAGTCCTCCTCCGCCGTGACGGTGATGCTGGTGGGTCTGGTCAACTCCGGCGTAATGCAGCTGGGGCAGACCATCGGCGTCATCATGGGCAGCAACATCGGCACCACGCTGACTGCGTGGATCCTGTCCCTGAGCGGGATCGAGAGCGGGAACGTGTGGGTGGAGATGCTCAAGCCGGAGCATTTTTCCCCCATCGTGGCGCTGGTGGGCATTCTGCTCATCATGGTGTCCAAAAAGCAGAAGCGGCGGGATATCGGCCGCATTCTGATGGGTTTCTCCATTCTGATGTACGGCATGGAGCTGATGTCCGGCGCGGTCAGCCCGCTGGCGGATATGCCGGAGTTTTCCAGCATCCTCACGGCGTTCAGAAATCCGCTGCTGGGCGTTCTGGTGGGCGCGGTGTTCACCGGCGTGATCCAGTCCTCCGCCGCCTCCGTTGGCATTCTGCAGGCGCTGGCCATGACCGGCTCCATCACCTATGGAATGGCCATCCCCATCATCATGGGCCAGAACATCGGCACCTGCGTCACCGCGGTCCTCAGCTCCATCGGCGTGAACCGCAACGCCAAGCGGGTGGCCGCCATCCACATCTCGTTCAATATCATCGGAACGGTGGTGTGCCTGCTGCTGTTCTACGGCGTGGGCAGCGTGATCCCCTTCGGCTTTTTGGACGACCGGGCCGGGGCGGTCAGCATCGCCCTGTGCCACACGATCTTCAACGTGTTCACCACCGTCATCCTGCTGCCGTTCAGCTCGCAGCTTGAAAAGCTGGCCTGCATTCTGGTGCGGGCCGACAGCCAGCACGAGGAGTTTGCCTTTCTGGACCCCCTGCTGCTGCGCACGCCCGGCGCCGCCATCAACGAGTGCACGGCGAAAGTGGGCGAGATGTCCCGCCTGACGCGGAGAAACTTCCTGCTGGCGCTGGAGCAGCTCAAGGCCTACAGCGCGGACCGGGAGGCGGAGATCCTCGCCAACGAGGACAAGCTGGACATTTACGAGGACCGGCTGGGCGACTATCTGGTGCAGGTCTCCCGCCACGGGCTCTCCGGCGACAACAGCCGTCAGGTCAGCCGCCTGCTCCACTGCATCGGCGATTTCGAGCGCATCGGCGACCACGCCCTCAACGTGCAGGAGTCCGCGCAGGAGCTGCACGACAAGCAGCTCATTTTTTCCGACAGCGCCAAGCGGGAGCTGGAGGTGCTGCTGGGCGCGCTGCGCGACATCATGGAGATCGCCTTTACCTGCTTCGCCGACAACGACCCGGAAAAGGCCACCCATGTGGAGCCGCTGGAGGAGACCATCGACCGCCTGATCGAGGAGATCCGTCTGCGGCACACGGAGCGCCTGCAAAGCGGCGTGTGTACGATCCAGCTCGGCTTCATCCTCAACGATCTGCTGACGAATCTGGAGCGCACCTCGGATCACTGCTCCAACATCGCCGTGTGCGTGATCGAGACGAACCGGCGGGATGTGGACGCCCACGCCTATCTGCACAACATCAAGCAGGACAGCCGGTTCGTGCAGGATCTCCAGACCGATATGAACCGCTATACGCTCCCCGCGCCCTGACGCGGCGGACCAGAGATGCAGACCCCGGACGCATTTGCGTCCGGGGCTTTTTGTGCGCTCTGAGGCCGCGCTCTGGGGCCGCGCGCCGCAGAAGCCGCGTCGATGGGAGACTGGCCGCCGCGCCGTCCGCGGACAAGGCGCGGCAGCCCTGCACGGACGCGGCGCGCACGGAAAGACCGCGCTCCATTTCGCGCGGCTGGAGCCTCGCTTCGGCGGCGAGTTCCGGCGGAGGCTTTGCGTGTTTTTCACGGCGCGCCGCAGAAAACGACTTGACAAATGTAAAATCTGTGTTAATGTATTAACTGCTTAGAACAGTAAGCAAGCAGTACATGGAGTTTTTTCCGGCGGAGGGACGGATTTCAAGTTCCGTTTAAGCTCCATCGCGGAAACTGTTCCTGTAAATGCGGCGTGTCTGGGCATCGGACGCGCCTTTCGGCAGATCGAGGAAATGGGGAGTAGTATGAAAGAACTGGTACAGGAAACTCCTGCGGCGCAGAACACGGCGCCTGCGGCGAAGAAGAAGGGGGGCGGCCTGCGGGCGGTCTGGTCCAACAAAAAGCGGCGCAGGTGGATCATTCTGGGCGCGGTGGTGCTGGCGGCGGGCTGCTGGGCGCTGCGCAGCTGCGGCCAGGCCCCGGCGTCCGCGGCGTCTGCCTATACGGAGGAGGCGGCCCAGTACCGCGCCATCACGCAGGCGCTCAGCGGCAGCGGCACCCTCCAGCCCGCCGATTCCTATACCGTCACCACCCTGCGGGAGGGCGAGATCCTGTCGGCGGACTTTGAGGAGGGCGACACCGTCGCCAAGGGGACGGTGCTCTATCAGCTCGACAGCGCGGACGTCTCCAGCAATCTGGAGCAGGCCCAGCGCAATTACGAGCGGGCGGCCTATGTGAAAAGCCCGCTCTCCGGCGTGGTGGCGGAGCTGAACGTGAAGGCAGGGGACGTGGTCTCCGCGGGCCAGACGGTGGCCGTGGTGCGGGACAGCTCCGAGCTGACGCTGCGGGTCCCCTTTGCCGCGGACGACGCGGCGAACTTCTCCGTGGGCCAGAGCGCCAGTGTGATTCTGGACGGCTCGTTTGAAACGCTGACCGGCCGGGTGACCACAGTCTCCGCCGCGGACACGGTCCTCTCCGGCAACCGCATCGTGCGCTATGTGACGGTGACGGTGGACAATCCCGGCGGCCTGACCGACACGCAGGCCGCCACGGCGGAGATCGGCGGCGCAGGCTCCAGCGAGAGCGCCACGCTGGAATATAACAACGCCGTGACCATCACCGCCGCCTCCGGCGGGACGGTGTCGGCGGTGAACGTGAAAGAAGGCGCGTCCGTTTCGGCGGATCAGGTGCTGGTCTCCTTCACCAGCAACGCCGTGAACGACAGCGTGCAGCAGGCGGCGGACAATCTCCAGAAGGCGGAGGACACGCTGGACGATTACACCATTACCTCCCCCATCGACGGGACCATCGTGGACAAAAAGGTCAAGACCGGCGAAAAGGTGGAGTCCGGCAACACGCTTTGCACCATTTACGATCTGGAATATCTGGAAATGACCCTGAACGTGGATGAGCTGGACGTGAGGAAGGTCTCCGTGGGCCAGAGCGTCACCATCACGGCGGACGCCGTGGAGGGCGAGACGTTCACCGGCACGGTGACGCGCATCTCCATGGCCGGGACTACCAGCGGCAGCGCCACCACCTATCCCGTCACGGTCCGCATCGACGATTACGGCGACCTGTGGCCCGGCATGAATGTGGACGCGGAGATCGTGGTCGCCAGCAGCGACAACGCCCTCTCCATCCCCGGCGCCGCCGTGGAGCGGGGGAACCGGGTGCTGGTCACGGCTTCGTCTCCCAGCGCGGCGGACGCGCTGGACGCGCCTGCGCCGGATGGCTACGCCTACGTACAGGTGGAGACCGGCATCAGCGACGACGACTACATTGAGATCACCTCCGGCCTTCAGGACGGCGACACGGTGGCGTACATCCCCGCGTCGGCGGACGGGAGCGACCTGATGAGCATGATGATGGGCGAGGACATGGAAGGCCCGCCCGACGGCGGTCCCGGCGGCGGCGGTCCGGGAGGCGGCCCCGGAGGAGGACCGGCACAATGAGCGCGCTGATCGAATTTCAGGACGTGTGCAAGACCTATGAGATGGGCGACAGCGTGGTCCGCGCCGCCGACCACATCTCCATGCAGATCCAAAAGGGCGAATTTGTGGCCATTGTGGGCCAGTCCGGCTCCGGTAAGTCCACCTGTATGAACATCATCGGCTGTCTGGACGTTCCCACCTCCGGCACCTACCTGCTCAACGGGCAGGATGTGGGCCGGATGGATAAGGACCAGCTGGCGGAGATCCGGAACCGGATGCTGGGCTTCATCTTTCAGCAGTACAACCTGCTGCCGAAGCTGACGCTGCTGGAAAACGTGGAGGTGCCGATGATGTACGCCGGCGTTCCCCGGGCGGAGCGGCGGGAGCGGGCCAAGGTGGCGCTGGAAATGGTGGGCCTTGGCGGAAAGCTGGGCCACAAGCCTGCCCAGCTCTCCGGCGGACAGCAGCAGCGCGTGTCCATCGCGCGGGCGCTGGTGGGCGAGCCGGCGGTGATTCTTGCGGACGAACCCACCGGCGCGCTGGACTCCCGCACCGGGCGGGAGGTCCTGGCCCTTTTGCAGCAGCTCCACGCGGCGGGGAACACCGTGGTCCTCATCACCCACGATAATTCCATCGCCGTGCAGGCCCAGCGCATCATCCGGCTGGAGGACGGCCGCGTGATCTACGACGGGGACGCCCACGCGCCGGAGGCGGTGGTCACGCCCGGAACGGCGGGAACGGAGGCGGCGCAATGAGACTGACCGAGGCGTTTTCCCTCGCCGTTAAGAATATCCGGGGCAGCAAGATGCGCACCTTCCTGACCATGCTGGGCATCATCATCGGCATCGCGGCGGTCATCGTGATCGTGGGCCTTGGCAACGGGATGCAGAACCACATCAAGGACAGCTTTTCCGACATGGGCACCAACGTGATCCAGGTCTCCGTGATCGGACGGGGCAGCTCCCGCAGCGTGTCGGTGGACGATATGTATCAGATCGTGGAGGACCATCCGGAGTGTCTCTCCCGGATTTCCCCGGTGGTGGATCTGTCCCGGGCGGCCCGGGTCGGGACGGAATCGCTGGACCAGACCAGCGTGACGGGCGTCAGCGAGGACTATCTGGACATGAAGAATTATACCGTGGCCTCCGGCCGCGGGATCGAGTATATCGACGTGGCGCGGCGCAGCAGCGTGTGCGTGGTGGGGAACTATCTCAACGAGACGTATTACAACGGTTCCGCCGTGGGCCAGACCATCCGCGCGCTGGGCATCCTGACCGGCGACTCCGCCGGGAATCTGAACCTGAGCGGCTGCGTCACCCGGGCGCAGTTCGCCAAGATGCTGGTCAGCGCCTCGCAGTATAAGGACAGCGTGGGCGACGGCGAGGGCGTGTCCCTTTTCAAGGACGTGAAAAGCGATCACTGGGCCTCTCGGTACATCAAGGTGGCTGTGGACGAGGGGTGGATGACCGGATACACCGACGGGACCTTCCGCCCCAGCCAGACCATCACGCTGGAGCAGGCATGCGCCACGGTGCTGCGCCTGCTGGGCTACGACTCCGCCAAGCTGGCCGGTTCGTTCCCCTCGGCGCAGCTGAGCAAGGCGGCGTCCCTTGGCCTGCGGGACCAGATCACCCTGACCCGGGGCGGGAAGATGACCCGGTCCGACTGCGTGTATCTCTTTTACAACGCTCTGACGGCCCAGACCAGCGGCGGACAGACCTACGCTTCCACGCTGGGCTATACCGTCACCAACGGGCAGGTGGATTACGCGGCGGTGGTCTCCGCCAATCTGAGCGGGCCGTATGTGGTCGGCTCGGACCGGACGCTGGACCTGCCCTTTGCCTCCGGCGCGGCCAAGGTCTACTGCAACGGCGGCGTGTCCACGGTCTCCGCCGCGCAGCAGTACGACGTGTACTATTATAACTCCGGGATGCAGACGGTCTGGCTCTACACGGACCGGGCGGGCGGCGTCATCACCGCCCTCAGCCCCAGCGCGGCCGCGCCCACCTCCGTCACGGTCGGCGCGACCTCCTATGCCGTGGGGACGGCCACGGCGGCCTATAAGCTCTCGTCCATGGGCGGGTTCAAGGTCGGCGACACGGCGCTGCTCCTGCTGGGCATGAACGGTGAGGTGGTGGATGTGGTCAGCGGCGGCGCGGCGGACACGGTCTATTACGGCGTGGTCACCTCCGTGGCGGAGGGCGCCGCCGCCGGGACCGCCGCGGCGACGGAGGTCCGGGTGGCCGTGGCCTGCACGGACGGAACGGTCCACACCTTCTCGGTGGAAAAGCGGGGCGCCTACACCGTCGGTTCCATCGTCTCCGTCAGCATGGCGGACGGCGGCACCACCATCAAGCAGCTCACCGCCAAGACTCTCGGCGGCGCGGTGGACCGGGCGGGAACGTCGCTGGCCGGCAAGACCTTTGCCGCGGACGTGCAGATCCTGGACACCAGCTCCTCCGGCGCGTGGGCCAAGGTCTATCCCAGCCGTCTGGCGGGCTGCACCCTCAAGGACGGGGACGTGCGCTATTATGTCACCAACACCAGCGGCGAGATCACCCACCTGATCCTGGACGACGCCACCGGCGACACGTGGTCGTTCTATTTTCTCACCACCGCGCCGGAAAAGACGAACGGCCAGCTCAACGTCAGCTACGCCGGGCTGCACAACGGCTCCACCGTCTCGCTGGAAAACAACGGGAAGTATTTCGACGTGGCTGCGGGCGGCGCGGCGGCGCAGTTCAACGCGGACGGAACAATCAAGAGTATGCGCCAGCTCACCTCCGTGACGCTGGACAGTCTCAGCTCCATCAGCGCCATGGGCGGCAGCACCACCTACCGGGTGGACAGCGGCGTGCAGGTCTATCTGCGCAGCCGCAGCCCCGAGGACAACTCCGTGAGCTACCGGCAGGTGTCTCTCAGCTCGGTCAACGCCGCGGACTATCAGCTCACCGGCTGGGTGGACAACTTCGGCAGCACTGCCGGCGGTCAGGTCCGCATCATCATCGCGGTGGAAAAGTAAAACCGCCTGCGGGCGGCAAAGCGCGTCAGAGTTTTTCCAAGGCTCCGGCGCGCAGAAAACGGAGGACTGCCGGCCGGCAGTCCTCCGCTTTTTCACAGATATTTTCGCAGGCGGGAAGGTGTCCCCGCGGGCCGGTCAGATCTTAATAAGCTCGTACTCCCGCACGCCGAGGCCCAGCTTCTCCGCGTGCTCCAGACACACGCGCCAGTCCGTGTCCGCGTGGGCGGCGGTGAGATGGTCGGGGCAGGCGGCGTCGTGTCCCTCGTCAAACAGGACGGAGCCGGGCAGGGCCGGCTGGGCGTTCACCGCGTCGGCGCAGGCTTGGTCCAGCGCCACCGGGTCAAAGGAGGCGAACATTCCCACGTCCGGCGTGATGGGCACGTCGTTTTCCCCGTGGCAGTCGCAGCAGGGGGACACGTCCACCACCAGCGAAACGTGAAAGCAGGGCCGCCCGTCCACCACCGCCTTGCTGTATTCCGCGATCTTCTTGTTCAGAATGGCGGGCGCTTCGTCATAGTCGTTCTGCACCGCGTCCTTGGGACACACGGCAAGGCACCGGCCGCAGCCCACGCATTTGGCGTGGTCGATGCTGGCCTTGCGGTCCGTGATGCTGGGCGCGCCGTGGGCGCAGATCCTGGCGCACGCGCCGCAGCCGACGCACAGCTCCTGCTCCACATGGGGCTTTCCGGAGCTGTGCATTTCCATCTTGCCAGCCCGGGAGCCGCAGCCCATGCCGATGTTTTTCAGGCAGCCGCCCATGCCGGCCTGCTCGTGGCCCTTGAAGTGGGTCAGCGTCACGAACACGTCCGCGTCCATGATGGCCCGGCCGATCTTGGCCTCCTTCACGTATTCGCCGCCCCGCACCGGCACGCAGACCTCGTCGCTGCCCTTCAGCCCGTCGCCGATGAGGATGTGGCAGCCGGTGGAGTAGGGCGTGAAACCGTTGACATAGGCAGATTCAATGTGATCCAGCGCGTTTTTCCGCCCGCCGATATACAGCGTGTTGCAGTCGGTCAGAAACGGCTTTCCGCCCTGAGACTTCACCAGATCCGCCACGGCTCTGGCCCAGTTGGGCCGCAGATACGCCAGATTTCCCGGCTCGCCGAAGTGGATCTTGATGGCTACGAATTTCCCGTCCATGTCGATCTCGCCGAAGCCCGCGGTCATCATCAGCCGCGCCAGCTTCTGGGGCAGATTCTCCCGCCAGCTCGGCGCACGGAAGTCCGCGAAATAGACCTTCGCCTTTTCAGCCATTGCCCTCGTCCTCCCCGTATCCTCTGTTTTTCCGTTTCCCCGCTTATTCGTCCAGATCCACCGTTATGCGGTCGGTCCCGTGCTCCTCAAATTCGCCCATGTAGTCGTCGATGCGCTGCATCAGCGCGTTGTAGTTTTCCCGGGTCATGGGTTCGCCATCCATGTCCCGCAGAGCCAGCTCCTCCGCGAGGATCTCATAAAACACCGCGTCCTCATAATCCGCGATGGCCTCGTGGATCCCGCCGTCGGCAAACGCGCGGGAGGGGATGATCTCCCCGTCCAGCCGCTCGGCCAGCTTCCCCATCCCGTGGGCGGGACAGTGGGAAAAGATCAGGCTCTCCACCTGATCGTATTCCTGAATGCGGTCGTTCTCCCGCGTGGAGTTGACGACCCAGTTCCCTATGTATACCAGATCCAGCAGATAGCGATACTGCTGATCCGTCAGTTCGATCTTCACGGCAAACACCTCCCGTGCATTCTGCTGCGCCATTCGATCCTTTCAGCATTATATCAAATCCGAGGCTGAAATGCCACCAAAAAAACCGGGAAAAAAGGCTAAAATCTGTCTTGCCGGGTTCCAATATCCATAGTATAATGTTCAAGTTAAGGCTGTATCATAAAATACAGCCGCCCCAGCGGCAGATTTGGAGGCTTTCTGCATGGATAAACGACCCATCGGCGTATTTGACTCCGGCCTCGGCGGGCTGACCGCCGTCCGCTCCCTGCGGAAAATTTTGCCGGAGGAGGACCTGATCTACTTCGGAGACACCTCCCGCGTCCCTTACGGCGGACGCTCCCGGGAGACGATCCTGAAATATGCGCGGCAGGACGTGCGCTTTCTGCGCTCGTTCGACCTCAAGGCGATCCTCATCGCCTGCGGCACCGTGTCCACCACGTCGCTGCCCGTGCTGCGGGCGGAAAACGATCTGCCGGTGGTGGGCGTGGTGGAGCCGACCTGCCGCCGGGCGGCGGAGATCACGAAAAACAAGCGGGTCGGCATGATCGCGACGCAGGCCAGCGTCCGGGCCGGGGCCTATAAAAAGCTGCTGGCGGAGCTGGACCCGGAGATTCAGGTATTCACCAAGGCGTGTCCGCTGTTTGTGCCGCTGGTGGAAAACGGCCGCTTCCGCAAGGGCGACGCGGTGATTGAAACGGTGGCCAGGGAGTATCTGGAGCCGATGCGGGACACCGGGATCGACACGCTGATCCTTGGCTGCACCCACTATCCGCTGCTGACGGAGATCATTGCCGGGGTCATGGGGCCGGAGGTGGAGCTGGTCTCCGCGGGAGAGGAGTCCGCCTTTGAGCTCAAGCGCCTCTTGAAGGCGCAGGACCTGCGCAACGACGAGAGCCACGAAGGCTCCGCCGCGTATTACGTCAGCGACCAGGCGGAGAGCTTTGAGGAGACTGCGTCCTGGTTTCTTCAGGAGGATCTGAGACATGGAGCCAATCAAATCGACATCGACCGATATTGAGCCGGCGCCCGTGCCGGTGATGCTCTCGGTCCGGGGCGAACAGTATTTTGACGGCTGCGACCCGGACAACACGGAGCTGATGACCGAGGGGACGATGACGCTGCTGCCGGACGGGCTGCTGCTGCGCTATGAGGAGAGCGAGCTGACCGGCATGGAGGGGACCACCACCACCTTTGAGCTGCGGGGGCCGCAGGTGCGGCTGATCCGGACGGGGAAGGTCAACTCCCAGATGATCTTTGAGGAGGGGCGGCAGCACACCTCGCTGTATGAAACGCCCTTCGGCGAGCTGAGCGTGGATATCCAGACCAGCTTCCTGCGCCACAACCTGACGGAGCGGGGCGGCATTCTGGAGATCAAATATTCCATCGCGGTGGAGCACACCGCCACGGGGAAGAATCTCTTTAAGATCCGCGTCCGGCCCAAGGGCTGAGACGCAGGCGCGTTTTTCACATCAAACCAATGAAAGAGGTACGACGACCATGATCCATATGATCCAGAACGCAAAGACGCAGGCGGCGGAACTGACGCTGAAGGCATACCGCGCGGCCGCGGCGGAGGGGGCGCTGCCGGAGGCGGAGATCGCCGCCGTGCCGGTGGAGATCCCCAAGGATACAAAAAACGGCGACTTTACCACCACGTTCGCGCTGGCGGCGTCCAAGGCGCTGCGCCAGCCGCCCCGGGCCATCGCGCAGGCGGTGCTGGACCGGCTGGAGCTGGCGGGCAGCTATTTTGACAGCGCGGAGATCGCCGGACCCGGCTTCCTGAACTTCCGGCTGGGCAAGGCGTGGTTCCGGGACGTGCTCTCCGCTGTGGAGACGGAGGGGGACGCCTACGGCACGTCCGACGGGCTGAAGGGCCAGAAGATCATGGTGGAGTTCGTCTCCGCCAATCCCACCGGCCCCATGCACATGGGCAACGCCCGCGGCGGCGTTTTGGGCGACACACTGGCCTCCGTCCTTGCCGCCTGCGGCGCGGACGTGACCCGGGAGTTTTACGTGAACGACGCGGGCCACCAGATCGACAAGTTTGCCCAGTCCATCGAGGCCCGCTATCTCCAGCTCATCCGGGGCGAGGACGCCGTGCCCTTCCCGGAGGACGGCTATCAGGGCGACGATATCCGCGAGCTTGCTCAGGCGTACCGCGAGGCCCATGGCGACGCGCTGGCGGACGCGGACGCGGACGCGCGCCGGGCGGAGCTGGCCCAGTTCGGCTTGGACGTGAACCTGCCGAAGATGAAGGCCGATCTGGAGCGGTACAAGATCCACTATGACGTGTGGTTCTACGAGTCCACGCTGCACGAGTCCGGCTTTGTGGCCGACACGGTGGAGCAGCTCACCAAGGCGGGCTTCACCTATGAAAAGGACGGCGCGCTGTGGCTCAAGACCGCCCAGATCCTGGCCGACAACCTGCGCAGGGCGGGTAAAAAGGAAGCGGACATCGAAAAGCTGGACCTCAAGGACGACGTGCTGCGCCGCGCCAACGGGTTTTACACCTATTTCGCCGCCGACATCGCCTATCACCGCAACAAGTTCGCCGTCCGCGGCTTTGACCGGGTCATCAACATCTGGGGCGCGGATCACCACGGCCATGTGGCCCGGCTCAAGGGCGCGCTGGACGCGCTGGGCCTGAACGGCTCGGAGAAGCTGGACATCGTGCTCATGCAGCTGGTCAAGCTCCTGCGGGACGGCGAGGCGGTCCGTATGTCCAAGCGCACCGGCAAGGCCATCTCCCTCCACGATCTGCTGGACGAGGTGCCGGTGGACGCGGCCCGGTGGTTCTTCAACTCCAAGCCGGACACCCAGATGGAGTTTGATCTGGGCCTTGCCGTCCGGGAGGACAGCGAGAATCCCATCTATTACGTGGAATACGCCCACGCCCGCATCTGCTCGCTGCTGCGGGCCATGGAGGGCGAGGGCCTGCACGTTCCCGCCGCGGCGGACGTGGACATGGTGCTGGCCTGCGGCGAGACGGAGCAGGCGCTCATCAAGCAGCTTGCCCAGTTCTGCGAGATCGTCCGCATCGCCGCCCGGGACTACGATCCCTCCTTCATCAATCGGTATCTGCAGGAACTGGCCGGGTGCTTCCATCGGTTCTACACCGTCTGCCGCATCAAGGGCGAGGCCGCCGATGTGGCCGCCGCCCGGCTGAAGCTGGCGGACTGCACCCGCGCGGTGCTGAAAAACGGTCTGCGGCTCATCGGCGTGGACGCGCCGGAGAAGATGTAAATTCGACCCGCGCACGGAGCCGCGCCGACTCGGCGCGGCTCCCGCCTGAGCGGCGCTCCTGCCGGGGGCACGGAAATCAGAGAAAGAAAGCAGGTGGTTCCCGATGAGTATTTTTGAAGCGATGATGCTGGTGTGCTTCGGCCTTTCGTGGCCCATGAACATCCTCAAGTCGTGGCGGACCCGCTCCGCCGTGGGCAAGAGCCTTGCGTTCCTGCTCATCATCGAGGTGGGGTATATCTGCGGGATGCTGAACAAGATGCTGGTAAAGTTCGACTGGGTGTTCTTCCTGTACGTGCTGAACTTCTGCATGGTGGGGACCGACGTGATCCTCTACTTCCGCAACCGGCGGCTGGACCGCCTGCGGGCGCAGGGCGCGGAGGTCTGAGACCGGACTATGCGTTCCCGTTCCGAACGGCGGCAGGCGCGCCGCCTTGCCCTGCGCGCGGCCTTTCCGCATACCATCCCGGTCTTGACCGGATTTCTGTTCCTCGGCGTTGCCTACGGCGTTCTCATGTCCTCCAAGGGGTACGGCCCCGTCTGGTCCACGCTGATGAGCGCCATCGGCTTCGGCGGCAGCATGCAGTTTGTCGCCATCTCCCTGCTGACCGCCGCCTTTGACCCGGCGCAGGCGTTTTTCCTCTCCTGCATGGTCAACGCCCGCCATCTTTTTTACGGGCTTTCCATGCTGGAAAAGTACCGCGGGCTGGGGCTGGCCCGCATCCCGCTGGTCTATACCCTGTGCGACGAGACGTTTTCACTGGTGTCCACCGTGGAGCCGCCGCCGGGGGTGGACCGGAAGTATTTTTACCTGTCCATCTCGCTGCTGGATTATGCCTACTGGGTGGGGGCCACCGCGCTGGGCGGCGTGCTGGGCCACCTGCTGCCCTTTGACTTCACGGGACTGGACTTTGCGCTGACGGCGCTGTTCGTGGTTCTGTTTCTGGAGCAGTGGAAGAAGCCGGAGAACCGGCCCGCGGGCGTGATCGGCGTGTTTGCCGCCGCCGTGAGCGTCGTGATCTTCGGTGGGGACAACATGGTGCTGCCCGCCATGGCGCTGATCGTGGCGGCGCTGCTTTTGGGGAGGGACAAGCTGTGCCGATGACGCCCGTTCAGATCCTTGCGATGATCGCCGCCGTGGCGCTGGGGGCGCAGCTCACCAGATGGCTCCCGTTCCTGCTGTTCCCGGAGGGAAAGGCGGTGCCGAAGGTAGTCTCCTATCTGGGCAAGGTGCTGCCCGCCGCAGCCATGGGCCTGCTGGTGGTGTACTGCCTGCGCTCCGTCTCCTTCACTGCCGCGCCCCACGGAATCCCGGAGGCCGCCGCCATCCTGACGGTGGCCCTGCTGCACCGGTGGAAGGGAAACGTCCTGCTGTCCATCGCCGGAGGGACCGCCCTCTATATGCTCCTGCTGCGGACGGCATTTGCCTGACGCGGCCACGCCGCTGCCCGTAAGGACGGGAAACAGCGTGCCGTCCGGCGTCCGCCAGGACCGATCTGTGAAAAAACGCTCTGCGGAGCGGCAGCCTGCCGCCCCTCAGAGCGTTTTGGTTTGGAATACGTCAGTTTTTGGCGTCCTGAAGTCCCAGATAGCGCTGGAGCATGACCGCCGCCGCCGCCCGGGTGACCGGAGCGCCGGGGGCCAGCGTGCCGTCCGACCGGCCGGTGAGCACGCCGTTCATGGTGCACCATGCCACGCCCTCATAGGCATAGTCGGAGATGCTGTCCCGGTCCGTGTAGTCCAGCAGGAACATCCACGCGCCCTGAAAGCCGCCGCCGCGGTGCTGCTCCCAGCGGTAGAGGAACGCGGCCAGCTGCTGGCGCGTCACCGGCGCGTCGGGGCGGAAGGTGTTGTCGGCGTAGCCGCTGACCAGCTTGTTGCCCACGGCCCACGTCAGAGCGCTGATGTAGTCGCCGCTTTTCACGTCGGTAAAGGCGGGCATGGACTGGATCACCGCGGGGCAGCCCGCCATGTGATAGAGCGCCTTCACCAGCTCCGCGCGGGTCAGGGCCTCGCCGTGGCGGAACGCAAGGGACTGGTCCCCGCTCAGCAGCCCCTCGGAGGCGCAGGCGAGAATGTCCTGATAGGCCCAGTGATCCTGCGCCACGTCCGCGAAGGGCGTCTCGCCGGAGGAGAGGAGCAGCACCCGGTCCGCCGCCGTGCCGTCAAACCAGACGAGGAGCTTGACGCCGGGGATCAGGTCCCGGTAGGTGACCCGATTTTTCGTCAGGTACGGCTTCACCTCCGCCTTGGCGGAGACGCGCAGGCTGCCGCCGTCCGCGGTCTGCACGGTGATCCCCTCCGCGTTTACCAGCTCCACTGCGGTCACGGTGCGGTACAGGGGAGCGGGCGTTTCCGTGGGGAGATCCGTCAGAACCACCTCCGCCGTGTACTGGGGCGGCAGGCTCAGGGTCATTGCCGGGCCGACGTAAACGCCCACGGCGTCGCCGGCCTTGATGGCGCTGACCGCCGAGGCCGCGCCAGACTGGGCGTTCACCACCGGCGTCCCGTCCGGAACGTGGACCACGGTCTCCTCGCCGGTTTTACCCTTCAGCACCAGCGAGCCGTCCTCCATCCGCTCCAGCGTTCCCTCCAGCAGCTCCCCGGCGGTGTCCGCGGGAGCCGGGGCGGGGGAAATGACAAGCTCCTCTTCCGCAGCGGCGGCGGGGAGCGCCAGCATCGCGGCGCACAGGAGCGCCGACAGCAGACTGCACCAACGTTTTTTCATAGATCATCCCATCCTTTGCGTAAAATGACATCGAGTTTTGCCTTGCTGTCCCGATAGACGAAGCGCGGGGCAAAAAAGTTCCCCCGCATTGACACGGGGGAGGAAATCCGCTAAACTGTTTTTCAGAGGATCTGAACAAGTTCGTAACGCCGCCGCGGCGGCGCGGGTCCGGAAAGGAGCGCAGCCACATGGAAAAAACCACAGTCCTTGTGAAATTTCCCGGGCAGGATCTGTGCTATACGCAGGTCCCCACCGACCGCATCCGGGACATCCATTTGAGCATCGCCGGGCTTCAGTCTGCGGAGGTGGAGATCCTGTCGCTCTACCGCGGGTTTTACTATATCCTGATGGACCGGGACCGGCTGAAGAAAAAACTGCCCGCCAACATGACCGCCTATCTGGTGGACGCCGTGGGGAACACCGCTGCGGTGGACGTGACGGGCGTGTTCGTGATCTGCAAGCTGCCCAAGGGACTGATGTACCCCATGGCGGACATGACCCCGCAGGACGCGCGGGAGGTCCTCAAGCTCCTGAAAAAGGGATGAACGAAAAATAAGAGGCCGCCGGACGCTTTTCAGCGCCCGGCGGCCCTTTTTTCTCCGCGCGGACCGCGGGAATTATTTCTTGCCGTGGATGGCCTTCATCCGCTTTTCGTGGTCCAGAATGCGCTTGCGCATCCGCAGGCTCTTGGGCGTGACCTCCAGCAGCTCGTCGTCCGCCAGAAACTCCAGACACTGCTCCAGACTCATCTGGCGGGGCGGCGTGAGCCGCAGCGCGTCGTCCGAGCCGGAGGCGCGGGTGTTGGTGAGCTGCTTCTTCTTGCAGACGTTGACGGTCATGTCCTCGCTGCGGGGGCTGACGCCGATAATCATGCCGCCGTAGACCGGGACGCCCGCGCCGATGAACAGCGTGCCGCGCTCCTGCGCGTTGTAAAGACCGTAGGTAATGGACTCGCCGGTCTCGAAGGAGATCATGGAGCCGGTGCCGCGGCGGGAGATATCGCCCTTGTAGGGCGCGTACTTTTCAAAGACGGAGGCCATGATGCCCTCGCCCTTGGTGTCGGTCAGGAAGTCGTTGCGGTAGCCGAACAGGCCCCGGGCCGGGATCAGGAACTCAATCTTCATCCGGCTGCCAACAGGGGTCATTTCCAGCATATCCGCCTTGCGCTGGCCCAGCTTTTCGATCACCGCGCCCACGCAGTCGCCGGGGACGTCCACCACCAGACGTTCGATCGGCTCGCACTTTTTGCCGTCGATGTCCTTGTACAGCACGCGCGGGGGAGAGACCTGGAATTCATAGCCCTCCCGGCGCATCGTCTCGATCAGGATGGACAGGGACATTTCGCCGCGGCCCGCCACGTTGAACGAGTCGGAGGAATCCGTCTCCGTCACCTTCAGGGACACGTCCTTGAGCATCTCACGGAACAGCCGGTCCCGGAGCTGGCGGGAGGTGACGAACTTGCCCTCCCGTCCGGCGTAGGGCGAGTCGTTGACGGAGAAGGTCATTTCCATGGTGGGGGCGGAGATCTTCACGAAGGGCAGGGCCTCCACCGCCTCGGGGGCGCAGATGGTGTCGCCGATGGTCACGTCGGGGATGCCGCTCATGGCGATGATGTTGCCCGCGGAGGACTCCGTCACCGGCTTGCGGGCAAGGCCCTCGAACTCATAGATGGCCGTGGCCTTGGCCTTGCGGGGCGCGGCCTCGGGGTCGTGATAGTTGCACACGGCGATCTCCTGATTCTGCTTGAGGGTGCCGCGCTCGATGCGGCCGATGGCGATGCGGCCCACGAACTCGTTGTAGTCGATAGAGGACACCAGCATCTGGAACGGGGCGGCGGTGTCCGCCTCCGGCGCGGGGATATATTCCAGAATCGTCTCGAACAGGGGCTTGAGATCGGTGCCCGGCACGTCGGGAGAGTAGGAGCAGATGCCCTGACGGGCGGAGCAGAACAGCATGGGGCTGTCCAGCTGCTCGGGCGTGGCGTCCAGATCCATCAGCAGCTCCAGCACCTCGTCCACCACTTCGTGGATGCGCTGGTCGGGCCGGTCGATCTTGTTGACCACCACAATGACCCGGTGGCCCAGCTCCAGCGCCTTGGAGAGCACAAAGCGGGTCTGGGGCATGGGGCCTTCCGCCGCGTCCACCAGCAGGATGACGCCGTTGACCATCTTCAGGATGCGCTCCACCTCGCCGCCGAAGTCGGCGTGGCCCGGAGTGTCCACCACGTTGATCTTGGTATCCTGATAGCGGATGGCGGTGTTCTTGGCAAGGATCGTGATGCCGCGCTCCCGCTCCAGATCGCCGGAGTCCATGACCCGGTCCACCGTCTCCTGATTTTCGCGGTATACGCCGCCCTGCTTGAGCATCTGGTCCACCAGCGTGGTCTTGCCGTGGTCGACGTGGGCGATGATGGCGACGTTTCTCAGTTTCTCATTCTGCATAATGTCCTTCTCCTCCTGTATTGCCGGTCCCCGGCAGGACCCGCGCCCGGCGGCGCGGAGATGTGACAGGCATTTTGTTCAGCTTTTTGCACAGCCTTATATTATATTGCAGGTTTCTGCGTTTTGCAAGCGGGAACTGCGTAAAAAATGAAAAAATCTTGGAAAACAGCGGACTTTTTTGCACGCTCGGCCCGCCGGGAGGGGAAACGGCGGGAAAGTAATGCCTTTTCACAAAAAGAGGAGAGAAAGGACGGGGGATTTCGCTCTTTCGCGCATTGACGCGGGCCGCTCCGGCTTCTATACTGGAGGTGCTGCGGTGGAAGCGGCGCGCAGCGCCGCAGGTTCCCCGCAAGTACTGCGGCCCGCTGGGGCCGCCCGGAGGCTGAACGCCATGTATCACATCAAGACATTCAACAAGATCTCTCCCGCAGGACTCAACAAGCTGGACCGCGAGGTCTACACCGTGTCCGACAGCGAAGGAAATGAGGACGGCATCCTCGTCCGCTCCGCCAAGCTGCTGGATTACCAGTTCCCCCGGAACCTGCTGGCCATCGCCAGAGCGGGCGTGGGCGTGAACAACATCCCCATCGACCGCTGCTCGGAAAGCGGCGTGGCTGTGTTCTCCACCCCCGGAGCCAACGCCAACGCCGTGAAGGAGCTGGTCCTGTGCGCCATGCTGCTCTCCTCCCGCGATGTGGAGGGTGCGTCCAACTGGGTGCGCAGTCAGGCGGCCGCGGGCGTGGACGTGACCACCGTGGTGGAAAAGGGAAAGTCCGCCTTTGTGGGTCCGGAGCTTTATAAAAAGACCGTGGGCATCATCGGCCTCGGCGCCATCGGCGCGCTGGTGGCCAACGTGTGCCTGTCCCTCGGGATGGACGTTTACGGCTACGATCCGTTCCTCAGCGTAGACGCCGCGCTGCGGCTGGACCGCCACATCCACGTGGTCAAGGACGTGAACGAGCTGTACCGCCGGGCGGATTATATCACGCCCCACATCCATTTCACGGAAAAGACCCTTCACTTTATCGACGCCGAGGCCATCTCCAACATGAAGCGGGGCGTGCGCGTGCTGAACTTCGCCCGGGGCCAGATCGTGGATGACGAGGCGATGCTCGCCGCGCTGGAGACCGGCAAGGTCTCGTGGTACGTGACCGACTTCCCCAACAATCAGCTTCTGCAGAGCCGCCGGGTCATCCCCATGCCCCATCTGGGCGCTTCCACGCCGGAGAGCGAGCAGAACTGCGCGGTCATGGCCGTGGATGAGCTGACGGACTATCTGGAGACGGGCAACGTGCGTAACAGCGTGAACCTGCCGCCGGTGAATTTCCCCCGCAGCGGCGTGATGCGCCTGTGCGTGATCCACCGCAATATTCCCGCCATGCTGGCGAACATCACCCGCCTGCTGAGCAAGGACGGCGTGAACGTGGCCAACCTGAGCAACAAGTCCCGGGACGCCTATGCCTACACCGTAGTGGATCTGGACACCCGGATCGACCACACGGTGGTGGACGACGTGAAGGCGCTGGACGGCGTGATCCGCGTGCGGGTCATCGAGTGATCCGGCGGTCCTGTCAAAATAAAAGGGGAGCGGACGCAGCGCGTCCGCTCCCTTTTTGCGCCCCGGCGCTCTCACGCCCCGGTGTAGGGCGCCATGGTCAGGCGGATGAAAAAGCCCCGGTCGTGGCTGCACACCGGACACTGCTCCGGCGCGCCCTTCCCGGTGAACACGTGCCCGCAGTTCAGGCACATCCAGCCGCACGCGGCGTCGGCGAGGAACAGGCGGTCCTGCTCCAACAGCTCCGCCAGCTTTCCGAACCGCTGGGCGTGGGTCTTTTCGATCTCGGCGATGGCCGCGAAGGAGGCCGCAATCTTCGCAAAGCCCTCCTCCCGGGCCGTCTCGGCAAAGGCGGGATAGACCGTTTCAAACTCCTCCAGCTCGTTGTGCTGCGCCATGCGCAGCAGCTTGACGGCGTCCTCCGGCGCGTCCACGGGATAGCCGCCGGTGATGTCCACCGTCCCGCCGGAGAGCGGCTTGAGATGGTCGTAAAAGACCTTGGCGTGGGCCAGCTCCTGCGACGCGGTGAAGGTGAACACCGCCTCGATCACGTGCAGCTTCTGTTCCTTGGCCTGCTTTGCCGCAAAGGTGTAGCGGCCGCGGGCCTGACTTTCTCCCGCGAACGCCCGCATCAGATTTTCCGCCGTCCGGCTGTTTTTCAGCTCCATAAAAGCATCACCCCCTCTCCGCCAGTATGCGCGGAAAGGGGGCGGATCATGCGCCCGGTCAGGAAAAAAGACGCTCCGGCACCGTGATGTCCCGCCGGGGGACCTTTTCCCAGTCGAAGTCCGGCAGAAGGCTCTCCGGCGTTCTCGGCCCGCCGCCGGGATTCAGCCCCGCCAGCAGCGCCAGCCGGCCCACAAGCTCCTCCGCCGTCATGCGGGAGAGCAGAGCGTCCAGACTCAGATCGCCGTCCCGCTTGGAGAGCCGCCGCCCGTCCGCCGCCAGCAGCAGGGGAACGTGGTAAAATTCCGGCGGCGTCAGCCCCAGCAGCTCATATAAATAGAGCTGGCGGGGCGTGGAGGAGAGAAGATCGCTCCCGCGCACCACCTGCGTCACGCCCATGGCCCCGTCATCTACCACCACCGCCAGCTGATAGGCCCACAGCCCGTCGGACCGGCGGAGCAGAAAATCGCCGCACTCCCGGGCCAGATCCTCGGCATAGGGGCCGAGGTGCCCGTCGGTGAACAAGACGGTCTTCTCCGGCACCCGCAGCCGCAGGGCCGGGGAGCGGGTCCTGGCCCGCAGGGCGGCCTCCTGCGCCGTCAGGGCGCGGCACGCGCCGGAGTAGACCGTCTGACCGTCCTCCCGGTGGGGGGCGGAGGCGGCGTGGAGCTGGGCGCGGGTGCAGAAGCAGGGGTAGACCAGTCCCATCCGGCGCAGGCGCTCCAGCGCCGCAGCGTACCGCTCCCCCCGCTCACTCTGAAAATAGGAGCCGTTCGGCCCGCCGCCGCTGCCGCCCTCGTCCCAGAGGAGACCCAGCGCGCGATAATCCGCCTCCACCTGCGCGGCAAAGGCCCGGGTGCAGCGCTGCGTGTCCAGATCCTCCAGCCGCAGGACGATCCGCCCGCCCGCCGACTTGGCGGACAGCCATGCCAGCAGGCTGGAAAAGAGATTGCCCAGATGCATCCGCCCGCTGGGGGAGGGGGCGAAGCGCCCCACCGGCCCGCCGCTCACGGGAGCCGCCGCAGGTCCGCCGTCAGCCGCCCGTCCTCGATGCGGACCACGGCGTAGGACGGCTTGCCCCAGTAGCCGATGCTACCGGGGTTGAGGAGGAGGGACTCGCCCGCCCACTCCTGCGTGGGCACGTGGGTGTGGCCGAAGCAGGCCAGATCCACCCGATGCTCCCGGGCGGCGTAGCCGATGTCCAGCAGGCTCTCCTTTACCCGGTAGGTGTGTCCGTGGCAGAGGAGGATGCGCTTGCCGCAGAGGTCCAGCAGCTTTGCCGCCGGCTCGCTCAGGCGGAAGTCGCAGTTGCCGGGGACCTGCTCCAGCGGGATGTCCGGGAACATCCGGTGCAGGGTCTGGGCGTCGTCCCAGCCGTCGCCAAGGT
Organism: uncultured Oscillibacter sp.; assembly: GCA_934574045.1. GTDB lineage: Bacteria > Bacillota > Clostridia > Oscillospirales > Oscillospiraceae > Oscillibacter. The sequence goes on along the minus strand of CAKTMK010000016.1, from coordinate 2,253 downwards.
GGAAGATGCGGTCCGGCTTCTCCCGCTCCACCGCCGTCAGCATATGGTCCGTGTTTCCGTGAGAATCGGAGAATACCAGTATTTTCATCGCCGTTTCGTCCTTTCGTTCTCAGCCGCGGGAGCGCCCGGCGCGCGCCCGACAGGACGCGCGGGCCGGAGCTGACCGATCAGAGGCCGGACTTCTCTTGGGCTGCTGGAGACAGTATAGCAGACCCCGGCGGAAAAATCTACCGCGCGGCAGGGAAAATCTTCCGGGTGCGGGCTGCGCGGCATATGAAAAGCGCCCGGCCCCGCGGGAGCCGGACGCTTTTTTGATCTGCGAAAGGGCCGGTCTTACTTCCGGCTCTGGGCGGCGGCAACCGCCACGGCGACAGTAGCGCCCACCATCGGGTTGTTGCCCATGCCGAGGAAGCCCATCATCTCCACGTGGGCGGGGACGGAGCTGGACCCGGCGAACTGGGCGTCGGAGTGCATCCGACCCATGGTGTCGGTCATGCCATAGCTGGCGGGGCCAGCGGCCATGTTGTCGGGGTGCAGCGTGCGGCCCGTGCCGCCGCCGGAGGCCACGGAGAAGTACTTCTTCCCCTGCTCGATGCACTCTTTCTTATAGGTGCCGGCCACGGGGTGCTGGAACCGGGTGGGGTTGGTGGAGTTGCCGGTGATGGAGACGTCCACGCCCTCGTGGTGCATGATGGCCACGCCCTCGCGGACGTCGTCCGCGCCGAAGCAGCGGACGTTGGCGCGCTCACCGTCGGAATATTTCACCTCGCGGACGATCTTCAGCTCGCCGGTGTAATAGTCGAACTGGGTCTGCACGTAGGTGAAGCCGTTGATGCGGCTGATGATCTGGGCCGCGTCCTTGCCGAGGCCGTTGAGGATGACGCGCAGAGGCTCCTTGCGGGCCTTGTTGGCGTTGCGGACGATGCCGATGGCGCCCTCGGCGGCGGCAAAGGACTCGTGGCCAGCCAGGAAGGCGAAGCACTTCGTCTCGTCCCGCAGCAGCATGGCGCCCAGATTGCCGTGGCCCAGACCCACCTTGCGGTCCTCGGCCACGGAGCCGGGGATGCAGAAGGACTGAAGGCCGATGCCGATGGCCTCGGCGGCCTCGGCGGCGGTGGCCACGTTCTTCTTCAGCGCGATGGCCGCGCCCACGCAGTACGCCCAGCAGGCGTTTTCAAAGCAGATGGGCTGGATGCCCTTGACGATCTCATAGGGGTCGAAGCCGGCGGCCTTGCAGATCTCGCGGCACTCCTCCACGGAGCCGATGCCGTACTCCTTGAGGACACCGTTGATCTTGTCGATTCTTCTCTCGTAACTTTCAAATAAAGCCATGTTCGTGTCCTCCTTTCTTATTCCTGACGGGGATCGATGTATTTCACGGCGTTGTCAAACTGGCCGTAATGAGACTTGGCGGCCTCCAGCGCCTTGTTGGCATCCTCACCCTTCTTAATGGCGTCCATCATCTTGCCCAGATTGACGAACTCATAGCCGATGATCTCGCTGTCCTTGTTCAGCGCGACGCGGGTGACGTAACCCTCGGCCATCTCCATGTAGCGGGGACCCTTTTCCTTGGTAGCGAACATGGTGCCGACCTGACTGCGCATCCCCTTGCCCAGATCCTCCAGAGACGCGCCCACGGGCAGGCCACCCTCAGAAAAGGCGGTCTGGGTGCGGCCGTAAACGATCTGGAGGAACAGCTCGCGCATGGCGGTGTTGATGGCGTCGCACACGAGGTCGGTGTTCAGCGCCTCCAGCAGGGTCTTGCCAATGAGGATCTCAGAGGCCATGGCGGCGGAGTGGGTCATGCCGGAGCAGCCGATGGTCTCCACCAGCGCCTCCTCGATCACGCCGTCCTTGACGTTGAGCGTCAGCTTGCACGCGCCCTGCTGGGGAGCGCACCAGCCGATGCCGTGGGTCAGGCCGGAGATGTCCTTGATCTCCTTTGCCTGGACCCATTTTCCCTCCTCGGGGATGGGGGCCGGGCCGTGATACGCGCCCTTGGCCACGGGACACATATGCTGCACTTCGGCGGAATAGATCATGGGAACTCTTCCTTTCCTGCGATTTTTCAAAACAGGCGCAGATCCGCGCGCTGCCGTTGAATTTCGCAACTATTATACTGTTAAACGATTAACCTGTCAAGAAACGCGGACTGGATTCTTTCTGGATATTTTCCAGTGGGCAGACAAAGCGCCGCCGGAGGGGCGGAGCCCTCCAGCGGCGCGGCGCTGAAAACTCAGAGCAGATTCATCA